>JAJYPP010000055.1 GCA_021795235.1 bacterium
AAGCCAACAACGATGACCCCACACCGTTCGTGTGGACAGCAACGGCCGAGGAGATTTTCGAGAAGGTACGCCGCGGTCGGGTGGCCCTCTCCCAACTGCCAAGCTAAAACCGAGACACTACACTAGAGTCGTCGATGGTCCCGGTCCGTCCACCGCATCGGGCTCCGAGCGGGGAGCACGAGCCCGTCCTCAAGGCGACTCGACGACGCCGGGAGCACCGCGCCCGGGTCGGTGCATCCGACGCCACCCGGCCCCTTGGTTCCCAGCACAGCTCAGTTTCGTCGGACGACGAGGGCGCGATCGAGGGGCCGTGAAGGGCGAGGGGCGAGTCGCGGACCGGAGGACGAAATGGCACTCGGACCTGATCTGAGCGGCGACAGCGGGCGCGCCCTCGACCCGCTGTCGAGGACCGCACCACGTCCGCTATCCCGACACCCGCACCTCCCCAAAGCGGGCGGACCGACTTCGTGTCACCGTCCGTCCCGGCCATCAGCTGCCGCAGCCGGCTCGTTGGGCTCCGGCCCTGCCTCGCTGGTTCGGCATAGTGCGGCGCCCGCATGGACCTGCCGGGCACCCGCTGGGCCCCGTGGTCGGAGCTGGCGCGTGGGCCGATAGCGACGAGCCCAAGAGGTGCAGCGAGCATCGGTGGCGCTGCACGAAGAGGTCCTTCCGCCCCCTGGCTGGAGTGAACGGAGATGCTCACGCGTGCCAGTGGTTAGGTTGCGGGACAATTGGCACAAGTGGCCGGAAGGTACAGGCCGCAGCCCGGCCGGAGTCTGGGAGTCGCCGCAGGCACCGCCTCGATATCGTCCGTACCAGCAGGAGGCAGTCCCATGAAGTACGTGAACAGCGTCAGTCTCGAGAACCCCTTCGAGGTCGCGGTGGCCGCCGTCCAAGAGGCATTCGCGGCGCAGGGGTTTGGCGTCCTGACCACGGTCGACGTCCAAAAGACGCTCCGGGAGAAGATCGGGAAGGACATCGAGCCATACCTCATCCTCGGCATCTGCAACCCGACCATCGCCGATCAGGTCTTGAGCCTGGACCCGGAGGTCGGCACCATGCTGCCCTGCGGCGTGGCGATCCGCTGGGACGGTCAGCGTACTCAGGTCCATGTCCTAGACCCCACGGTGATCGACGAGCTCGATCCCAGCGGTCAGCTGCACGCCCCCGCGTCCGAGGCCGGCCGCCGCATCGGTCTTGCGGTTGCGAGCCTCAGGGACGCTCAGGCAGCGGCAATAGCGGGCTCCTGAGGAATCCAGTTCGGGTCTTGTGGGGCGGGTATTCCCGACGCCGCTCCCGCTACAGGTGCGTCCCCGGCCGCGACTGCGGACCGCCATCGATGGAGCCGGGCGCACAGCGAGCTGAGGATCTCGGTCACATCCCGCCCCAGGTCGTCGACTGGGGTGGGGTCGACCGCCAGCAGTCGGCGTGGTCGCGCTCACGGTGTGGGGCCTGCCGCCACGGCCAACCGAGAGCCCGTCCGCAACGCCTTGTGACCCGGGCCACCTACTGGTCGATGTCGACGCTCTGGACCGCCGAGGAGACGCGGGCGGAGACGACGACGCTACCGGCGGTGGCGGCTGAGCCGGGCGCGTCGGCCAAGCCCAGGACCAGGCCCACGGCCCGGCGCGCCGGCACGGGGAGTCTCCCGTCCCTGACCTACTGCTACGAGCCTCCTAAATATGCGGTCGCCGGATGAATGGCTCGCAGTCCCGCCGACGCCTTTAAGTTCATCATCGCTTACTGAAGCGCATTCCTCTGGCAACAGTCGGCAACCCCTCCTGCTGCGCAAACACCATACGAGCGTTGGGAAGGTCATATGTGACGGTGAAGTTCCGGAGGAACGCATCGCCCACCAGCCCATCGTAGATTATGTCTTGGAACATCACCTCGGGATCCCGTTGGCCAATGGAGGAAGCACCGGTCACGTTCACCACGCCCTGGAACTGAGTGAAGTATCGGGAGTACTCGTGACCGGTCTCATCCCGACCGTCGACTCTCCGAGTGGTAGCGTCGTTCAGGTTGATCCCAAGCTCGTCTGCAAGCGCCGCGTTCAGGATCAACGAGTCACTGCCCATGTCGACCTCGACCCACAGCGACGCACGACCGAGCACGTCGAGGGGGAGGAAGACCGCGATAGAGTGCGCATCCTGCTCCACCCGCACGTCGACCGCTATCGCGGCTCCAGCCCGGGCAGCCATGGAGTCGGCATCCTCCAGCACAATCACTCTGGCTTGGTAGTCGACCGTCAGCGGCGCGAGTCGAAAGTAGTCCAGGGCAAGGAAGCCGTCGACTCCGTCAAGACCGGCGATGTCGAAGACGCCGACGACCGGGCTCTCATCACGGTGGTCCCCGACGGTGAGTGAACCCACGGACCCCAGTGGGATCGTCACCTGCTGCCCGGACATCCTGCGGCCCGAATAAGTGGCGCCCGTCAGCTCGCAGCCGACCGCTGCTGCGAGTGAGCTGGAGATAAGTGTCAGGCCGATGCCCGAATCGAGCACAAGAGTTGCCTCGGTGCCCTCTACGAGAACCGGGACGGTTACCAAGTGATGAACGTATTGGAAAGGCACCGTCGACATGTGGGCTCCAAGGCTACCGGGTGGCTGAGGAGCCAGTCAACAACAGGTGACGGCCGGTCGTGGGTCCGATTCGCGGTACGCCCTACCGATCGAGTCTGGGGGCGAGCCGCAGCGCCGCGACTGCCCCTGGCCAGCCCGGCCCAACCGCCGCTCAGGCGGCGCCCGCCGGACGCGTCCTGGCCCTCGCTGGATGGTCGCGCGGGCTCTGTTGACCCGTGTGACCGCATCCTCAATCATCAGCACGTTCTCGCCGACCTGCTTGAGAGCCAGTCCGTGGGCAGCTGCCTCGGGCCCGACGGGGGGCATCCTCATCCATGTGAGTCCACCTGCGGATCGCTGGCTGCGGCGCCGCTATGAGCTGTTGAGGCTCAGCAGGTCAGGTGCAGGATCACGTTGGCGGGCCTGCCGCCACCGTTGAGGATGGCGATCGCCCCTTCGGTCGGCACCCTCAGCAACTCCACGTTGTGGCACTTGGCCTCCTGCAGGACGTCGTCCACCGCTGGCAGGGCGCCCTGGGCTCCGGCCACCAGCCGGCGGCAGCCCCACGGTATGTCTTCCTTGATCGAGGGGGACGTTTGGCTGGCGGCTGCCGGGGACTCCTTGGAAGCCCTCTCCTTTCGTCGAGGAATAGCGCCTCAGTCGGTGACGAGGTCGTGCCCGTAGGACGCACCATCGATCTCGATGCGGTCGAAGAGGAAGCTCTCGAAGGGCACCGACCCCACCGTTCCCAGAGAGTGTTCAGGGCCGGTCGCTCTGGCGGGGCGTTGGGTAGTCAGCCGGCGGACACGCGGGGAGGCAACGGCCACCTTGAGAGCACTGGCCTGGTAGAAGGGGACCTTCCTGGAAGGACTACCTTGACCGGCGCGCTGACCCTCGATTGGCCGAACCCAGCGATCGCTACACCCTCTCCGGCCCCGAACGTCTGGCGGATCAGCCCGGAGATCTGCTGGAGCTTCTCGTCACCGAAGCCAAAGCTGGAGAAGCCGGGATCGCTCGGGTCGCCGTCGTAGAGCAGCTGGGCTTGCAAGGTCTTGGCCAGTTCGCGACGGTTCATTGGAGCACCGTTCCGTGATCGTGCGTGGGGGTTCTGGTGCTCATCTCTGTAAGACCAGTGGACAGGAAGCGCCTGCTTCCGAGCCGGCCGTAGCTTCCGATCCCCCACCTTTCGTGCCATCATGAGCCACGTAATGGGCAGAGTCTGGTGGGCGACGCTGGCGCTCATGACAGGCGGCGCGCTCCTCCTCAGCTGCGGTGAGCTCCCAGCCGCCAGCTCCGGCACCGTTGCGGGCACCGTGATGGCCGGACCGACCTGCCCAGTGGAGCAGGCCGGCTCGCCATGTCCTGATCGGCCTTTGCAGACGACGGTGCGGGTCATGTCTGTGTCGGGGCAGGTGGCAGCTTCGACACGGTCCGATAGCCGCGGCAGGTACCTGGTCCACGTCGCTCAGGGCACCTATCTCGTGGCGGTTCAGACCGCCGTATGGCCACGATGCCCAGTACTCCGGATCGTGGTCGACGCCTCAACTCTGACCAAAGCCAACGTGCTGTGTGATACCGGCATAAGATGAAGGCCCGACTACTGGACGCTGGCACCATATGTCGTACCGTTCACCTAGGTAGCTGGTGTTTTTTGGCGGATGAGGTAGCGTGAGTAGAAACCGGCTCCGGAGCATGACCAGCAGACAGTTCCTGACTGGGGGTGAAGCCGACTCTGGGCATGGCCGACCGGCACGACCAACTCTTCGACGACGTGGTGCGGTTCTGCGACGAGACGCTGCCGGAGGGCTCAAGCTACTTGCCAGTCGGTACGCATTTCTCGGCGCGCCGAAAGTCCCAGAGTGCCCGAGCAACATGGGGGAGATGTGGTGTTTCTCGCATTTCACCTGCTCAGGGCACCGACGGATGGAGCAGAAGAGCGAGAAAGCCCACGCAGGCCGCTGCTCTCCTAGCGTCACGAATAGACTTCGGTTGATAGAGTCGAAACGGAAGGTTCCCTGTGGCTGAGGACGCAGTGCGATTGCCGGGCGAGGACCGTCGGCCTCGAGCACGACGACGTCGACCTGGCAAGATGGCGACGCTTCGACCCAAGCAAGGACCGGACGAGGAAGAGGGGCTGCGCCTGTGGACGACGCCGTGACCCAGACGCGCCTGGAGGAGGTGATCGCCTTCCTCCCGGATGCCACCTTCGTCATCGACACCGAGGGCAAAGTGCTCCTCTGGAACCGGGCCGTCGAGGACATGACCGGGGTCAAGGGCGCAGACATGATTGGCAAGGGCAACTACGAGTACGCCATCCCCTTCTACGGCGAGAGGAGGCCGATCCTCATTGACCTTGTCACGGTGCCCGACGAAGTTGTCGAGCGCCACTACGACAAGCTTCTTCGGCGCGGACCAAACTTCATCTCCGTGGAGACGATGCTGCCCAAGATCGACCGCTATGTCTTCGGGACGGCCTCCCTCATCTACGGCAGCAATGGCAACGTCGTCGGTGCAATCGAGTCCGTCCGAGACATCACCGATCGCCAGCGGGCGGAACAAGCGGTCTTGGAGTCTCGGACGCGCCTGGAGGAGGTCATCGCATTCCTCCCGGATGCCACCTTCGTCATAGACACCGAGGGCAAGGTCCTCCTCTGGAACCGGGCCGTTGAGGACATGACCGGGGTCAAGGCCGCAGACATGATTGGCAAGGGCAACTACGAGTACGCCATCCCCTTCTACGGGGACAGGAGGCCGATCCTAATTGACCTTGTCACGGTGCCCGACGAAGTCGTCGAGCGTCACTACGACAAGCTTCTTCGCCGCGGCACGAACTTCATCTCCGTGGAGACGATGCTGCCCAAGATCGACCGTTATGTCTTCGGGACTGCCTCCCGCATCTACGACAGCAACGGCAACGTCGTCGGCGCAATCGAGTCCGTCCGAGACATCACTGATCGCCAGCGGGCGGAACACGCGGTCCTGGAGTACCAGCAGCATCTGGAAGAAATGGTCGCGGCACGTACCACCGAGTTCGATCTCGCCAACAAGGAGCTGGCAGATCGGAACAAGCAGATGCACGAATTGAACGCTCAGATGTATCTCACGGCTATGACAGATCCTCTGACGGGCCTCCACAACAGACGTGGCATGATCAAGGCGCTGAACTCTGAAATATTGAGGTCCAAGCGGAGCAGAAGGGCTTTCTCGATCATCCTTGCGGACATCGACCACTTCAAGGACGTCAACGACCATCACGGCCACGAGTGCGGCGACCTAGTGCTGCAGCACGTGTCGAGCGTTTTTCGGGGAGTGGTCAGGGAAGTCGACCAGATCGCACGATGGGGCGGCGAGGAGTTCCTTCTGATAGTGCCGGAGACAGGTATGGAGGGGGCGCTCGGACTGGCGGAAAGGCTGCGACGCGCTGTGGAGGAGTCCCACGTGCGCTGGCAACGCAAAGAGGTCAAGGTGACCGTCACTGTCGGCATTGCGGAGCACGTCGGATCTGGCAACGCGGAGCGGACGATCAGGCAGGCGGACGAAGCGCTATACAACGGGAAGGAGGAGGGGAGGAACCGCGTGGTTGCGTTGACGAGTCACCGCCCTGGTTAGGGAGATCCACGAGCTTGTCTTCAGGCGTCGCGGCGTCTGCAAGGCCACGGCGCTTCGCGACCACGAGAGTCGAACAATCGGCGGCCACAGGCCGTGGCGCAGCCAAGCTGGAGATCTCCGAGTTCGCCAGCTTGGTGACTGGGCCTGTAGCTGATCATTGGGCCGCCTCCTCTGCGCTTGATGTCCGAACCTCGGCCAGCTCTTCAACTCAGGCGACGCAACCAGCCCCCCGACTAGGCACGCTGAGGAATCAGCCTGGACTTCTCCTCGCTGGCCAAGGCGTCTACAGCCTCGTCCCCAAAGTAGCGAGCGTGGGTAGTGCGAGACTGGCTTTCAGACTCGGCCCCCAGGATCACTACCTCCGTGCTCGGAGACGCTCCTAACCACAAGTCAAGCCTAGCCTTCACGGCGGCCTCACCTTGAGACGGGCTGAACTGGTGCACGTCGACCAACCGTCCCGCCTCCCGATCGTAGACGATCAAGAGCAGGCTCATGGCTGTGGCCTCTTCACTTCGCTCACCATGCAATACCCGACCAGACCGATCCCGAGCGCGGTGACCAACCGTGACGCGGGAGTGAGCTCGTCCGGAGACCCTCAAGTGCGGCTATCCGGTCGCTCAGCAGAACTAGCCGATGTCGAGTTTCCAGCCGCTCGGGAACGTCGCCTCCGCGCTTGAGTTCTGGGGCTGCGTGGCCAAGTGCGGGTGTTTCCGATAGCTCTGCCCACCAGTGTTGGAGGTTCGTCCTGACCTGCACCCCTACCCGGTACCCATCGATGGCGTGGGCGGCGTACTATCGCGTCCATGGAGGGACGCGAGCCTTTGGCGAGAGGGTATTCCCATACCGTCAACCAGAACCTCCGGACCCAGTCCCGGTTGAACTGCAGCACTATCGAGCGCAAGGTGCAACCGCGCGGCCAGAGACCGCGACCGGAGCAGCCAACGCCGGCCCTTGCGACGGACGCGGGCCGGGCCACCCGCCAGGCAGTGCGCGGTCGCCACGCGGGCAGCTGTTGGAACCCCCTCCGATGAGGCAGGCTCAAGTGGCGGCAGGCAATCGAAGCAAGGGTTCCTCTCAAGTGGCCTTGGTGGCTCTCGCGCTGCTGGCCGTCGCCTTCGCCGCACGGACCGCAGTCCTGATCGGCCAGGAGTGGCGGGAACCCAATTACGCCATGCCGGGCTCTGTGGTGGCCGTCGCCGCCTTCTGCGGAGTGCTGACCATGGTCGGCGCTTACGTCGCCGCCCGGGACGCCAACGGACTGCGCTCCTGGTTGACGGTACTGACGGCGCTGCTCTTCTTGTGGGGATTCCTCACGATATTCTCGATCGGCCTGGGCCTTCTGCTCGCTGCCATCGCCTGCTTGGTAATCCGCCTCCGGCTCGTCTACCACCAGCAGCCCTTCGTCGGGTGGCACTTCCTGATCGGGGCAGGGTTGCTGCTCTCCTTAGGCCTCATCCCTCTCAGCGCACTGTCCATCAGCGGGCCTGTCGTCGGGTGCATGCCGGGCGGCGTGCAGAGCAGTGTTCCGATCTGGACTCTTTTCGGGTCTGCCAGCGGCCGAAGCGGGATGACCAGCAGCGGATCAGTGTCCTCCCAGCAAGCTGCAGGGCACGTGACCGTCGGCGGCACCACCTACGGATACACATGCACGAATGGCCGGCTCACCAGCTTTCAACCCGGGTGAGCTTGGGAGCCGGCAGTGGTGGCCCCCCGTTGGTCGGCTCACTCACGGATGAGTCAGCCCAAGCAAGCCTCTCCGGTCCAATGGTGGATTCCAGGGCTCGACTCGGGGCCCGCCGGTGGCTAGAAACCGGGGCGGCTGCGCGCTCACACCATTGACCGATCAGCTCGTCCGAGGGTCGGAAACCACCGCTATGGGCGCCGCACCAAACTGCCGGACCCCGCGGACCATCAGGTTTGCCAGGGGCAACACCAACGCGGCCACCGCTGCCCCCCACAGCATGGCCCGTGGCCCGATCGCGAGCACCAGGGGCCCGGCAACGGCGTACCCAATTGGCAGGATGGCGACTGATCCGAAGTAGTCGTAGGAGCTGACCTGGGATAGGACCTGCGCTGGCACGTCGCGCTGAATGCTGGTGTCCCATATGACCGTGAACAGTGCCGGCCCCAACCCGATGAGCGGTGAGACGATCAGGATCACGGCCACTGGAGCTTGGGCTGAGAGCCCCACCAGCACCGGCACGAAGCCGAGAGTGCCAAGCAGCCCGACGACCAATGGTCTGTGTGGCCGGAGGCGGAGTCCGACGATGGACCCCAGGATCGCTCCCGCGCCGCCCAGACTCTGCATCCAAGCCCAGGTGGACGCGCCGCCAAGATGAGCGAGGACGAGCACGGGGCCGGCAACGAAGAACGGCGCCCAGACAATCATGTGCCAGAGTGAGGCCTGCCCGACCACGCTCCACAGCCAGCTCCGGGAAGAGAACTCCTTCCAGCCTGCTCGAAGCTGGTGCAATACGGGCGACGGCGCCGCAGCCGGGGTCCTCCCCGCGGTCATGCGCAACAGGAGAACAGAGGAGATAGCGTAGGTCACGCCAGCGCCGACCACAGCCCATCCCGGTGAGCCCAGCGCCACCGCAAGACCGGCGAGCGCCGGCCCGATTACCAAGCTCAGCGACACGTAGAGGCCGCGCAGGGCATTGGCCGCCTGAAGGTGCTGGGACGACACAGTCTCTGGGATCAGCCCGGTCATGGCAGGATGGAAGAACGCGGTTGAGGCCCCAACCACGGCATAGGCGATGGCGAGCTCCCAGATTGAACCGTGCCTTGTCAGCAGCAGAGCGCCGGTGCAGAGGAGGGCCAGCGCCCGGGTGACGTCGCTCACGATCACCACGGTTCGACGCGGAATGCGGTCCGAGGATGCGCCGCCAACTAGCACCAGGACGATCTCCACCACAGTCCCACCCGCCAGCACCGCCCCGAGTGCCGCCGCCGACCCCAGTCCCTCCAATACCGCGAATGTGATCGCAATCGGGGTCATGGAGCCGCCAATCGAGGCCAGCGACCGGGCTCCAAACAGGATGCGGAAGTCTCGTTCTCGAAGTGGCCCGACCCGGCTCCTCCACCCCGACACCGCTCGAATCACCGTCGGATTCTCGCACGGACCCAGGGATCGGCTCCGAGTCCGGGCCCCAGCGCCGCCCTCGCCAAGGGCCATCCCGACCCAACAGGCGTAGGCCTGCGCCCTGCGGCCAGTGAAGACGCTCCCTCTACACTCTTGGACGGTGCATCCCAAGCGTACTGAGCAGCCTCTCTACGGCGGCAATGTTGCCGCCGGGGTGATGCGCGTGGGCGACACAGTGCACCGCCCAGCAGGCCCATGGTCGTCGAGCGTAGACGCCCTCCTATTGCATCTGGAACGGGTCGGATATGAGGGCTCGCCGCGAGCTCTCGGCTACGACCAAGCGGGCAGGCAGGTCCTCTCCTTCGTCGAGGGATACGTGGATCCGAATCCATTGGATCTGGACCAGGGGCGCGTGGCTGAAACCGGCAGGATGATCCGCGAGTTCCATGATGCCGTCACCTCGTTTACGCCTCCACCGGGAGCCATGTGGAACGTCGCCATTCGTCCTGATCGTGAGGATCTGATCTGCCACCACGACCTCGCCCCTTGGAATCTGGTTCGCAGCCCGTCCGGTCTCACGTTCATCGATTGGGACGGAGCCGGCCCAGGGTCACGGCTCTGGGACCTCGCCTATGCCGCGCACGGCTTCGTGCCGCTCGCTGCAGGCTCCTCAGTCCGCGACCTTGAGGCCGCCAGCAGGCTTGCCAGCCTTGTTGAGGCCTACGGGCTCGACGAACGAGACCGCCAAGAGTTCGTGGCGTTGCTTGTCCCAAGGATCCGCTCGATGTACGACCTCCTCCGGCGGGGCCACAGATCCGGACGGGAGCCATGGGGCCAGCTCTGGCGTGAGGGGCACGGAGCGATCTGGCTGGCAGACGCAGACTACGTCAAGCAGCGAATGGGACTCTGGGTCAGCGCGGTCAGCGCCTGACTAGTCCCAGCCTCCAAGGCTCGCTGCCCGCGCAGCTCAGGGACCCGAACGTCCGCAGTCGCGCGGATCGCGTCTGTTCTCATCTCACCGGGAAGAGCAGAACAGGCCGCCGGTGTTGGTGGCGAGATTGCCTCCCACTCCCAGCCTGCCTCCTGCGGAGGCCGGACTCTTGGAGCGGTGGTTGCTCGCGACGCCAATCGGCGCCGCAAGGAAGGCAGCATGGATCGGTTGCCGTCAGATCCGCACAACGGCGGACCGGAAGTCACCGAGCTAAGTCGCCGCTGATCTCAAACTGGCGGAGGGACGGGGATTCGAACCCCGGAATGCTTTGCAGCATTAGCGGTTTTCAAGACCGCACCACTAAAGTGCCAGGGGGTGCCAGGGGGTGCCAGGCGATCTCACAGCGGCCCGATCAGAGTGCCAGGGAGTGCCAGCAGGTGCCTCACGTTGCTCCACTGCTGCTCCACAAACCCGGGGGTCCGACCCCGGCCCCGGCGGGCTGGTCGAGGCTAGGTCCGGACGCGCGCCTTGGGCGTGCAGAGGATCTGGGCCGCGTTTCTCGGTATCCGTCCCCACCTGAGCTGCGTCGCCCTGAGGAGAGCGCGGGCGATGGTGCGGCTATCGAGGCTTGGCTGTGG
Source organism: bacterium (assembly GCA_021795235.1). Classification (GTDB taxonomy): domain Bacteria; phylum Chloroflexota; class Dormibacteria; order Aeolococcales; family Bog-877; genus AG-12. The sequence continues at coordinate 10,822 of JAJYPP010000055.1, forward strand.
TGGTCCTGCGTCCAGTAGGCTCAGCTACGATGGGCCGGGTCCGGCCGGACCGCTTGGGGCTGGGCTTACCGAGGGCCTCGGGAGAATGCCCGTAGGCCGCCTGCACCCCGGAGAGAATCCGCTCCAGCTCCTGATTGTCACGGCCCAACATCTGCTCGAACTCCTCGAACCACAGGTACAGCTTCTCCAACTCGGCCTGCAGCCTGTGGTAGTGGTGGAACTTCTCCCAGAACTCCCCGATCGCGGTAGTGGCCACGGTAGCCAGGTCGTCCGCGCCACGAGACAGCGGCAGGCGAGACGTGATAGGCCCACGAGCGGGTGGCGGCTGAATGGCCCTAGAGCCCCGAGCTGATGGACGGCTGACCGAGCCGTCCTCCCAGATCACCGGCATCTTCTTCTGGATCTTGCGACCCGCAGGGGAGCGACGCGTAGCCGGGATCGGCTGGGACTCCGAGGTGCTTCTCGAACCCGCCGGAGCCGTACGGGTACCTGTACTTGCATCGGCCCGCCCGGCGTCCCTTGTCGTCGCCATAGCTCTCTCCTTAATCTCGCGCGCCAAGACTGACCTAAGACTACAGGGTGGTGGTCTATTCGCGCAACCAGGGGCGATCAGATGGAGCCGCGCCAACGACCGCCCCAGTCCGATTTGCGGATGCACCCCTTAGCATATGCTACAATCGCGTCGTGCCCGCCCCATCGCTACGGTTGTGTGTCACGCACAGCGTCGGCCCATCCGACCAACTCTTGGTGCGCGCGTCGCGCGCCGCGCAGATCCTGGATATCTCCCTCAGGAGTTTCCGGCGGTTGGAGGCGCGAGGCGACATAGAGGGCGTCCATCTGACCGGGCATATTGTCAGGTATTCGGTCGACGATCTCAGAGCCATGCTAGGGCCGCATCACACGATGGACCCTGAGCCCCATCGCCGCCCCGCCGCCGCATGGCTCCCCCGGCGGGGCGGCGATGGGGAGACTACGATTTCGGTGGAGCTGACCCCCCGCCAATTGGCGTTGCTTCTGGCCGCCGAGGGCGACGACGAGAGGGTCGGGTGATGGGGGCGGCTGAGCTGGCGGAGCGCCTCGACGAGCCGCCGGCAGAGTTTGAGGGCGACATCCTAATTGCCGCGGGCCGTGTGGTCCAGGTGGTAATGGAGGCACTGCCTCACATGGGGCATTCGATCCGGGACGTCCTCGACTACCGGAATCTCCGCGCCAAGGAGGCAAGAGTCCGGGCCGGGCTCGGGCAGGAGCGGGGAGGGCGCGGCTGATGGCCGCGAGGAGCATGGGCCCGCCAGCCGGCGACGCGCAGGCACTCTCAGAGGGTGGGTACCTAGAGGCGTCCCAGTACCAGCAGATGGCCGCGCCGCAAGTCCCAGGGGTCGGCACCCAGCTCCGCTTCGCCGAGACGCCTGGGAACGGCAAAGCTGGCCCCAGTGAGGTACGCCCGGCCCTTCGTGTCAAGAGCCCCGAGCCTGCGGTAGTGACGGTGATGACACCCGGTGATCAGACAGACCCTCCGAGTTCTGCGCTTAGGCCAGTGGCAGAGGTGGCCTCAACGCCTATTCCGGGTCCGCAACTAAGCCAAGGATCTCGGAAGGGTCCGCTACCACCCAAGGGTGCCAGAGCGCCGGCCGAGGTCGCCCCGCGCGAGAGCATGGACAGCGGCGTCAATCACCGCGAGGACTGGAGCTTGGCCCAGCTCCGCCCCTTGGTGGGTGAGGGTCGCCAGCCGCCCAAGACCCCTTCGCCAGTGGATCACGCGGCTATCAATTGGCCTGGGACGCGGCCACTGAAAGTCTCTACTGTTCACCGGGACACGAGTTCACAGCGACAACCTAGTTCGCATGGCCTCTGTCGCCTTAGGGTCAACGAGGTGCGGCAACTCACACGCCGTCGGGCCACCTCAGCGGAAATAAAACTGTTTAAGAGCTGGAGCCTCGAGTTCCCCAACCCCCTTGTGGTTAAGGGTGCCGATGGCGGCCTGATCACGCTGCGGGGCGAGCGGCTCATCTCCGCCGCAGCGGCTGTCGGCGCCGTGGTCCAGGCTGAGATCTTCGTCACGACGACGCCTGAGGAGACGGCGCTCGCGGTGCTTCGGGCGACCAGTTCGTACGCACTGGCCGGACGCAACCCCATCGTCCGCGTGGACCAGGTAGTTACTCTCATTAGTAGAGGTTGGACTGCTGCGGACATCGCCGCAAGGGTCGGTTGGACGAACGCCCGAATCTCGCAACTCACAACGGTGGCAGCCCTGGCCGAGACCTGCCCCCAGGCATGGAGAGCCTTCAGGGCTGGGTGGATCTCAGAGCTCACCGCGGTGTACGTCTCCCGGCGGATCCGCATCGAGCCGCTGGCATCAATCAAGGCAGACGAGGTGATCGAGCGGGCTGCCAGCGCACCTCTCACCACGAGGCGGTGGCGGCGGGAACTCCTAGCGGAGCTGGAGGCAGCTCTGGGAACTGGCCCATCGGCCGCAACCACCGGGGCGGCACCGAGAACGGCCTCAGCAGCGAGGAGCGGACCGGATGGTACCACTAACAGCACCCGCCGTCGGCGGAGCACCGACCTCAATCCGCGCATCCGCCAGCGGGAGGGGCAGATGGAACTCTTCGATCTAGGAGATTCTGGTGCCGCTGCCCCACCTCCAGCTGCCTAGCGCCGCCGCCCGCTCTTCGGCACGGGCCATCTGGGCCGATGCAGGGCTTCCTGCGTCCCCACGCGGTGCAGCCCTGCTCGCCGTGGTGATCAGCAGCGCCTATCGTCCAGGTCAGGAGTCCACCCTCCCTGGGCTCGCCAGTGTGCTCCGGGCGATCATCACGATCTACCCTCAGACGGAATCGGCAATCGGGCCCGTGGCGTTCACCCTGCAGTCGACTGGACGGCCGGATCGGAGGCCGCGGCTTGCCGACGGACCCATCGCCGCCTTACTCTTCGCAGCGGTCCGAGGAGGCCATGGGTTACCTCCCGTGCCCACCGACCGCCTGCGCCAGGATGGCCCGGTGGCACTGAGCGCACTGTCTGAACTCGTCGCTACCGACCCTGAGAGGGCTGCAGGCTATGTCTTCCCCATGCGGTTGGTGTTGACCGCTGACGCGGTGGCGATCCACGATGCTGCGGCAATCCAGGCCCTGCTGGACAAGCGCTACCGCATCGCCGCCACGTACGAGGGACGCCGTCGCCTCATCGAGCAACTCACGGACGCCATGCGCCGGCCGCTGAAGCTGGACCACCGGAAGGTGGTCTCCGAGACGCGGGCCCGAGTTGCTCCGGCGGGGGCCGGACCGTCCGCCGCACGCCAAGAGGAGAGGAGACGGGCAAGCATCTTCGGCAGGCGGTCTCCACGCGAGACACGGGGCCATCGCAGGCCGCGCCCGTCACGTTCGGGCACCCCGACCATTGTGGATGCTCTCCAGCGGGATGCGGGGCTGTGGAGCCACACCCTTCCCTCGGTCCAGCACCTGGCCAATCTCTTCGCCCAGTGCGATGTGCGCTGGAACGCAGGAAGTATCGATGGCCCGCCCGACGAGATCGTCGCCCTCACTGAGCTGGCTCTGCCCATCATGCATCTCGGCCGCGCAAAGGGGCCGGTCCTGGCTCTGACTGACGGCGCGCCGCCTCTGGTCGGGGCCAGCGCGGCCATCAACGTCTTCACCGGACAGATGCGCCTCCCTCTGCATGTGGCCGTGGTCAAGGCACTTAGGTTGCGCCCGGACAACTGGTGGATGCCGCCGTCCGAACTGAGGGTCGCTGGAGATGTCCGAATCGCATGCTGGGCCGCCCAGGATCTGATGCCAGGCGAACTGGCCCTGTGGAGAGCGCGACTGGACCTACCTGCGGAAACTTCCAGTCGTCTAAGTGAGCTGCGCCTTGCCGAATATGCCGGTGCGAGGGTTGCCCTCAGCAGCCTGCGACCGGCCGGAAGGGCGTTGGCGATTTCGTGTGGCCTCGAGCCGTCGTGCATCGGGCTGGGAGGCGGCCCAACAGCTGTCGGCGACGATGTTCAGATCGCGTACGAGTCGCGGCCTGTGAGAGATCTCTCTATCCGGCTCGCCCGTGTTCGCGCGCAAGTGGCGTCAAAGCTCATGGACGCGCTCCCGAACTCCGTTGCGGAGCAGCTCGTCGCAAATGGGCATCTATTGCCAGCCTGGGCGGGAGCCTTGATGCCAGAAGTGTTTGCTCCCGAACCGAGCCTCGAATTGGTTGGCACCAGGCAGGTCATTGACCCACATGCACCTTTGGACCTCGTGGCGGCGGCGGCCAACTCACTTGCCGGAGTCTCCTCCGGCCCTCCGGAGGCGGGGGCACTGACACGCGCACTCATCACGGACCTGCTCGTCAACTATGGGATACGGTCCGAGGTGCTTGCGAAGCTGCGTTGGCGCCATGTCCATCTCTCGGACGCGACCATCTTCGTGCCTGGCAAGACTGGCCCCGGAGGAACCGTGGACGGGACCCTGCCCCTGGATAGGGAGACGCTGGTGATCGCCAGGAGGCTCATCCAACTGCGAGCCGATGCCTTGCCATCGCACCGGCTCCTCAATAGACCAGACGGGACACCGCTGACCGTCCGCACACTCTGGCGGGATCTCGATCTTCCCGAAGCCATGGCACCCTTCCGCTTGCGATCGTGCCGACAGGCACTGGTCGCTCGCCTGACGACCGCCGGGGTGCCAGAGCTGCAACGACGCGCCATACTCCACCACTTCGATCCGCTCTGGACGCCGTACCAGCCATGGAGCGGGTGGTGGGACGCGGAGCCAGAGATACGCCAAGCGCTGGCGGCTGTAAGGCTGCCCTTCGGCCTGAACCTGTACGACAACTGATCGCATGAGTGCATCCCATCCTCGACGAACGCCACAGCCGGCTGACACGGATGTGCGCGGACCGCGCCGGAACGACTTGGAGCGTTCGTCACTGACCGCTGTGGATCATGACCTCTGGAGTCGCACCCTGAGGGCCGCTGCGAATGATGACTCCGCATGGCTGGGAAAGCTGGCGTCGGTCTGGGTCGCCCGGAGCGGCTTCACCACCCCCCTTCGCCGCCGCCAACTAGCAGCCGCCGGGCTGCACCAGCTGCGGGCGATCGACGGGTGGCTTGAACTTCCCACCGTGAGCCCAGGGAGACTGGTCGCGGGCATGCCGACGGACCGTTTTACGATCCATCCGGTGGGGCTTATCCTGGCTCGCCGCCGTCTCATCCGAATGCTGCGGACCGGCGCAGGCGAACCGGGACAGGGCGCCTCCCTGTATCCGAACGATTCGGAAGCCAGTGCGGCTGATCTCTCGATCAGCTGGCGCGACTTCCGTGCCCTGGTCCAGCTCGACCTCGGCACCGCGATCACCCCAATGTTCCTCCGGACCCGCCAGGGACTACTGCCCCACAACGCCCTGCCTCGCCGCGAGTGGCGCCACCTGGCCGCGCTGTCCTCAGCCACACTCGAAGATGTATTCGGTCTTACCGAGGCACAGGTTGGGCCCGCAACCCCATCAAGCCGCCTCCGACCGTCGCCCCCGGCGGCGAGCAGCAGCATCCTGAGCCGGCAGATCCACGCGGCCATATCGGAACACTGGCACTCGGCCCACTATCAGTACGCGCACTCCTCCACCGAGCACTTGGCCGCCATCGCTTTGATGGCGATGGCTGATGGGCTCCTCGGGCTGAGCGCCCACATTGACGGGATCGAGCCGCGAACTGCCGCCATCACGGCAATGTGGACCCGGGATCGCTCTAACGCAGCCCTGGCCGTCCATCTACTCTTCCTGACATCTCTGTTGGAGGATCCCGACTACCACCACAAGACCTTCGGAGCGTATGCAAGTGCGCTGGTGAAGATCACCGGAGAGTCAGAGGTCGGCCTTCTTGGGCTCTCAGGTACCGCCCTGCAGAGGTATGTCAAGGGTCTGAGACTTGTCGGAGCTGACAGCACGGCTGGGCATGCAGCGACAGTCGCCGCCCACTTCGGCCGCTTCTTGCTCACCCTGGACGGGCTCCATTTGGATGCCCCTGCCCTGGCGTGGGCTGGGACCTCGTTGCTGACTCCTCCGAAATCCTTGACGGTGTCGCTCGCGTGGCCGGCCCAGCTCGCCAGGATCCGCGCTCAGGCGCGAGCTCGCAATGATGAACGGGGAGAGCTCTTCCTCGATCTGCTGCTGGCCACTGGTGCCCGCATCTCATCATTGATCCTGGCGGACAACCGCTCGGCAATCCTCCACGGCCAGATGCCGTACCTCAATCTGTATATCGGTGTGAAAGGCAAACGGCGCACGGAGCGCCGGCACCGAGCGCCGTTGCAAGCCCCAGATGCAGACGTCTGGACATGAAGGGTCAAGCGGCAAGCTCAGAGTGGTGCACTGCAACCTCGTAGGTGACGGGGATGTCGGTGCCTGGGAAGGTGGCGCCTAACTGGCTCAGGTCGGCGCAGAGCCCGT
>JAJYPP010000056.1 GCA_021795235.1 bacterium
ATGGCTTTGAGGTTGGCTTGCTCTTCTTCCCGCTGGCAGCGGCAGTCACGAGATCATGCTCGGTTCATCGCCTTCGAGCGCAGCCGCCATGGCGACCTTGACCCGGTCGGAGCGTCGCTTGGCCGAGCGGAGCCCGTACATGCGAGCGGCGAAGCTGTAGGCGATCGCCATGAAGTCGGCCATCAGCTCCGAGGTGTCGTCCTGGGCCGGGTTGGCGACGTCGACTCGTTTGCCCTGGGCCCCCAGCAGCACCTCGAACCATCCGAACCCGACCCGGCTGAGACGGTCCTTGTGCTCCACCACCAACGTCCCCCATTCCGGGTTGGACAGCAGCTTGGTGAGGCGGGGTCGCTTGTCGTTGACGCCCGAAGCGATCTCTTTCACCACTGCGACAACCTGGTAGCCGCGAGCGTTCGCGTAGATCACCAACCGTTCGGCCTGGCGATCCAGGTCTGCCTTTTGGGGATGGGATGACACTCGGGCATACACGGCTGCCATTGGCAGCAGCATCGACTCAGGCTCGGGGATCTGGATGTGCCCGAAGCCATCCAAGGCGGCCCCGGGGATGTGCCCCTTGCGGAACCTGTCCCACGCGGCCCGGTAGCCGATTCCCTCTCGCTTCGCGTACGCCGACAACTTCATCTCCGTACCGTATCACGGGCGTAGAAGCGGCATAAAGGTTTCTACGAGCTACTTCTACAAATCCAGCGACTTGTGATACACACCACCTCCTGCAAGTTCATCGGACGCGCACGCCGCCCAAGATGAGGCCGGTGCCGCCCAAGGCTCGACCTGTGCAAGATCGCGCCTTGGGCGCCACCAACTCGGGGAGGCGGTCAGCTGAGCAGGGCCTCCAAGCGGGCGAGGCCCACCCCCATGTCCTCCTCCGACAGGGCGTACGAGAAGCGTAGAAAGCCCGGGGCTCCAAAGGCGTCTCCAGGGACCACCGCCACCTTGGCCTTATCGAGGAGGAGGTCGGCGAGGTCGGCCGAGCCCTGAACCACGTGGCCCTCCAGGGAGCGCCCGACCAAGCCCTGAACTGACGGGAACACGTAGAAGGCCCCTTCGGGAGGCACGCACTCGAACCCTGGCAGGGCATTCAAGCGCGCCGCAATGCGCTGCCGCCTCTGCGCGAACACGGCGCGCATCTCCCGTACGGGTTCCAGGCCGCCCTGCAGCGCCGCCAGCGCCGCCAGCTGGGACACGTTGCTGATGTTCCCGCAAACGTGGGACTGGAGGTTGATGGCGGCGGAGATGACGGTGGGGGCGGCCACCATCCAGCCCACCCGCCACCCGGTCATGGCATAGGCCTTGGCGACTCCGTTGAGGCAGATGGCTCGGGGCTGCAGTTCTGGTACCACCGCGGGCAGTGAGTTGAATTCAGCACCGTCATAGGTGAATGCATCGTAGATCTCGTCGCACACGACCCAGAGCCCCCGGGCCGCCGCCCACTCCCCGATCGCACGCATCTGCTCCAGGCGGTAGACCGCGCCGGTGGGATTGGATGGTGAGACGAACAGCAGCGCCTTGGTGCGGTCCGTCACGCAACGCTCCAGGTCGTCCACCGACAGCTTGAAGTTGGTGGTCTCGTCAGTGGCGACCGGCACCGGTACCCCGCCCGCCAGCGCGACCGCCTCTGGGAAGGTGACCCAATAGGGGGCTGGAATGAGGACCTCGTCACCGGGGTCGAGGAGCACGGTGAAGGCGTGCGAGACCGCCTGCTTGGTCCCGCTGGTGATCATCACCTGGCTGGCGTCCACGGGAAGGCGAGAGTCGCGCCGGGTCTTGAGGGCCACCGCCTCGCGCAGGTCTGGGAGCCCAGCCGCGGGCGTGTAGTGGTGCGCCCTGGGGTCGTGGCAGGCCCGTGCTGCCGCCTCCACCACCATCTGCGGGGTTGGAAAATCGGGCTCGCCGGCGGCGAACGAGATCACCTTCTGACCCGCCGCCACCAGTTCCTTGGCGCGTCGGTCCATCGCCAGGGTGGCGGACTCTGAGATGGCGCTCACGCGGCGCGAGAGCGAAGTTACGCGGCTGGGGGCTGAAGGCAATACACTTCCTCCTGATGACTACGGGTAGTGGGTCGGATCCTGTGATACCACAGGATCTGCTGCCCGGTGACGGACGGTTTGGGTGCGGCCCCTCTAAGGTACCCGGCTTGGCCGTGCAAAGGCTCGTCGACACCGGTACTGGTCTGTTGGGCACGAGCCATCGCCAGGCTCCGGTCCGGAACCTCGTCGGCCGGATCAGGGAGGGCTTGGCCGAGCTGTTTCAGATCCCGGATGGGTATGAGGTCGTCCTCGGCAATGGCGGGGCCACTTGCTTCTGGGATGTCGCCGCCTTCAGTCTCATCGCGCGGCGCAGTCAGCATCTGGTTTTCGGAGAGTTCTCGTCCAAGTTTGCCCAGGAGGTGACCAAGGCGTCGCACCTTGGCTCTCCCGAGGTAATTGAGACGGCCCCCGGGACCCACCCTGACCCCAGACCGAGTCCAGACGTGGACTGCTACTGCATGACCCACAACGAGACTTCGACCGGGGTGATGATGCCTATCGAGCGGCTGGGCACCAAGGACCAGCTCGTCCTGGTGGACGCTACCTCGGCTGCGGGTGGGATAGAGGTGGACATCTCCGCCGCCGACGCCTACTACTTCTCGCCTCAGAAGGCCTTTGCCTCGGAAGGAGGACTCTGGGTCGCGATTCTCTCACCCGCCGCTCAGGAGCGGGCCAAGACGCTGTGTTCATCCGAGCGGTGGGTGCCCGGCTTCTTCGATCTCGCGGCGGCGCTCGACAACTCCAGGTTGGATCAGACCGTCAACACCCCGAGCGTAGCCACCCTGTTCCTGCTGGCTGAGCAGGTTCACTGGATGTTGGACCATGGTGGCCTGAGCTGGGCCGCAGGGCGCTCACGGCGATCCGCCGAGCAGGTCTACGCATGGGCGGAGGCGGCCTCGTTTGCCAGCCCATTTGTCAGCCGTCCTGAGGACCGCAGCCCGGTGGTGGCGACCGTTGACCTAGACCCCGATGTCTCCGCCGCGGAGGTCTCCCGAGTGCTGCGACGCAACGGCATCGTGGATACGGACTCCTACCGCAAGCTCGGACGGAATCAGCTGCGGCTGGGCCTGTTCCCGGCAGTGGACCCCGAGGACGTCCGCCAACTCACAGCCGCGATCACGTGGGTCGTGGACCACTTGCGCCATGACGATGCCAACTGACGGGATCGTTACAGGTTGGCACCCTGCCGACTCGATTCCTGGGGTAGCATCGAAGGCGCAAGGGGGATGGGCGGTGATGGTTCGAGTTGGCCATGTCAGCCTGGCAGATCTAGTCTTCCGTCTCTGCGGAAGCGCCCCCACTGGGCCGCCTGGGTGTCGTGGGCCGGGTTCCCATCAGCCCCCCGGTCACGTTCCAATCCGCGGCGCATGAGGGAGCAGTTGGACACCAGGAATCGCGGATGAGCCAGGAGGCCGAAGGCTCCGGCGAGTCTGTGGGGGTGGCCTACCAGCGCCTCCTGGTCGGCGTCGGCCTCACGGACCCGGCCCTGGTCGAGGACCTCCTCCGGCCCTGGCTGGAGTCGAGGGCTGAGCAGGTGGGGGCCGACTCCACCATGGCAGCCCTCAGCGCCCAGCAGGTCATCGTCGATTTGGGGCTGGCCGCTCCCGCTGACTTTCCCTCCGCTCGGGCGATGCAGCAGTGGCTTGAAGTGAGGCTGGCCCAGACGGTGGCTCTCTTCACCGGGTTTGCCATCCCCGCAGACCATAGCCAGCCCGCCCCATCTGAGCCACGCCATTGGCTCGTCGCCTGGCTCAACCTGCCGTGGCTCGCCCGATTTGGGCGTTCGCCCAAGTTGCCGTGGCTGTTGGGAGCTACCGCCTCGACCGCGGTCGTGACCGGTTTCGCAGCGGTCGTGATGGCAGCGGCGGTCGCTTCCGAGGGGGTCAACCTTGCGCTGCTTCCAGCTGGGGCGCTAGGGCCACAGTCGGTCGCTCAGGTGCTGATGCCCCTGTCGACACCAGCCCCGAGGGACCATGGCTCATCGGCTTCAGGGTCGGGTAGTGGGAGCAAGACTGGCACCTCACCACTCCCCTCCCGGCGGGTCGGCGGCTCCAGCTCTGAGCCGATGTTCCAGCCAGTGGTTATTCAGATGTCTCCTCTGGGATCAGGTTCCGGAGGAGCGCCGACGCCCGTTCCGGGCGAAGCTCTCGGTCGCCCCCCGAGGAGCGCGGCGCCCCCGCCACTTTGCGACCCCAGCTTGGGCGCCAACGGTGACCAGCTCGGTGCCGACCGGGCAAGAGAGCACGAGGAGGATGGATCGGCTGGGTGCCGAGATCAACAGCCTGAACCAGTTCCGCCTAGCGACAAGGGGGTGCCCCCGCGCAGGCACCACCACTCCCCCCCGGCTCGGGCCACCGCGAGTGTCCCCTCACCTCCCCACGGGTCCAGCGGAAACTCTCCCAAGGAGCGGGCAGGCCATTCTCCCCCGGACTCCGGATCACGCAACCCCAAGCATGACGGGGGCCAGCCGGATGCCGCCCGTGCGGGAGTCCAAGGGCATGACCACCAGGGCCACGGACATCGCTCGCGATCTCATCCCAAGGGTCGGTGAGCGCTTCACCAAGGACCGGGGGGCGGACCCAGCTCTCCTCGCTCGCGCTATCGGACGCGGCCGATGAGTATCTGACCTATCTGGCCGTGGACCGCGCCCGCAGCTCCCAGACCATCAGGGCCTATGCCACCGATCTAGCCACCGCCCTCGGATTCTGGGCCGGCCTCAAACAGCCCCCGGCTCGAGTTGCGGATCTGTCTCGAGACCATGTCCGTGCCTATCAGCGTCACCTCGGGCAATCGGGGTTGGCCCTCAGCTCTCGAGCGCGTCGGCTGCAAGCACTTCGGGGGTTCCTACGCTACGCACTGCGCGAGGCCTGGCTGGAAGAGGACCTGGGCGCCCACATCGATATTCCCCGGGTCTCGGCTCCGCTGCCCAAACCACTGACCACGGCTGACGCTCGCCGTCTGCTGGACCATGACGCCAGCCGCTCCGAGCCTGACCTCCGGGACCAGGCACTGGTCCACTTCCTGCTGAGCACCGGGTGTCGCATCTCTGAGGCGCTGGCGGTCAACAGGAGCGATCTCAACAGCGACGGGCGGCTGGTGGTACGCGGCAAAGGATCCAAGGAGCGCGTGGTGCACCTGACCCCGGCGGCGATGGCGGCTATCTCCGCTTACATTGGGGCACGCCACGACCGCGACCCGGCGCTCTTCCTCAACTATGACCACCGCTCGCTGGCGGTGGGCACCCGCCGCCTAACGGCTGCCGGTGCCCGCCACATCGTGGCCCGACTGCGACGGGAGCGGGGGGTCGAGGCGCTGCGCTCGCCCCACGTGCTGAGACATACCACTGCCACTGAGCTGCTGACGATAACCGGGAATGTGAGATTGGTGCAAGAGGTCCTCGGCCACGCCAACCTCAACACCATGCAGGGCTACACCAAGGTGGTGGACCAAGCCCGCACCAATGCCTACCGCGAGTTCTCGCGCCGGCTCGCGCCCAGCCACGACGTCAGGGAGTCGGACTAGCACTGGGGCTGGGCAAAGCGAACTTGAACGCGTCGAGGAACAGCGAGAAGTTGGCGGCGCCACTGCCCGAATCGGCCTTATAGGTGATGAGGAAGGCGACTCCGGACCTGGCCTGGAATGCCACAGCGGCCAGGTAACCCGACGCGACCGAGTAGGTCACAAGGGCGGTCGTGACCCCGTAGACGTTCACGGACGCCACGGACTTCTGGGCGGTCCCGACGGGAGCTCCCGGCGGCAACTGGGCCGTGGTGGAAGCTGTGGTCACCGCAATCAGCTGACCGCCTGGTCCGGTGAAGGAAATGGTCCCAGCGGCAGTCTGGGCAAATGTCCAGTTCGTTGGGAACAGGGCGGACCAAGCGGGATTACCTGGGGCCTGGTAGCTCTGCAGTGAGGCGGTTGACGTGTATTGCGGGTCCGATGTTATCCATCCTGTCGCCGTGCTCCCCTTGACCTGCCACCAGCCACCGTTGGAACTGGTCTTGGAAAGGACCGGCAGCGTCACCCCCTGGGCGACCACGCCCACGACCGACGCCGTGGTCGAGGGCTGAGTTCTGAAGTTGACCCCGTCCGGGGCTATGACCGTCACCGCCGCCGGCAGCGGAGTTGGGGTAGCGCTGGGGGTCGGCGTGGGGTGAGCATGGTGAGCCCGAGCCGGCGACGGGCTGGCGCAGCCCGCCAGCCCCAAGGCCACGGCCATACACGCCGCCCCAACACTCGCCGCACCCCAGCGAAGCAAGACGCTTAGAGAGTACTCGTCTGTGGTGTCACTTGCCGGGCTTGGCTGGCGGCCACCGCAGAACGGATGCCACGCAGGTATCCCCGCGCGGCCTCCGCCGCCGCTTGGGCGAAGTCGCGGCCGCGCGACACCCCCCCAATCCCACGCGACACACTAAGTAGGTAGGGCCCAGAGCCGTCGCCCCCTCGGGCTGCCGCGACCGCGGAGTCCAGGTCACCTCCTTGGGCGCCGACCCCCGGGATGAGGAATGGGAGCCCCGGCGCCTCCTCTCGTATCTGCGCTATCTCCTGGGGCCAAGTGGCGCCGGTCACCAGCCCCACCCGCGGCGTGGACTCCCGTTCGCTCCAGCTCCTGGCCAGGCGGGCGACCTCAAGGTAGAGAGGGCGGCGCCTCTCCCCCACGGGAAGGTCCTGGAGTTCACCGGCCCCGGGGTTACTGGTGCGGCACAGCACGAACGCGAGCCGGTCGGGCCGCCTCAGGAAGGGCTCCAGGGAATCGTATCCAAGGTAGCCGCTGACGGTGCAGCCGTCCGCTCCCAGTTGGTCGAAAACCGCGTTGGCGTAGGCCTCGGCGGTGGGCCCGATATCACCTCGCTTGGCATCGAGCAGAACCAGGGCCTTGCTCCGGGCGGCCGCAACGACCTCCGCCAGGATGGCCCAGCCTGGCGGCCCCAGGGCCTCGAAGAATGCCGCGTTGGGCTTGAACGCGCAGGCGTACTCCTCGGTCGCGTCAATCAACTCCAGGCAGTAGCGCCGGACCGCCTCGGGGTCCCGGCCCAGGTGATCTGGCAGGGCGTCGACGACCGGGTCCAGCCCCACGCACAGGCAGCCTCCCAGGGATGCGGCCCGCAGTTGGAGGCGACCCAGGAAGGAGCCCCGATCAGCCCCTACCAAGAGGTCCTGGAGGTGCTGGTCTGGGCCGCTCCCGGCGCCTGGGGAGCGTATGGGACCTGGATCCTGTCATGCTCGGACTGCATGCAGCCCGGACACATGGAACTGATCTCCCCGTCCAGCAGCACCGCACTGAGTCTGTAGATCGGGAACTCTCGTTCGCAATTGGCGCACCGCCGCATCCAGGGCACCTAGATCCTCCCGTAGTCTCTGAGCCAACCTCGATTCTACGCTGCTGGTATGCTCAACCTTCGGCACCGGGGAGTGGCGCAGGTGGTAGCGCACCAGTCTGGGGGACTGGGGGTCGCAGGTTCGAGTCCTGTCTCCCCGACCATCATCAACCAAGACCCGATTTTAAGCGGGTTTTGTGTAGCTTGACAGGAGCTTGTAGGAGTCTCAGACTCCCTTCAAATCCGGCAAGACTGTGGGTTCATTGAACCCGAATTGTGTGAGGAAAGCTCACGACTCCGATCTCACGGACCACCCGTACCAGGGTGGTACGGCAGCTCGAGGTCTAGCACAGAGCCCCCTCCGATCCCCTCAGGCGGCTGGTCGAAGACTACCTACGCTCGTGCCGTACCCGGGGATTGGCCTCCAAGACCGTGGAGTCCGCCTACGCCTATCCGCTCCGAAGCGTGTTTCTGCCCTGGGCCGCTCGAGCCGGCCTGGCCCGGCTCGAGTCGGTGACGCCGCGAGCGTTGGAGGCCCTCGCCGCCCAACTCCTTGATCCCGAGCGGGTTCAGGGCCGGGGACCGCTCTCCCGCTACACCGTGCACAGCTACCTCCGGGCGGTCAATCAATGTTTGCGCTGGGGGCGCCAGGAAGGAGAGCCAGTCCCGGACCGGGCCGCCGCCCTCCTTCCCTCCCGGCCCAAGAACCTGCCCCTGGTTCTGGAGCGGACTGACATCGAGCGTCTTGAGCAGCTGGCTTCGACTGAGCGCGACCGCCTGCTGGTGCGGGTTCTGGCCGATACGGGCATTCGGGTCGGCGAATTGGTCGGCCTGCACTGCGACGACCTCCTGGTTCGCACCCGCGGTTCGTTCCTCCTGGTTCGCACCCGCGGTTCGTTCCTCCTGGTTCGCGGCAAAGGGGACCGGGACCGTCACGTGCCGATCCGACCGGAGTTGGCCCGTCGCCTCCAGCGGTACATCGAACGCACCCGTCCCTCCAAGGACGCCGGTGACCCAGACCGGATCTTCCTCGGTCTCCGCCGCGACCGTCGGACGGGCGCCTATGAGCCGCTCAACTCCAACGCCGTCGGCCAGATCGTCCGTGACCTTGGCCGGCGCGCCGGACTCCGCCAGACCGTGCATCCCCACCTGTTCCGGCACAGCTTCGTGACCTGGGCCCTGCGTCGGGGGATCAATCCGATCCAGGTGGCTGAGATCGTCGGCCATACGTCTCTGGCCATGATCCAGCGGGTCTACTCGCACCTGACTCCTCAGGACGCTCACGACGCCCTGATCGCTGCCTTGCTGAAGGACCCGTGAGCAGGCCCCAGATCCCACTTGGCGCCACTCCCGCGGCGCGGTGACCCGGAGCGAACCTGCCACGTATCTCATTTGTAGGCTCGGCTTGTCAAAGTTCGTCCCGAATTGCCGGCCTCGGCGCGAAGGTTCCCGAGTCCTTCCCTCCGCCGGGGCGCTAGCCTGCCGGGCGCCAGTCCCAGCGGGGCCTACACCTTGACCGGCGGGGGTCGGCGGTACATCATGGTGCCCGGGACAGGCTCGATACCCGACGCCGCCGATAGCGGCGACGAGGAGCATCATGGCTCCCGGAGAAGAGCTCGTCTGAAGTGGAGGGCGTATTTTCCCACTGTGAGACAGGGCCAGTGGTGGGTGAGACTCTCCCGGAACCCCACCTCGCCAGCAGCAGCTCCCGGCTCTCCTCGGCGGGCACTCGACTGCTTGGAACTCCTCCACGGTCTCATGAGCGAAGACCGCCCGGCCCGGGTGCGGCGGCAGCAGAGATGCTCTGTCGCCGTCGAGCAGGATGAAGCTGTTCACGGCGGCTCTGACCCGCAAGGCGACCGTGCCGGCGAGGTTGGCCTTCATCTGCCCCGGCACCGCCTCAGCACCGGTCTCTGGGTGCAGCAGACGAGGTCGATGTCCACCGATCTCCCGAGCCTGGCGATCTCCCAGAGCCGCCCGGTGGCCGCCTGTTGGGCGGCACGGGCAGCCCGGTCGTCACCCAGGTCGCGGACCGTCAGTTCGGCCACCTCGTCCACCACGGCCACGATCCGGGACCCGTGCGCTGGGGCAGCTGCATCCCCCGCCTCCACCGCGTGCCTGACCTGAGAGAGCCGCCGATCCAGCTCCTCCCGGATGGCGGTCAGTGTCTCCGCAGCCGCCGCCACGGTGTCGGCGACTGGGAAGAGGGCGTGCGGCAGGTAGCTGAAGTGGGCGACTCCACCCCGCCCTTTAAGGTCGATGAGCGCCAGCCAGTGCCGCTCCGGAGGGTGGTGGCTGTCGGCAGATGAAGGTCAGCGCCCGGCGTAGGAAGACTCTCTTGTCCTGACCGCTCATCGCGCCCACCAGCAGGTGAGGGCGGGAGCGGCGGATGGGCCGGGGAGCATGCTCTGAAACTTGGCCTACAGGCGCGGGGCCTCAACGCCTTCCCTGTCAGAGAGGCAGCAGTTCTCGGACAGCGGCAAAGGTGTTACAGACGCCGTAACCCCGGCCCGCACCCGCCGTTGCCCAAAGCAGAGCGGTACAAATCGGACCTTAGGAAGGTGATGCACATTCCCAAGTGGACACGTCCATGGGAGAGGTGGGGTCGGCGGCGGCGACTCGCGACCGCGGCCACGCTGGCGGCGATGGCCCTGGGTAGCGGGGGCGGCTGGGAGGTCATGACCGCAGACCACCCATCTGACCTGACGATGCCGGACATGCTCAGCATCCAATTTGTGTCACCGAAGGCCGGCTGGGCTGTCACCCCCGGACACTTGTGGCGGACTGCGGACGGTGGCACGACCTGGACCGCGATACCAGCCCCGCCGGGTTTCCAGGGCCGACTCGACCCCGTGACAGCCCTATCTGGGACCACTCTGGTCATCAGCACGATGGTGGGGAGACGGTGGCACGTCTACTCTACGCACGACGCAGGCCAACGCTGGGAGGTAACAGGAGAGCTGCCTGTACCCACCATCCCCGGGACGCAGCCCATTCCTGCGAGCAGTGGCGGTGGCACATTCGTCCAGTTCGTCACTCCCCAGGACGGGTGGATCGTTACCTCGATCAGCGGGGCGGCCGGCTCCGAGCGCGTCGACCTAGCGCACACCACAGATGGCGGTGCACGCTGGACGTACACTTGGTGGCCCTCTCCGCCGCCTGCACCTCTGAGTGGCGGTGCAGGCGTCATCACAGGAATCCACTTTGTCTCTCCCAAGCTCGGGTTCCTGACGGGCGTGGCTCAGGGCACTACTCTTCTGGTTCGATGGACCTCTGGGACCGGACACGTGGACGGGCCTCCTATCCCGGACACGTTCTCGTTCACCCCGCTGCAGGTGTCAGCCCCGGTGCGCATGGGGACTGGGCAGCTGCTCCTGCCCGTTATGGCTACGCATGGGGGATACCTGGCCGAGTCGGGCAACAACGGCATCTCCTGGAGCATCGTTGGGAGCCTTCCCAAGAGCTTCGCAGCCTTCGTGCTATCTCCCCTCCGTGCCACTGCTCAAGGCGCCGCCGACCTCTGGATCGCTCAGGGCCGAGACATCTGGGTCGCGACCCAGGGAGGGCGGGACTGGCATCTGGTGCAGCGCCTACCCGGCGGTGAGGTGGTGAGAGGGCTCACCAGCACCGGCTCACAGGTCGCGTGGGTGGTCGTGGATATTGCCAATCAGCTCGGAGTGCCAAGCCGGCCAGTCGCCCTCCTCCGCACCACGAACGCTGGCCGAACATGGACGCAGGTGACGGCCCCGTAGGGCGGCGTGGACCTGGCCTCAGCAGGCCGGGCCTATGACGGCTGCACCGCCATCGCGAATGTTGCGTAAACGGCGGTTTACGCTACTATTCCGAGATGCTGGCGAGTTCACCGAGACCGGTCAAGCCGACCACGACAGCCACGTACCGTGCGGGTCGGTGAAGGCGAGCAGTTCGCGCCCGTCTTGAACTAGGGCAAAGGAGCCACCAGTGCGAGGCGGGGCAGCGGTGTTGTCGCGGACCGGCACAATGCCCGGTCCCTCGTTGGACAGCCAGACGGCTCCGAGGTCATGCACTGCGGAAGCAAACGCGTTGCGCTTGGTCTGGCCCACGTAAGCCAGCACGGCTGAGTGGTAGACGACTAGGGTGGCATCCTTTGGTGCCTCCGATGCCACCCGCACCAAGTCGCCGACCAGGTCCCCACGATGAACCGTTGGAGGGTGGCGGCGGGCAGTGGCGAGAGCTGCCGCGAGTCGATCCTCCCGATCAGCTTCTCCAGGCCAAACCAGGCAGGACAGCCAGTGGACATCATCGGCATCCCCTACATCAAGGGGGTGCAGGTCGATTCCGGCTCGCCAGACGACCTCGGGCATGTGCTCGGGCAGGGGTACTGGCCCATCCAGCTCGCAGGCCAGGGTGGGAGCCTCCGCGTCGGAGCCCTCAAGGTAGTGGCCGTCGTAGTCGTAGGAAAAGTAGTCCACCATGAGGGTCAGCCCGGCCGCTGCGCCGACTTCGAGCAGGGCCAGGGGCCCACGCACGCGGGCGAGCGCAGGCAACAGCACTGCACAGCGGGCGGCCTCGTTGGTCTGGGTGCGCCGGTGGCGGATCTGCAAGTTGAGTTCGTCGGCTCGCTCGGCGACTAAGGCTCGAAGGCTCGTGATGTCAGCCGGCCGACCCAGCAGGAAACGGGCCACGGCGAACACCAGGTTCGGTTGCCGCTTGCCAACCGGGAGGGTCTTGAGGAACGCCACGACCGCTTCGTCTTCGGCGACCGCCTCAGCAAGCGTGGCGTAAGCGGGTGAACGGCCTGCTGCCTCTAGCCGCGCGAAGCGGCGGTAGTTCTCCGCGATGTCCAGGGAGGGATCGTGGCCGGTCATCGCCCCCAACGCCGCAGCTTTGTGCCCCCTGATCACGTCTGTGGGCTGCCTATCTGCCGCGGGCTCGGGGTCGCTCGGCCACCGGCCCGCTCGATCGCCCGGTAGACCGTGGACCGGCCGACCCCAAAAAACTCGGCCAGCTCCGCCGGGCTTATCTCCCCGGCATGGTGGAGGTCGACCAAGTGCGCCTCTTGGCTGGGGGTCAGTTTGGGCTTGCGGCCCCGGAGCTTGCCAGCGGCTCGAGCGACGGCCAGTCCCTCTCTTGTCCGCATCTTGATCAAGTCGGACTCGAACTCCGCGACCATCGCCAGGACGTTGAACAACAGTCGTCCCACGGGATCAGTCGGCTCGTGGACCGAGCCGCCGAGATCGAGCTTGACCTGGCGAGTGGTGAGTTCGTCGACGATGTCGCGGGCATCTGGAAGCGACCTGGCAAGCCGATCCAGCTTGGTCACCACAAGGGTGTCGCCGGAGCGGCAGGCCGCCAGTGCCTCACGGAGGCCGGGCCCGGCGCGGTTAGTGGCGGTCAAGCCATGGTCGACGTAGATCTGCCCGGGAGCGACCCCGAGTGCGGCAAGGGCGTTGCGTTGGGCGGTGAGGTCCTGGGCCTCAGTTGAGGCCCGGGCGTAGCCGATCTGGAGTCCGGTCACGCGGACAGTGTGCCGTATGACGCCCCTGTGCGGGATCCTAATTCGGACCGCTCTATTGGGATGGCCCCGGGAAGTCCACGCCGGCCGCAAATCCTACCGGGAGCGCCGTCCCGGTAGACTTTCCTTCTACAACACGAGTCAACAATGCCTTTCAGCCTTGAGGCAGCGGGCCACGAGGAAGGTCGGAAGCCGAGAGGCGTCGATTGCGTGATCCCTCGACTCGGCCGGTGCCCCGGGCTCGGTGATGCGATCGAGGCGCAACCCATGCGCGGCGAGGCTGTTGAGATACGTGGAGAGCATTCGGTGGTTGGCCCCAACCCGGCGTCGGAGGGACGATGCTCGACCCTCCGGCAACCACCACCCCTCGTCGTAGTAGGTAGCGCCTGAAGGCCAGGATCCGCTCACCGGCCCGCCACCCGAGAAGCAGGGGTGGAGTAGGGAGAAGACGAACCGGCCACCAGGGTGGAGTGCCTTTGACACCGTTCGGAGAGCGCCGTCTAGGTCGTCTATGTCGGACAGGCCAAAGCTGCAGCTCACCGCGTCGAACGTCCCGGCTTCGGTCAGCGCGCCGGATGCGATGTCGGCGTGGATGTATCGGATCCCGAGCGGCTCCTGTCCCTCAACTGCGCGCGCCTTCTCCAACAGCGCAGCTGACAGATCGACGGCCGTCACCTGCGCTCCGCGGCGCGCCAACTCTCGGCTGAAGCGGCCGTGCCCGCAAGCGACGTCGAGGACGCTGAGACCATCGAGCGGCCCAAGCAACTCTAGGAAGGCAACCGAGGTCGGAGCGTCGTACGCGTCGACCCATCCGGCCCCGTAGAAGTCGGCCGCCGCGTCATAGCGGGCATCGGTCACTCCTAAAGCATACGGCGGGAACTCCGAGCAGTTGGCGATCCGCCGCGCCAGCATTTGGCCGGGTGGGCAGGAGATCGGGAGGGCAACTTTGATGGCCTCCCGGCCACTCCCTCGGGATCGAGGGTAAACGGAGCTATCCTGGCGTGTGTCCATTCAGGGGTAGTGGCGGTCGGGGGTGATCAGGTCGTGATAGGGGTAGGGAGCCAGGGCCGGCCCATGAGGGCAGCGTGGATGGCGGAGATGGCCCCGATGCCGTGATTGCGAGTGGTGACCAGGTAGGTGCGGACCCGGCAGTATCGAGCGAGGGTTGTATGGGTGTGCCAGTACCCGGACACCGCTTGGTGCCGCTTCGGTCCTTTCAGCGCACGTTCACTCGCGTTGTTCGTCCAGGGCACGTCAAAGCGGGTGCTGAAAAGCCAGACCTGATCGGCCTTGTCGTGAAGACGTTTGGCCAGGTTGTAGCCCGGGTGGTTGCCCTTCGGCCAGGGCTGGTTCCGGTTGACGGTGATCCCTTGTGCGACGTTGCTGTCGTACCGGTTCCGCAGGCTGGCCAGCAGCTCGGCGTCAAGGTGGCGCTCACCACCAGCCACCGTGGCCACGACTGCCGCATGGGCATCGCGCAGGACCTGTTGGACATTTCTCGCCCACCCCTGTGCCTGGGCGTCAATGTCGTACACCCCCTGCAGGTGACGGATCAAGTGGGCGACACATTGCTGCACTCCAGCCAGACTCTCGTCGAACTGGTACCAGCCCGCGTAGTCATCGCGCACCAGCACGCCCTGCCAACCATCCAGGACGCCGAGATTCTTGAGGGCCACGCTGGAGCGAGCTGGAGTCGGACGCAGCCACACCAGCCGCTCGTCGG
The DNA here is from genome assembly GCA_021795235.1 of bacterium. GTDB lineage: Bacteria > Chloroflexota > Dormibacteria > Aeolococcales > Bog-877 > AG-12. Next base: position 14,584 of record JAJYPP010000056.1, read on the forward strand.
GGGTCCGCAGGGTGACCACGTGGGCGGCCCCGGTGGTCGCGGCGCCGTTCTCATCGAGGCTGTCGTCGAGGAGGTTGACCGGGGTCTCATCGCCGCACAAGACAGCTTCCGCCCGCAGGGCACTGCCCATCGCCTCGTCCAGGCCGCCACTCTGCAGCCCGTCGGCGAACCGCTTCTGCGCGAGTGCCACAAAGGCTGTCGACACCGGCGCCGCCAGCAACGACTCCATCAGCGTCGCGGTTCGCTCCATCGGTACGTTCCCCTCATTCCCCAGCAGGATGGCGGCCGCGTTCACGTTGGGCCCGTACGACACGCACCAAGCGGGCCCGAAAGGAGGGGCAGCAGTGGTGATCTTCCCGCAGTCCGCGCATTGGAGGCGTGCCAACAGATAGTGCACCCGCTCCAACTCGATCGGCGGAATGTCCCAGACCTGCGCCCATCCGTCGCTCAACTTGGTGGCTCCGGCGAGCCTCCCCCCGCAGCCTGAACACTCCATCGGCGGCTCGACCCGCTCGCTCCGGTAGCTCATCCGCAGTTGGCTCCAACCCGCTCCCGGGATGACCCACCTGTCCGCCTGGCTTGCGGTCCTGGGACCGCACTCGTTGCGACTGTCTCCGCCCCGCTCGCTGCTGAGCCTTCGCCGCGATGGAGTCCTTCGACGGCGGGATCGAGGAGTTGCCGGAGTGCTTTCCGCCCCGGGCGTGCAACGCCGCTATCAGCGCCCTGAGTTGCTCAATCTCCATCCCCAGACGTGCATTCTCGGCGCACAGAGCATCCCACTCTTGGCGTGGAACAGCGAAAACGTCATCAGGGACCATGACTGCAATGTGGAGAGAAACGCCGATGGTGGAGGAAACTGCCCCCACTTATACACCATCCCCCCCTCCTCGTGCCACGGCCACTCACCTACTCCTCTTCGGATGCCTCTCTCACAGACCCCTGAATGGACACCCTGGCGTGGTTTAGAGGAGCGAGTTGTGGCGGCTGTGCTCCTCCGCAACGACCAGGTGTTGCTCTGTCATCGGTCACCCATGCGGCGGTGGTACCCGGATGTATGGGACTTCCCCGATGGCCATGTCGAGGCCGGTGAACGGCCTCTCGCAGCGCTGGCTCGTGAGCTGCGTGAAGAGCTTGGCGTCGAGATTGGGAAGGTTGAGGCGGGACCGATCCTTGAGTTCACCAACACGAACGGGGTGGCCGTCACCGTGTGGGTGTGTAGATCTTGGCGAGGGGTCGTGGCGAACCTTCAGCCGGAGGAGCACGATGAGATCGACTGGTTCCCGCCAGGAGAACTGGCTGGTCTCGTACTGGCCGATCCTTGCTACCTCCCAATCCTCAAGCGCTTGCTGGGATAGCAAGACCGTGCGACTGTTAGGCGCGGATGCCATGTCAGTCGCCCGCGACGTGGCTTCCTCTGCCCGTAGTCGACGTCAGGTCACGAGCTGGACAGGCAGACCAAGATCAGCAGCATTGCGGGCCAATGCCTTGTCGAGCGTCCACACGTCCGTGCCGAGCCGACGGGCCAAGCATACGTAGGTAGCGTCGGTGGCGTGCCGTCGGCGCAAGCGAGCGGTGACAGCGGCCACTTCGGGACCGTCCTCAACTAGGTCGAAGGGGTGCAGGAGTAGACCCATAGCAGCAAGGTCGCTCCAGATGTCGGTCACCTCGCTGATCTGAAGCGCCCCATCAAACACCAATCGGGCGAGAACATTGGCGACCTCATATGGCAACACCGCCGGAGCATGCAAACGCTCGCCGACCTTCAACCATCCTTCCAAGCGAGTCCGGACGGCATCCTGGCGCTCGTCGGCCACCACCACGGCGATAACGACGCTAGCATCGACGACGGCGCTCACCGGTGAGGTTCTAGCGCAACGCGAGCGTCGGCTACCAAGCGCACGGCGTCAGCCGGTGTTCGCTGCTGGGACCGTCGCACCAGGCGATCGAGCGCGGTTCGGGCGTCTTCGCTGCCCGCATTGAGCACGTCCGCGGTCAGCCCTGCATGCACCAGGATGCGGGCAAGCGTGCCGGGACGGATCTGAAGCTGGTCGGCTTGTTTCTCCAACGCGGCCCGGTCGGCCTCATCAAGACGAAGGGTGAGTGCTCTCGGCATGGTTCCAAGTATAACCTCTGGAGATGCAAGATGAGTCGTTTCGCATCACCTTGGGTGGCGGAGAGTAGGTCCTCCGGGAACAATGGAACCAAGAGTCACGCCAAGGCAGGGGTGTCGGCACATGCACTAGGCTGTCTCGTGAACGATGGTTCGCAGACGCGCTCGCCCGGCGAGGCTTGTCCATAGAGCGCACATGTAACGCAGGCCGTGTACGCAGCTATGTAACGGCCTCCACCGTCTGTGAAACGCATGAGCCATGCGCATCCGCTACGGCCGTGTGTCCACCACCAACCAGCACCTCGACGCTCAGCGGGACGCGCTTCAGGCCGCTGGCGAGGACGTGCTCGTCGACGTGGCCAGTCCGGAAGCTGGCCCGCCTTCCCGAGCTGGCAAGGCACTCGGGTCGACCTGTGTACCCGCCAGCGTCACCTGGGACATGGGATCGCCTGGGCGGCCGCGCGCTGGGCCACAGACCAGGCGATCTGCTCGGGCGCCACGGTCATCTATGTGGAGGAGCTGGCCACCCTGGAGCCGGCCCTGGG
>JAJYPP010000057.1 GCA_021795235.1 bacterium
ACCGGAGCCATGGTGGTGATCCACCACATGCCCGGCTACGACGAGGGCACCAAGGAGATAACCAGGCGGTTCGCGGCCGAGGGCTACCTGGCGATCTGCCCCAACCTGTACACCAGGGAGGCCCCCGGGGCCAGCCCGGATGACGCCGCCGCCGCGGCCAGGGCCCTGGGCGGGGTTCCGGACGAGAGGCTGGTGGGGGATGTCGCCGCCTGCGTCGACAAGTTGCGCCAGATGCCCCAGTCCAACGGCAGGGTGGGCGTCATCGGGTACTGCTCCGGCGGTCGGCAGACGTTCCTGGCAGCCTGCAGCCTGCCCCTGCAGGCTGCGGTGGACTGCTACGGAGCCTTTGTGGTGGGCACCCCTCCGGCCAGCTCACCGCTGAAGGTGGGCCCGATCGCCGACAAGGCGCCGGACCTCTCCTGCCCGCTGCTGGGGCTGTTCGGAGCCGATGACCAGCACCCCTCGCCGGCCGAGGTCCAGGAGCTTGACTCCATACTCACGGCGGCCGGAAAGGCCCACGAGTTCCACAGCTACGATGGGGCCGGGCACGCGTTCTTCTCCACCGACCGGCCCAGCTTCAGACCGGAGGCGGCCAAGGACGGCTGGCAGCGGATCTGGGCGTTTCTGGCCGCCAATCTGAGCGCCTGAGGAGTTCGCTGACATGTGCACATACCAGACCGAGCGAGTCACCATCCAGGGCAGCGGCAAGGGCACCAAGGGGTGGTTTCCGGTGACCGACGCGACCGTCTACTTTGACCATCCGGTCGACGCCCCGATGGAGCACTCCTTGAACATCGACTTCCTGAACCCGTCGCTGGGGCCATCGGCGCGGGTGGCGGTGGAGCTGGACCGCGAGTCGGCGGCTGCCCTGTCCCGGGCGATCGGAGAGATGCTGGCCTCCACCTCAGACTGAGGTATCACCTGAGGGAGCGGCCCGCACCCCGCGGCTGGGGCCGATCGTCGTTGACCAGCATGGCACCGGGGCCGGGGAGAGCGGTCGAGCGATGGGATGTTGGCGGGGCCGGCCCCGGAGCCTCCCGCCTGCTGCCGGGAACCTACGGTCTGACCTTGGATCGCCCACTCAATCGAGGTAGTCGACGAACCGGTCCACGTGATCGGCGAGATTGATCCCGTGCTGGCGCACGTGGCGGTCCAGGGCCTCGGCATCACGGGCCTCCAGGGCCTCCACGATGCGCAGGTGCTCGAGGGGGGAGCGACGCATGCGGTCCCCGTCGCGCATGGTGCGAGCCCGGATCGCCCGCATGTGGATCTTGAGCGACTCGACCAGAGAGGACAGCATCTCCGAGTGGGCCAGGTCGACGATGAATTGGTGGAACTGGAGGTTGATCGCCGAGTACTCCTCGGCATTCAGGCGGGATGGATTGGTGATCACGTCGTCGAAGCGCTGGCGGACCATCGCGATCTGTGCATCCGTGGCCCTGGCCGCCGCCAGACGCCCGGCCACACCCTCCAGCACCGCGCTCGCCATCACGATCTCCACGATCTCCGACTTGCGCTTGCGAACCACGAACACGCCCCGCCGGGGCACGGTCCGCACCAGGCCCTCATGGTGGAGTCTCAGGAGCGCCTCCCGGACCGGGGTCCGGCTGATGCCGAGGTCGTGCGCAAGCCCGCGCTCATCGAGGCGCAGGTCCTCCTGGCCGTCGTAGATGCGCATCTCCATGATGGCGCGCTTGAGGGCCTCATAGGCCCTGTCGGGGAGCGACCATTCCGCGTCGAGGCGCTCCAGGTTGATCCCCGCCCTCGCCTCCGAGCCCGGCTCGCCCTGTGCCGTCGAGTTGGTGGCCGACCGCTCGGAAGTCACGGAATGCAATCCTACTGGAGTCTCGCTCGAGCTCGATGACCTAACCGCATTGGGCAACTGCTCGGGTGGGAAGGCGGTGGGATCCTGGCGGCTGCTCATACCCCGTCCTCGGGGATGAGCCCGTTGGCCCTGGCCCACCGGTATTTGGCGCCCAGCACCGCGACCGGAGTCTCGGTGGTGTACGGGTAGGCTGGGATCCCGCTGGAGAAGAGCAGCTCACAGGCCGCCTCGACCTCGATGTCACCAGCCATCGAGACCACCACCGGCTTGACGGTCCCGCGCTCCCGGGCCTGGCGCATGACCTCGACCAACAACTCTGCAAAAACCAGGGGAGGGGTCACGATGGTGTGCCAGTAACCGATCACCAGCGCATGGATCCGGGGGTCGCTGAGCCCGAGCTCGATCGTGGCCCGATAGGTGCTGGGCGGCTCGCCTCCTGTTATGTCGACCGGATTGCCGGCCGCTCCGAAGGGGGGTATGAATTTGCGGAACGACTGGTCGAGATCCTCCGGCATGCGCATCAGCCGCAGTCCGGAGTCCACGCAGGCATCGGAGAGCAGGACCCCAGATCCCCCAGCTCCCGTGATCACGACCACATTCTCTCCCTTGGGTGTGGGCAGCGACGGCAGGGCCCGAGCGTACTCCAGCATGTCGCGCAGCCCGGGTGCCCTCACCACCCCGTGCGACCTGAAAAGGTCGTCGTAGACCTTGTCGTCGCCGGCCAGGGCGCCGGTGTGGGACCTGGCCGCCTTTGCTCCGGCCCCGGTCCTTCCAGCCTTGAGGACTATCACCGGCTTGCGCGGCGAGACTCTGGCGGCGGCTTCGAGGAAGGCACGGCCATCCTTGAGGTCCTCCATGTGCATGGCGATGCAGGAGGTGGCCGGGTCGGTCTCGAAGAACGTGAGCAGGTCGTCCTCGTCTATATCCGCCTTATTGCCGAGACCCACAATCGCCGAGACCCCCATCTTTGTGGAGCGGGCAAAGCCCAGGATCGCCATCCCGATGCCGCCAGATTGCGAGGAGAGGGCGACCGAGCCCACGACGTCATAGGGGGTGCAGAAGGTGGCGCAAATGTGGTCTGGGGTGTAGTAGTAGCCGTAGATGTTGGGTCCCAGGAAGCGGACTCCATGGCGCCTGGCAACCTCCTGGATCTCCTCCTGCAGGTCGGGCCTGCCTGTCTCGGCGAAGCCAGAGGGGATGAGCACCGCCGCCGGGATGCCCTTGCGGCCGACCTCCTCCAGCCCCTGCGCCACCAGCGAGGCGGGGATGGCGAAGATGGCGACATCGACGTCGTCCTCGATGTCCTGCACGCTGGCATGGCAGGGGATGCCCAGGATCTCCTTCGCCTTCGGGTTCACGGGGTGAATCCTTCCCCGGTAGCCGCCCTGGATAAGATTGCGCATGACGGAGTTGCCGATCTTGCCAGTCTCCTGGGACGCCCCGATCACGGCGATGGATGAGGGGCGCATCAGCTTGGTCATGCTGCGCAGGATCTCCTCCTGGCCGGCACGCTCCAATCCTGGCTGGGGCTGGCCGAGCACGATCCTCACGTCGACCGCCAGAGCGCCGGCGGCAGTGGCGATCACCGGATTGAGGTCCACCTCCAGGACTTCCGGGTGGTCCTCGAGCAGGCGTGAGACCGAAACCAGGATTCCCGCCAGGGCTTCCCGGTCGACACCTGGCTGACCGCGAACGCCGCGCAGGAGAGGAGCCGCCCTCAGCCGATCCAGCATCCGGCGAGCTTCTGCACCGTCAAGGGGGGAGAGGGAGAAGGTGACGTCCCTGCTGATCTCGACCTCGATGCCGCCCATTCCGAAGGCGACCAGCGGTCCGAAGGTGGCATCGCGGGTTGCTCCGATCAGGATCTCCCGTCCCCTGGGCGCCATCGCCTGCACCAGCATCCCGTCGATCTGAGCTGAGGGATCGTGGCTGCTGACGGCGGCCGAGATCGCCTGGTAGGCGGCCGCGACCTCAGAGCCCGAGCGCAGCTCCACCGCCACTGCTCCGGACTCTGTTTTGTGCAGAACCTGATGCGAGAGCACCTTCAGGGCCACCGGATATCCGATTTGGTCCGCCTCTTCAACCGCCTCCTGAGCCGAGTATGCGACCGCCTGCTTCGGGATCGGGATCGAGTAGTCGGCGCAAACTGACTCCAGGTCCGCTCCCAGGAGCGTGTTGTGGCCCGCCCTCAGAGCTGCCTGGATGGCCGAGTCGGTGCGAGAAGCGGGTGGGGCCTGGTTGGGCAAGGGCGTGACTCCTTGGGTCGGGTTGGTGAGGCCGGTGCTCAGATCACTCCCTCTGAGTGCATCACGGCAAGCTCGGGCTGCTCCAGTCCGAGAACTTCCTGCAGCACCTCATCGGAGTGTTCTCCCAGCAGCGGCGCCCGGCTGATCTCCACCGGCGAGTCCGAGAGTCGTAGCGGGCAGCCCACGTTGATATAGGTGCCGCGCTCGGGATGGTCGACCTCCACTATCATGCCGCTGTCGCGCAGGGACTGGTCCTGGACGATGTCGCCGGTGTCGAAGACCGGGCCGCAGGGAACGTCTATCGCGTTCAGTTGGTCAAAGACCTCCCACTTGCTGTGCTGCATGGTCCATGCCTCGATGGTGGCGAAGACCTCGTTGAGGTGGGTGAGGCGCCCTTCGGCGGTGTCCCAGGCGGGGTCCCCAAGCAGGTCCTCTCTGCCAATCTGCCGCACCAGGCGCTCCCACACATGAGGTTGGATGATCACGTAGATGAAGTCGTCTGGTCCGCCCGGCCGGCAGCGCAGCGCCCAGCCGGGCTGGCCGCCTCCCGAGGCGTTTCCGGAACGGGGAACGGTGTGCCCAAACTCAGAGTTGGGGTACTCGGCCAGCGGACCGTGCTGGAGCCGCTGGTGATCTCTGATCTTGACTCGGCAAAGGTTGAGGACGGCGTGCTGCATGGCGATCTGGACCCGCTGGCCCCGCCCGGTCTGGTGGCGCTGCAGCAGGGCGGCCAGGATCGCCGCCAGCAGGTGCACCGCTGATCCCGAGTCGCCGATCTGAGCCCCGGTGGATGTGGGCGGTCCATCCTCGAAGCCGGTGGTGCTCATGGATCCGCCCATCGCCTGGGCGATCGTCTCGTAGGCCTTGGCGTTCTCGTAGCTGCCGGGCCCGAACCCTTTGATGGAAGCGTAGATGAGGCGGGGAGCCTCAGCCTGCAGCTTCTCCCAGGTGATCCCCTGGCGGTCCAGGGCGCCGGGCCCGAAGTTCTCCACCAGCACGTCGGATCGGCGCAGCAGCTCCCAGAGGATCTCCCGGCCACGTTCGTGCTTGATGTTGAGACTCAGGCTGCGCTTGTTGGAGTTGAGCATGGTGAAGTAGAGACTGTCCACGTCGGGGATGTCACGCAGCTGCGAGCGGGTGACGTCGCCGCGTCCTGGGGGCTCGATCTTGATCACGTCAGCACCCAACCAGGCCAACATCTGGGTGCATACGGGGCCGGCCTGGACATGGGTCATGTCCACCACGCGGACTCCCTGCAATGCCTTGCTCATAACGACTCCCCTTGGTCCTGGGAGGACGGGCTCTTGGGCCGCCTCACTTGTACATGGTCTGGTTCATGGTTCCCGAGGCGAACTCATCGGGGTCGACCCAGACGTTGATCAGGGAGGGCCTGCCCGACGCTCGGGCTCGCTCCAGGGCGGGGCGGATGTCCTTGGGATCGCGAACCTCCTCGCCGTACCCGCCCAAGACCTCGGCGAATCGGCCGTAGGGTAGGTCGCCGAGCTTGTTGCCGACCTCGCCGCGCTCGCTGCCGTAGCGGGCCAGCTGCCCGAACCGGATCTGGTTCATATAGGAGTTGTTGCCCACCACACCTATGAAAGGCAGATTGAAGCGGAGCATGGTCTCGAAGTCGAAACCGGTGAGGCTGAGAGCGCCGTCACCGAAGTAGCACAAGACCTCCTGGTCCGGGCGGGCCAGCTTGGCCGCCATGGCGAAGCCGATCCCCACCCCCAGGGTGCCCAGAGGGCCGGGGTCCATCCAACGACCGGGCAGGTGGGGCTTGACCACCTGCCCCGCGGTGGTGACCACGTCTCCTCCGTCGCCTATATACATGGTGTCGTCGGTGAGGAACTGGTGGATCTCGTGGGCCACCCGCATGGGATGGATCGGGGTCGAGTCAGAAAGCAGCTTGGACTGACGGGCAGCCTCCAGGCGATCCTCCTCCGCACGCAGCTCCTGCCGCCACTCGTGGTGGTCCAACCGGGATTTGGAGATCCGACCGGAGAGAGCCTGTCGCACCCCGTCCAGAATCACGGAGCAGTCACCGACCATCCCCAGGGTGACGTCGCGGTTGCGGCCCACGGTGCGGTAGTCGAGGTCGATCTGGACAACCGCGGCTTCTGCATTGAGGCGGCGGCCGTAGCCGAGGCGGAAGTCGAAGGGGGTGCCGACGATGATGATCAGGTCAGCCCTGTCGAAGGCGTACCTCCTGGTCAGCTGGAAGTGATGGGGATCGCCGGGTGGCAGGGTGCCGCGACCTGCCCCGTTCATGAAGGCGGGGATGTCGGCTTCGCGGCAGAGCGCCTGCGCCTGCTCGGCAGCGCGGCAGGTCCACACCTGCTGGCCGAGGAGGATGCAGGGGCGCTGAGCATGGCTGATCAGGTCGGCCAGGCGCTCGATGTCAGCGGGGTCACCGAGGCTGCGGGTGGAGGCCCGGGAGTGCCCGGGCGCGGGAATCACCGCCTGGTCCAGGTCCACCTTGGCGTCCAGCACGTCTCTGGGGATTTCGAGATAGGAGGGGCCCGGTGCCCCCAGGAAGCACTCTCGAAACGCCATCGACACCATGTCGGCGACCCGGGATGTGGTGGGCACGGTGGCGGCGAACTTGGTGATGGGGCGGAGCATGTCCACATGCGGCAGGTCCTGCAGCGAGCCCATCTTGTGCTGGCTGGACGCGCCCTGCCCCCCGATCAAGAGCATGGGGCTCTCGGCGCGGAAGGCATTGGCCACCCCCGTGACCGCGTCGGTGGTGCCGGGACCAGCCGTGACCACTGCGCATCCGGGTATGCCCGTCACTCTGGCGTACCCGTCGGCGGCGTGGGCGGCCACCTGCTCGTGGCGGACATCCACGATCTTGATGCCCTCGTCAAGGCAACCATCGTAGATGTCGATGATGTGACCGCCGCAGAGGGTGAAGATGACCTCGATGCCCTCGGCGCGCAGTGCGCGCGCCACCAGGTGTCCGCCGGAGATCTGGGCACGCTCGCCCGCAACTTGCGCTGTTTCGGACCTCAACTCCGGCATCTCTTCGGCTCCCCATTGCCGTGTCCGACGGCCATGCTCGTGTTGACTAGGCCTCTAAGCTGGCGCTTGGCGTTAGAAATACCAAGGCCCACCACTACCAGTGTACCACCGACGGGACCTGCGGAGACGGCATTTCCCTTCTGGTCGGTGCGAGCCTGCCAGGGCCGGCCGGGGTGGGGCGCACCGCAACCAGATGCCCCCAATGACGATGGGGCTGGCGCAGGAGAGTGGTGCCTAGACAAGAGGGCGACCGGATTGGGCGGCTACCCGCTTTTCCGCTTCCTGGTGCAGTCGCTCCCGGGCGGCGGCCAGCACCGCAGCGGAGGCCTCTCGCGGGACCACCACCACCCCGTCGTCGTCTGCCAGCACGATGTCGCCCGGATTGACCACCACCCGGCCACATGCGACCGGATATCCGACCTCTCCGGTCCCCTCCTTGGTGGGCCCCCCCGGGCTGCTTCCCACGCTGAAGACGGGGAATTTCATGAGCTCGAGGTCGGCCACGTCGCGGACCGCGCCGTCCACCACCAGGCCGGCAATTCCCACTGCGCGGGCTCGAGTCGCCATGAGTTCGCCGAAAACCGCGTGGGCCAGTGAGCCCTGGGCGTTCACGACCAGCACGTCACCTACCTTAGCCAGGCCCATAGCCTCGTGGATACGAGCGTTGTCGCCGCTGCGGACGAGCACCGTCAGGGCCGGTCCACAGAGCCGACCGCCGCGCCAAACTGACCGGATCTCCGCCCCCATGGCCCCGGTGCGGTACATGCAGTCGGCGACCACCGCGGCGGGGATCTCCCCGAGATGGGCGACCACCGCAGAGTCCGGCCGCTCCCACTCTCTGGCGACCCGAGCGCCGGGGAGCTGGGTCGAGCCGCTGGAATCAACCATTGGGGGACGCCCAGTGAAGCGCCACACCGGCCGGGCTGACGCTGTCCAAGCGCCAGTTCGAGGTCAGCGTGCAGCGTCCCCACCGCCGTGGCGCCAGGCGGCCCGCGGGGTCAGTTGGGGTAGCCGAGCCATCCATCCGTCCGCGCCCCCGTGCGTCGATGCCGTTGGCTCCCCATCGCACCGGCGGGATGGGGCCGCCCTGGGCCGCCGCAGAGGGTGCCGGATCGCCTGCCATGGTCGGTTCAGATCGGTGGAATCTGGCTCTCACCGCCGGGTCACTCCGCTGCCGGCTCCGAGGCGTGTCGGGTGCCGCCGAGGAATGTGTCAGCGAAGTCTGGGCTCGCCAGCAGCTCTGCTGGAGTCCCCTCAAGCCGGCAACGACCACCGGTCAGCACATAGGTGCGATCTGAGATCGCCAGGACGGCGCGCGCCCGCTGCTCGACCACCAAGACCGAAGCTCCGGTTGCACTCAGCTGCCTTATGTGGTCTTCCAACAGCGTGTTGGCCAGCGCCGGCGCCAGGTTGGCGGTCGGCTCATCGAGGATGAAGGCCCGGGGCTGCAGCATGAGCACCCGTCCCATGGCCAGCATCTTGCGCTCGCCTCCCGACAGCTGTCCCGCCTTACGCGAGAGCATCCGCGCCAGTTGCGGGAAGACCTCCAGCACGTGAGTCATCCGCCCGGGCACTTCGCGCAGGGGGAGGAGGTAGCCTCCCATCTCCAGGTTCTCCCGCACCGTCAGAGGAGCGAAGACGTCGTCGATCTGGGGTACGTAGCCGATGCCCGCGCGCGCCGCCGCGTCGGGAGCCCAGTTGGTGATCTCCTTACCGTCCAGCAACACCTTGCCGCTGAGAACCTGCACCACCCCAACCAGTGCCTTGAGCAGGGTGCTCTTGCCGGATCCGTTGGGTCCGACCACCGAGACGACCTCACCGGGTTCAACCCGGATGGACAGCTCCTGAACCACGGCCCTGCCCGCATAACCAGCCGACAGCAACTCGGTGGCGAGGGCAGCCCCCTGGGTGCTCTTTGCGTTCGATGTTTCTTCAGCCGACAAGGTAGGCCTCCACGACCTCGCTCTGCCCGCGCAGCTCGCCCATGGTGCCCTCGGCGAGCACCCGCCCTTCGGCGAGGACTATCACGGGATCACAGAACTCATCCATAAAGCCCAACTCGTGCTCGACCAGCAGGATGGTCATGCCCTGTGCACAGAGGGTCTGCAGGTGCCTGCCGATCGTCCTTGCCAGAGTGGGGTGGATGCCAGCCATGGGCTCGTCAAGGAGGAGCAGTTTGGGCTTGGCCATGATCGCCCGCATGATCTCGACCAGACGACGCTGGCCGCCGGAGAGATTGCCGGCGTAGGAGTCCGCGTATTCGAGCAGGCCGAAGTGGTCCATCAGATCCCTTGCCTCTTCGATCGCCTCCAGCTCGTCGTGCTCCCAGTAGCGGCGACCCCGGAGAGCGCCGCGCAGGGTGTCGCCACTCTGCGCCGGTACCGCGGAGAGAAGGTTCTCAACCACGGTCAGGCGCTTGAATTCGCTGGCCAGCTGGAAGGTCCGCACCAGCCCCAGGCGGGCCCGCAGATAGGCCGGCACACGGCTGACGTCCTGGCCGTCGAAGATGATCCTGCCTTCGGCGATGGGCACGGTCCCCGCCAGCGCCGCCAGCAGGGTCGACTTCCCCGCACCGTTGGGACCGATGAGGCCGGTGAGCCTTCCCCGGCCCACCGAGATGCTGACGCCATCGACCGCCCGGACATCGCTGAAGCTGACCACCACGCCCTCGGTGGAGAGGATGGCCCCGCCGCTCGCAGCCGGCGATCCGGAAGGCGGGCTCGCGGCCGTGGCGAGAGTGGCTTGAGGTGACTGATCGCCTCTGGCATGCGCCAGCCTGGCCTGAGCGCGGGCGAATATGCGGCGCCTAGGTTCGGGGATGATGCCCTGGGGCCGGAACCACAGAAAGCCCACGATCAGAAGGCCGATGGCGACCCACTGAAGTGCCGGGATCATCCCGGGAGGGCCCAGGGACGAGGGGATGAAGCGGGTCGCCTCCTCGAACCCGACCGGCACCAGGATCGCGCCCAGGATCGCTCCCTTGTGGTTACCGGTGCCCCCGATGATGATGGCTGCGAACAGCACGATGGTCTCGGCATATCCCCAGGCGCCCGGATCCCAGAGGGTGATGAAGCCCACCAGGATCCCGCCCGAAAGGCCCGCCGCCATCCCGCCCAGCACCAGCATCGCCGTCCTCATGCTGAGCAAGTCCTTGCCCAGGGCGTTGGCCACGACGCTGTTATCGCGCATGGCCCGCATGCTCCGCCCGTAGGGAGACTCGGTGATGCGGCGGAAGAGCAGGTACACCAAGACCGCGATCACGGCGCCAACCGCTCCATAGATCCACTGGTAGGTCTGGGTCTGAGGGTTGAGCAGGTTCTGCAGGGGTTGCGGCACCACTGACAGGCCGGCCGCCCCATTGAAAAGGGGTACGAAGTTGGTGACCAAGAGGTTGGCCATCACCGCGGTGACCAGCAGTCCGATGGCGGCGACGTGACCCGTGAGCCGGCGGCCGACCAGGATCGCGAACGGCAGGGCCACCAAGCCCCCGACCACAGTCGCGCCCAGGAGCGGGATCGGAAAGGGCAGTCCAAAGCCGCCGATGTAGCTCTGAAAGCCGCCGTTGGCGGTGTCATGGGGTAGGGACAGCACCGCAGCCGTGTATGCGCCAGCAGACTGGAAGATGATGTACCCGAAGTTGCTGATCCCGGCGACTCCAAACTGCATGGATAGTCCCAGGCAGGCGATCACGTCCACCGCGCCGTAGATGAGCAGGTTGGCCAGGTAGAAGAGAGTGGCCTGGCTCACTAAATGTACCTCCTTGGTGAAGTTGCGGTCTTAAGGTGAAAGCCGGGCCGATTCAATGGTGGTGTGCCCACAAGTTCAGTTCAGGGTGCCGGCGCTGAACAGTCCTCGCGGACGGACCGCCAGGACCACCAGGAGGATGACGAAGGCGGGAACATACTTGTAGTCGGCGGTGATGACCGAGGCGCTGACCTCGGTGACGACCCCGATTACCAGCGCTCCCAGCATGGCGCCGTAGGGTTGGCCCGGGCCTCCCAGGAAGACCGCCGCCAGGATGAGCACCAAAAACAGGTCGGCGCTGGTGGCGCCGAAACTTCCGGTGTTGATCGCAAAAACGGTGCCGGCCACCCCGCACAGTGCCCCGGTCAGAAGGCAGGCGAGGGTGATCACGCGATCGGTGCGGATGCCGCAGTTGCGAGCCAGCACGCGGTCGGCGGCGGTGGCTCGCATGGCCTTGCCGAAGCGCGTGTAGCGTAGCAACAGGTGCAGACCAATCATGAACACCACGCTCAGACCCATGATCGCCAACTGCACAACCGTCAGGGTGAGGCCGAGAAAGTTGAGGGTTGCGCCCTGGGTCATGGTGTAGGAAACGTTGGCAGCGCCCTCAAACGCCTGCACCAAGTACTCGATTATGAGCAACACCCCAAGCGAGACGATGACCACTGCCACGGGCGACGTGCCCCGACGCTGAAATGGCGCGTAGATGTACTTGTTGAGCACCAGGGAGACGACGGCGCCGAAGGCGGCGGCGACGACCATCGCCAACCAGATCGACTGGCCATGACCGAGCTGGTTGATGAGGTAGGCCACGTAAGCGCTGCAGATCATCACCGATGCGTAGGCCAAGTTGAGGACGTCGGTGACCCCGAACTGGACGGTGAAGCCGACCGCGGCGATGGCCAAGACCGACGCGGTGATTAGCCCAAAGCCGATTGATTCGATGAAGAGACTCATGGAGTGAATTGGTTTCCTGGCTGAGAGTGGACCGGGTGGGGCAGCGGCTGCCCCACCCGGGAGAGGGCCGATGTTACTGGCTGGCTACTGCACAGCCCGGTAGTGGGCGGTGGTGATCCCGGCCAGAACGACGACGTTGCCGTTGGCCTGGTACCCGTCCACCTGGAAGATGCCCGGTGAGTCGTGGTAGCTGTCAAAGCTGGTGGGACCACCGGGGCCGATGTAGCGGATCGCCTTGCCCTTGGCCAGCTCTGCCTTGCCCTGGGCGAAGCTGTGGACCACCACCGCGCCCGGGACGCCATCCCCGATCTTGAGGATGTCAGCCTTGTAGACGCTGGGGTTGGTGCTCTTGGCCATCAGCATCGCCAGAGCTGCCAGGTTCATCCCATCGAAGAGGTGAACTGCGCCGGGACCTGAGAGCAGGGTCTGAAGGCTGCCCGCATCCAGGCTCTTGACCTGGTTCTTGACCGCCTGCATGGCGTCGTAGAACGGTGTGTACTCCGGTCCTGAGGTGGCGGTGACCAGGTTGTCGGCCACGTAGTTCTGGGCGAGAGTCGAGGCGCCCACCGCTCCCGCCACCGAGGAGAACCAGGCCGGGGAGATGGTGGCCGAGGTGCCGATGACCGGGATCATCTTGCCCCCGTTCAGCTGCTTGACCTCGGAGAGGAAGGTGGCGTCTGCGGACCCCAGGGCCTCGGTCATGATCGCCTGGGGGTGGCTCGCTACCACGGTCTCAGCCTCGGTCCGGAAGGTGGTGGCGGTCAGGTCGAGGGTGACGTTGGCGGTCAGCGTGATCCCCGCCTTCTTGAGTGACTGGATAGCCGGCTGCACGAAGGTCTGGGAGCCGATGTCATTGCCGAAGGCCATCGCGATTCGGGTGTAGTGCTTGTAGTACTTGGCGATCGCGACCATCGCGTAGGACTCCGCCAGGTCCGGAGGCACCAACCGGAAGAAGTAGGGGTAATGCACGTGATCGAACTGCGACTGCCCGGTCATACAGAACATCACCATCTTCTTGGAGTTGATGATGGGAACGACGGAGGCCGCCTCATCTGAGGTGCATCCGATGACCATCGCCAGGTGCGGCTCTGTCGCGAACATCTGGTTGGTCGCCGGGACAGCGTCGGCTGGGTCACCCCTGGTGTCGAAGGTGGCGCAGGTGAGCTTGTGTCCGAGCACGCCCCCGGCCTCGTTCATCGCCTTGGTCGCGGCCAGGCATGAGGCTTCGTAGAAACCACCGAGAGCTGCGTCCACTCCGGTGAAGGGAGCCAGGTCGGCGATGACGAGTGGGTATTTGCCTGTGGAACTGGTGCTGGTGGTGGTGGAAGAGCAGGCGGCCAGCAGGATCCCGCCAATGGCGAGAATCGCGCCGACCTTGATTGCATGCGGCAATCTTCGTAAAGCGGTCATGGGTTGTGAGTGACCTCCATCGGTATCGGGCTGGTGGCGGTCAGGTCCGCCACTGTCATGTCTCTGGCTTTCCAGAGGCGGCTGCCGAGGGACGGGTAGTCCCCGCCACCAGCAGACTGCCAAGTAGTCCTGAAACTCCCGGCGGCGCCAGGCTCCGATGTTCGGGGTCTGCGTTCAACGATGGCATGTTGCGCCCTCCCTTCTCTTCGACGCGACCGGTTCTAGAGGCCCGGACCCGATGCTACGGCCGGTACCCAGGTTCGTGAGACTCCTTCGGACTTCTCGGCCACCACCCGGTTGCGGATGGTTCCGACGCCCTCGATGGTCACCTCAACAACGTCGCCTGGCACCAGGAAGAGTGGAGGCTGCCGTCCGATGCCAACCCCTCCAGGCGTGCCGGTGGCGATGACGTCGCCGGGGCGCAGAGTAGTGAAGGATGAGAAGAACTCGATCGCTCGCGGCACGTTCACTAGCATCTGAGACGTCCTGGCCGACTGCCTGACCTCCCCATTCACCTTGGTGGTGAGCTGAACATCGGAGACGTCCACCTCGTCGACAGTTACCAGGTCGGGCCCCAACGGCATGGTGGCGTCAAAGTTCTTGCCGGGAGTCCATTGGGTGCCCGCCCGCTGCCAGTCCCGGGCCGACCCGTCGTTGCAGACCACGAAGCCAGCGATGGCGTCGAGCGCCTTCTCCGCCGGGATGTAGCGGCCCCCCTGACCGATGACAATGCCGAGCTCGCCTTCGTAGTCGAAACGCTCGGTAAGGGCCGGGTGGACCAGGTCGGCGAAGGGGCCGGTCAGGCTGTCAGCGCCCCTGACGAAGCTCTCTGGCCACTTTGGCACGGTGCGACCGGTCTCCAAGGCGTGCTCGCTGTAGTTCACTCCCAGGCAGAGGACGCGCGGTGGATCGGGAACCACAGCCGCGTACTCGGACTCTTCCACCTGGCGCCCGTCACGCGCCTCCAGCGACCGGAGCTGCTCCCAGGCGGCGGCGCCGGCGGCAAGAGCCGTGGTCATGCTGGCCAGGGCACCGTTGCCGGTCTCGGCTGCGGCATCCACGTAGCCGGAACGGCCGCGGACATGGAGCCGAGGTCCCTGCGGGGTATTAATCGTGGCCAACCTCATAGAACAGTCAACCTCCTTGGTTCGGCGGTGCTCCGCCCGGTTTACTGGGCACCAGTGCCCTTGGATTGCCAGCTGATGGGGAGCGCCCCACTCGCCGCCCGCTCATGGCCGGCGCGGCCGGAGCGGGACATGCTGGTGGACTGTACACCAGTGATACGGGTCCGTCAAGCAGTCCCGTGTCAGCGTCGGAGGTCAGGCCGGAGGACCGGTCGGGAAAGGTGGGTGGGACCGAGAAATGGGAGGAGGCTCGTGGTCCCTGGTGCCACCTTTGACGGGTGTGGCTAGTCGGCGCCCCGGGCATAGGCGGGCTCCCGAAGCTCCCCCGCGATGGGTGCGAATTCGCCATCCGAGCGCTCGTCATGCCTGGGTGGCGAAGGCCTGGTGGATGGTATACACTGCAGCCCTCAAATTTGCAGGCCAAAGGGCGCTAGCGAGGCTCCTCTTGGGGGTGAAAGTCGTTGGCTTGGGACAGCTCGCAGGCTGGAGGAGGGAAGTTCGAGAGATTCAGGCGGTGACTCGGAGGTGAGGACTTAATGACCGTCGCGCTGGCGGCCAGATGCCGGGCGACCCGTGCGTCAGCGGTCAGCGAGGGGGCTCGTGACAGTGACACCGTGATAGGCGGCGGCGGTTGCGACAGCCAACAGAAGCTGCCGGTTGTCCGGCAAATCAGTCCATAGGAGGCAACCAGGAACCCATGAACTTACTGTCCAGTATCCCGCGTCCCTTGAGAGCGGGGGCGGTTGTGGCGGCCGGGTCGGTGCTGCTTGCAGCCTGCTCTTCGACCCCTGCCACCACCAGCAAGACCCCCTCCACCAGCAAGGTGCAGAACGGGGGAACCCTGACCGTTGGGCTACCCAACGCCCCGACCGCTCTCGACCCGTCCACCGAAGGCTCCCTGGTGGGCCGAATCATCTTCACCAACATGTGCCTCAGCCTGTACGGCATCAACCAGCAGATGGCGGTGGTGCCGGTGCTGGCCGCCTCGATGCCGACGATCAGCGACGGGGGCCTGCTCTACACCATCAAGCTTCGCAAGGGGCTCAAGTTCAACGACGGTACCCCCTTGAACGCGCAGGCGGTCAAGGTCTCGTTGGACCGGGACAAGACCCTCCCGACCTCGGCCCGGGCGGCCAACCTCAAGCCCGTGAGCAGCGTGTCGGTGGTGAACTCGAACACATTCCAGCTGCACCTCAGCACCCCTGACGCCCCCCTCACCAGCATTTTGGCGGCGCGCTCCGGGATCATCATGTCGCCGACCGCGCTGGCCCGTGAGGGAAGCAACTTCTTCGAGGACCCGGTCTGTGTCGGCCCCTTCGCATTCAAGGCGCGTCCGTCCCTGAATGAGGTGATCTTGACCAAGTCCAAGTACTTCAATGGCTCAGCCGCGGGGATTCCGACCCTGCTGGGGGGCGCTCCGCACATCCAGACCCTTATCTTCCAGGCGATCACGGACCCCAGCACCTGCTACTCGGACCTTCTGGCCGGCTCGATCAACGTGGCGGGCCCGGGATGCCTGGCACCCAACGACTACAAGCTGCTGACCCAGAACTCGTCCTACGCCACCAAGCAGCTGACCTCCAACGGCTACGAGGGGATGGACATCAACGTGACCAATGGTGCTGGGAGCACCAAGCCGGCCACTCCCGCCAACAACCCGCTGGCCACTCACCCGCTTCTGCGGGAGGCGCTCGCGCTCACCCTGAACCGGCAGACCATAAACCAGGTCGCCTACGCCGGCAGCAACGTGGTCGGCTGCGGGCCCATCAGCCCGAGCAGCGTCTACTACACCAAGCTCAGCTGCCCCGGCCCCAACATCGCTGAGGCCAAAAAGCTCGTCGCGGAGTCGGGGGTCAAGACCCCGATCGCGCTGACCCTGATGGTCCCGACCGGGACCGTCAACGTGACCCAGGGAGAGATCCAGGCGACCGAGGCAGCGGCCGCAGGTTTCAAGATCACGGTCCAGCCGACCGAGTTCACGACCGCTCTGTCGACCGCACAGGCCGGCAACTACCAGCTCTTCGACATCGGCTGGTCTGGAAGGGTCGACCCCGACCAGAACACCTCTCCCTTCTACACCCAGGGAAGTGCCTTCGACTACACCGGGGCGGGACCGTCTTCGATCGTCACCCCGCTGGCCGAGGCTCGGGCCACCACCAACGTCAGTCGCCGCAAGGCGCTCTACTACCAGGCGGAGCAGGCGATGCTGCAGTACAACGGCATCATCTACCTCTTCCACCTGACCAACCAGATCGCCTACCCCAAGTCAGTGGTTGGACTCGGGTTCACCCCTGACGGGCTTTTGCACCTGGGCTCGGTGGGCCTGGCCGCCTGATGGCAGGCGGGATCCCGAGCAGCTCCGCCGCAGGAGCGGTTCTCACCGGGACGGGCGGCCGGTGAGGGTCTACATCCTGCGGCGGGGCGGGATCTCCCTGCTCACCCTGGTAATCGCCTCAATAGTGGTGTTCCTGGGAGTGAGGGCTGTTCCAGGGAGCCCCGCCACCGCCCTCACCGGCAACACCAACTTCAGCCAGGCCGCGTTGGCCGCGATCAATCGTGAATATGGCCTGGACAAGCCCCTGCCGGTCCAGTACGTGGACTGGGTGGGGCAGGTTGTCACAGGCCATCTGGGGGCATCCCCGGTCACCGGGATGCCGGTCACCGAGGAGCTCGGCAACGCATTCCCGATCACCTTCGAGCTGACCGCGCTGTCCATGCTGGTGGCGCTACTGCTGGGGATTCCGACCGGGGTGGTGGCGGCTGTCCGGCGGGGGAGAGCGGCCGACTATGCCAGCAACGGGCTGGCTCTTTTCGGACTGTCCATACCGAGCTTCTGGTTCGGGATCGTGCTGATCCTGCTTCTCTCCGTGTACCTGAAGTGGCTGCCGGCGTCAGG
>JAJYPP010000058.1 GCA_021795235.1 bacterium
CCGGTGACGATAGCGACGGGGAAACACCTGTACCCATTCCGAACACAGAAGTTAAGCCCGTCAGCGCCGATGGTACTGCCCTGGAGACGGGGTGGGAGAGTAGGTCATCGCCGGGTCTCTTTTTTTGCGCCCGCAGGACCGGTTGGGCGAGGCGCGGTACGGGCGGCGGCTGCCGGGCGGTAGTCGGAAACCGACGCCGGTGGGGAAGGCGGGGCAACAGGTCGGGTCTGGGGCCGATCCCATAGGCGTGGCGGCTAGCCGGGTATTCCGCACATGCGATCAGGTGGACTCAGGGTAGGGGTGGGGCTGCGACTGTAGGCGCCGTCCCGGAGGGGTCAGGAGCGTCGACTGGAGCCTTCCGCTTGTTCAAATGCTTGCAGGGATAGCGCCTGCAGTTCGGTGACCAGGCGGTGAAGCCGCCGGGCGTTGTCGAACCACCCCTGGTAGATCCGCTGCTGGTCTTCGGTGATCTTGCGGGTGACGGTCTTGCCGGCGACGGCTCGGGTCCAGCTCAGGTAGGGACCGTGCAGTGCCGGTGGGTCAGCATGGCAGCGGCAGCCTGGTGTGCCGCAGGCGCTGCTTCGCCACACCAGGCTGCCGGGTAACGCGAAGCCGATCTCCCCGAGCTCGCTGGCGATGCGCGCTTGGGCCCGTCGGTGACGCGCTCCCGGTTCGACCATTTTTGACACGTCCTTCACCTCCAACGATTCCTACCCGGAAGCATATACACTTCCGGGCAGGAAGTGTGCCCTTCAGGAGAGGAGACCCGCCGTGCTCAACCGATACGCCAGTTACGGGCCAGCCAGTGTGGACAAGGCGCTCGGGGCGCTCCCGGTGATAGCCGCGTTCTGCCGGCGCCTGGACATCGCCGGCATCGTCGACCGGGCCTGCCCGATCCGCGAGCTGGCGATAGCCACCCACGGGCAAGTCATCGAGGCACTCATCGCTAACCGGCTGACCTCCCCGACGCCACTCGTTCACGTCCAGGACTGGGCGGGCGCCTTCGCGGTGCCCGAAGTCTTCGACCTGGCCGCCGACACCCTCAACGACGACCGCATCGGCCGGGCGTTGGACGCGGTCGCCCCCGAGCTCGGCGGCATCGTCGGCTCGGTCGGCGTCGCCGCCATCACCGCCTTCGGTGTCGACGTGTCCCGGATCCACTGGGACATGACCTCGATCAGCCTGTTTGGCGCCTACCCCGACCCCGAAGGCGGCTTCGCCCAGCCACGCTGGGGTCACCCGAAGGACCGCCGCGATGATCTCAAGCAGATCCAGACCGGTTTCGGAGTCACCGCCGATGGCGCCCTACCGATCTTTCACCGCGTCTTCGACGGCGGAGCGGGTGAGGTCGCCCAGGTTGTCCCCGCTATGGAGGCGCTCCGCAGGGTCGCCGGCGAGCGGCGTTTCCTCATGGTCGGCGACTCCAAGCTCGTCTCCTATGACAACCTGGCCGCCCTCACCGAGGCGAGCGTCACCTTCATCGCCCCTGCCGGCAAGACCTACGTCCCGACCACGGTGCTCGCCAGCTGCGACCTGGCTGCGACCACCCGGGTGGACTACATCGCCGAACGAGACCACGGCAAGGACCCGACGGAACGGGGTACCTGGCGGGTCAGCGAAGACACCATGACCCTGGCCGGGAAACGCAAGTCCGATCCGGTACTGGTGCTCCGCCGGGTGTTCGTGTACTCCTCGGCCCGGGCCGGCGCAGCCAGGGTTGCCCGGGAGAAGAAACTCGACCGCGCCCGAGCCGACCTGGGGCGGCTGACGCGCGGGCTCGGCAGCCGGCACTACCCCACCGAAAAGGAAGTCAGCGAACGGATCCTGGCCATTACCCGGGCCCGCAAGGTCACCCTGTTCCTGATCAGCCAGGTCGGCACAAGCCCTGCGGGTAAGCCCACGCTGTCATGGTCTTTCGACCAAACCGCCCTCGATGCCGACGCGGCCGCAGACGGCTGGTATGCGCTGCTGACCAACCTGGACCCCACCCACGCCGACACAGCGGCGGTCCTGCTTCGTTACAAAGGCCAAGAAACCGTCGAACGGCGCAACCGCAACTTCAAAGGCCCGCTTGCGGTCGCCCCCGTGTTCCTGAAGAACAACCGACGCATCGAAGCGCTAATCAGCGTGATCTGTCTCGCGCTGCTGATCTTTAGCCTCGTCGAACGTGCCGTCCGCCTCGCCCTGAACCCCACAGTCAAACTCCCCGGACTCTGGGCCGGACGAGCAGCCAGACCCACTGCACAACTGGTCTTCACCGCCCTCTCCACCCTCCGGCTCGTGCCGGCCACCGACACCGTCCAGGCCCAGATCCCACAACCACTCCCACTGCAAGCGCGGCTACTACAGCTCCTTGATGTCGACCCTCGCCAAGCCCGCTACTAGACCGCTACTGCCGGGCATGGGGCCGCACTAGCCCACCGCCCTTCATGTGCGGAATACCCGGCTAGCTGAGTCTCATCAGGCGGAGACGGATGGCATCCGCCGGATGGAGGAAGCCGGTCGTGCTGACGACTGGGGCCGGGCCATCGCGCCGTGTTCGGGGTGACCAAGGCGTGGATGCCCCGCGGACCCGGACGGTAGGGATGTCGCCGCTGCCGGCGCCAGCCGGTCGGACGGGGTCGCTCCGGTAGGCTGGTGGCTGTGTTGAGCAACCGTCTAGGCGAGGCCGTCTTCGTCCCCGGCGACCCACCGCGCCGGGGCCGGCTCGCGCTCTACTCGCCTCCCACTCGTTGCGGGTCGGCGCGGCCGGCCGAGTTGGAGCTGGCGGTGCGGGCCGGGTCGCGCTTTCAACGTTCGGTGCTACCGGTTCGGCTGCTTTCCGTGGCTCAGGCGCTGGAACTGCTCACAGCCATGCCCGCCGATTCGGAGCCGACCACCTCGCTCTCAGCGTGGGCGTTGGCATTCAAGGCTGGGGTGGGGCTGGTGGCGCGCGGCCGGCTGCTGCCGGCGATGAGCGGAAAGGGCCTGGATGCGTGGCGTGCCGGCCCTCTGGACATCTCCGATGAGCGCTGGCTCCATGAGCTGGCGGCAGCCTTTCCCCCCGAGGCCCACGCTCTGCTGATCCCGGACAGCCGGCCGCTCCGCGTCAGGTCCCCGGAGTCGCTGATCAGGGAATGCTGGGACGCGATCGCCGACACCATGCCCCGCACCAAGGCCGCGCCCTTCGTGATGGGCCAGTCGGCATTCGCCAGCACCAGGGCGGTGCGGGTCTCGGGTTGGGGCGAGTGGCTGGAGGTGGCATCGCAGGGATTGCGTGAGGGCGCCCGGCCCGGTCTGCGGTTGTTGCTTCCAGATGGACCCGAGGAGTCACTCGAAGCCGTGCTCCAGCTTCGCAGCCACGCCGATCCCTCCCTGGTGGTCGACGCCGCCGACCTGTGGACGTCGCCGGCGCCGGTGCTGCGACGCTTCGGGGAGGCGGCCGAGTCCGACCTCTTGCTGGCGCTGCGCCGCGGAGCCCGGGCCTGGCCCCCGCTCCAGCGGTTGATCGACGAGGCTCGTCCCGACCGTATGGCCCTGGAGGATGAGGAGGTCGGAGAGCTGCTCGGTCCGGCCGCCGAGGGGCTCGCCTCGGCGGGTTTGGAAGTGCTCTGGCCGGCGGAGCTCTCGGGTAGCTTGGAGGTTCGGGCGTCGGCGACCACCCCCGCGCCCGCGGCGGCGGGCAGGGTCACCTTCAAGCTCGACGAGCTGCTGGAGTTTAGCTGGGCGGTGACCCTGGACGGTGAGCCCCTGACCGCTAAGGAGATGGCGGTGCTGGCGGAGGCGAAGCGGCCACTGATCAGGCTTCGGGGCAGGTGGGTGACGCTGGATCCGGAGCTCCTGGCCCAGCTGCGCCGGCCGGCTCCCCGGATGCGTGCGGGCGAGGCGCTGGCCGCGGTGCTGGGCGACGGTCTGATCGCGGTCGAGGGCAAGCCGATCCCGATGGATGTCCATGGGGGCCTCGCCGATCTGGTGGAGCGTCTCAAGACTGCGGCCGAGCCCCATGAGGAGCCGGAGCCGCCCGGTCTCAGCGGGATGCTGAGGCCGTACCAACGGCGGGGCCTGGCCTGGCTCCGCGACATGTGCGACCTGGGCCTGGGCGGTTGCCTCGCCGACGACATGGGCCTGGGCAAGACCATTCAGGTGATAGCGCTCCATTTGAGCCGTCAGTTGGGGCCGGCCCTGGTGGTCTGCCCCGCCTCTCTGCTCGGCAACTGGGAGACCGAGCTGCACCGCTTCGCTCCGGAGCTGGTGGTCCGCCGCTACCACGGCGGGGGTCGGCATCTGGGGCAGTTGGGCCAGACCGAGGTGGTGCTGGCCACCTATGGTGTGATTCGCCGTGACGGCGCCCGCCTGGCCGAGGTCGACTGGGACCTGGTCGTTGCGGACGAGGCCCAGCATGTCAAGAACCCACTCTCGAGGGGCGCTCGCGAGCTGCGGACGATCCCGGCGGCGGTGCGGCTCGCCCTCACTGGCACTCCGATCGAGAATCGACTTTCCGAGCTGTGGTCGATCCTCGACTGGACCACTCCCGGGTTGCTGGGTTCGCTGGCGAACTTCCATGCCGGGGTGGCGATCCCCGTCGAGCGCCATGGTGATGAGGCGGTGCGCGAGCGCCTGGCTAGTTCGGTGAGGCCCTTCCTGCTGCGCCGCCGCAAGGTTGACCCCGACATTGCTCCTGAGCTGCCGCCCAAGACCGAGACCAACCATCTGCTGGCCCTGACCCAGGAGCAGGCCACCCTCTACGAGGCGGTGGTTCTGGAGACCATGGAGGAGATTCGCCGCAGCGAGGGGATGGCGCGTCGCGGCCTGGTGCTGAAGCTGCTCACCGCCCTCAAGCAGGTCTGCAATCATCCCGCCCAGTACCTTCACCAACGCGGACCGCTGCGGGGCCGCTCCGGCAAGCTGGCGGCACTCGACGAACTCCTGGACATCATCACCGCCGAGGGCGAGTCGGTGCTGGTCTTCACCCAGTATGTGGTCATGGCCAGGCTGCTGGAGGCCCATCTCAAGGAGAGGGAGGTATCCAGCCTATTCCTCCACGGCGGGGTGCCGCCTCGGGGCCGGGACCGCATGGTGGCCGAGTTTCAGCAGGGGGTGGCGCCCGTCTTCCTGCTCTCCCTCAGGGCCGGCGGAGTGGGCCTCAACCTGACCCGAGCGACCCACGTCATCCATTACGACCGCTGGTGGAACCCGGCGGTGGAGGATCAGGCCACCGACCGTGCCTACAGGATCGGCCAGGATCGGCCGGTCCAGGTCCACAAACTGGTCAGTCAGGGCACCCTGGAGGATCGCATCGCCGAGCTTCTGGAGCAGAAGCGGGCGCTGGCGGAATCGGTGGTCGGAGCCGGCGAGGCGTGGATCAGCGAACTCTCCGACTCCCAGCTCTCGGAGCTGGTGACGCTGAGGCGAGCCGGATGAGCCCTCGCGAGTGGGATGGGTGGGCCCGCCAGCCCCGCCGGGCAGCCATCGGCCCGAGCCACCGCGGCGCCCGCTTCGGGGTGACCTGGTGGGGAGGAGCCTGGGTGGAGGCGCTGGAGCAGCGCGCCCGCCTGGACCGCAACCGACTCCCCCGGGGGCGCACCTACGCCCGCGGGGGAGCGGTGGGGGAGCTGCAGGTTCTGCCCGGGGAAGTGCGGGCGTTGGTCCAGGGTTCGCGAGTGCAACCCTACACGGTGCGCCTGAGGGTGCGGGAATTCACGCCGGCGGAGTGGGACCGGGTCACCGCCGCGATAGCCGGCCGCGCCAGCCATGCCGCGGCGCTGCTGGACGGCACCCTCGATCCCGGCATCGTGGCTGAGCTGGACCAGCTTGGGGTCTCCCTTCTGCCCGCGGCCGGCGAACTCGGCCCCTCCTGCAGCTGTCCCGATTGGGCCAATCCCTGCAAGCATGCGGCCGCCGTCTGCTACCTGGTGGCAGATCGGATGGATCAGGATCCCTTCACCATATTCCTGCTCCGCGGCCACGACCGCGAGCAGGTGCTGGCCGGAGTTCGGGCGCGGCGGTCTCGGCCAGCCGAGGGGGTGGGGCCGACAGTCGGGACGAAGGCTGACGGGCTCGATGCGGGGGTGGAGGCCCGGGTCGCCTTCCAGCCGTCCAGAGCCGGAACCCCGCTGCCGCCTGGGCTTCCACCGCCGGATCGCCCGGGTCGGCCCCCGGGGGTGATCGTCAGCGACGAGGCGCGAGTTACTCAAGAGGGGCTGGCTTGGCTGGCTGGGGATGCCGCGGAGCGGGCTTTCCAACTCACCCGCGGCCGAGGAGATGGGGGCCTCAGCCTGCCCCAGTACGACGACCTCGCCCGCATCGCTTCCGGCCACATCGGGAGATCGGATTTCGACTCATTTGCCCGACGCTCCGGGATGGCGCCCCGGATCCTGATGCGCCTGGCGCTGGCCTGGCGGGCGGCTGGGTCGGCGGCCTTGGACGTGTTGGAGCAGCCGTTGGGGCGGGCCCCGCTCGAGACACTGGCGGCGGGGAGCAGAGCCATGGCTCTGCTCCCGGGCCCGAGTTCCCAGCGCGGTGACAGGATCACCAACCAGCAGTTGGGAGTGCAGCTGCGTTACGGGCCGGATGGGCTCTGGTATCTGCTGGTTCGCCGGGGTGGCGTCTGGGAGATTCACGATCCTCCTGCCCCAGATCCCCGGGATCTGGTGGGGCCCCTGACCGCTCCCGCGGGCGACTCGCCGGCGCCGGAGCTGGCGCGGGTCGACTCTCTTGCAGACGAGCCAGACGACGAATTGGAGGAAGAGGACGAGTGGTGACCCGGTGATGACCGGCGGTGCACGGCGGTTCGTCGGTCGGCATGGATGCTGGTGGCCGGGATGCTGTCGAGGTTGAAGGCCCGGGCGCCATTCCCCGACCGGGGTTGCAGGACACGGCCGCCGCGGATTCGGGCCAGGGCCTCGCTCTCGGCGGGGTGGAGGCGTGACCAACCACTCGCGGACATCCACCGTCGCCACCAGGACGACCGGCGCCGGTGAGGGACGGTGGGCCAGAGCAGCCGCTTAGGCTCTGCATGGCGGCGGGAGCGGGGGCACGGGTGGCTGAGCCAGGTCGCGCGCTGTGTGGGCGTGCCAGGCAGCCGTCTGCCCTTCCTGGGCGTTGAGGTGGTGGCCCCGAATCGGGCCTCAATCGCGAGCTGGGCCGTCAGTCCGGCCGTGACCGGCACCGGCGACGTTCCCACCTCGGTGAGGGCCGACCGGGCACCGGAGCGACGGAGCGGACCGGGTGGCGAGATGCGCTCAGCAGGTAGAGCCCCAGCAGGGCGACCGGCGGACCGGTGTTGGGGTCGGTGGCCACTCCGGTCAGGATTCCACCCATAGCCTGGCCGAGGACCCAGAAGACGGCGGTGAGGCCGATTGCCGCCCAGATCGACTGACGACGCATCGAAGGGAACCACACGGACGCGGCCAGGATCAGCTCGACCAGCGCCAGGACCAGGGAGGCCGAGACGCCGTGGGTGTACGCGACCCGGGCCAGCGAGTAGTCGAGGCCGCTCAGGCGCGCCGGCTGGAGCTGGGCCGCCGTCTGCAGGTTGTAACCAAGCACAGCAGCCGCCGGGTAGCGCCAGGGGATGTGGAGCAGAGCCCCCAGCGTCCAGAATCCCGACCACGCCCAGAGAGCTAATCGCGGCCAACGGCCGCGGGACTCGCTCCAGACCACCAGCGCCAGCACGATGTAGAGGATGGCTGAGCCCGGAGCCCCGAACTCGAGCAGGGCGGTGCCGGTCAGCATGAAGCCCAAGCCCTGCCCGAACACCCAGACCAGCCCGGCCCAGCCGACGGAGACCGTAAGAGCCCAGCGACGGGTGGGGCGCCACAGGAGGCCCAGGCCGATGGTGGTCTGGACCACGGCGATCCCGATGGAAATCAGCCCCAGATGCCGGGCCTGGAGAGTGGCCGACCAGTAGAGGAAACGCTCCAGCCACTGCGGCTGGTACATGAGCGCCGCGTTGTAGATGACATCGCCCGAGAACGAGCGGCCGAACATTCCTGGTTGCAGCTGCAGTCCGGCGTCCACGAGCCACAGGCCGGCCAGGGACAGTGGCAGCCAGCGGGTGGGACCGGTGTTGGAGCTCACGAGGCTGTGCCGAGGAAGGGATGCTGGCTTCGCCAGCTCAGGGTCGGGCACGCAGCCGGGCCTCGTCAGCTCCATCGGTCGGGAAGATGCGCCACAGGTACCACCCCGCCACCGCCACCATCAGGACGTTGTCGAACGCGAACATGAGCATTCCCCCGATGCGCTGGTCCAGCAGGGGAGACACCCCCAACAGCAAAGAGCGGTGCAGGTAGACCAGGTAGACCGGGCGGGGCAGCAGGGCCAGAGTCAGCCCGACCACCACCGCCGGCAGCGCTCCCACCGTCAGATACGCGACCTCGCCCAAGGGGGTGAGGTTCCAGCGTTCCTCGGGGCGGTGGACGACCACCGCCCACCAGAACAGCAGCCCCACCGCGATGAAGCTCAGATGCTGGGCGACGTGCGCCGCAGGATTGGTGAGTGCGTAGTCGAAGAACGGCGGCCAGTGCCAGGCCACCAGGACCGCGAAGTAGGCGGAGCCGGCGAAGTAGGGGGAGATGATCACCCGCAGGACGTGGCGAGTGGGGCTGCGCAGCAGGAGATCGATCGTGGGTGGGGGGAGCCCCAGGATCATGAGGGGAGGGGCGACCATGGCCAGGATCAGGTGCTGGGCCATGTGGACGCTGAAGAGGTAGTTGTCGCCCACGATGTCGATGGCCGACTCCAGGGCCACGAAGATGATGACAATCCCCAACACCCAGGTCAGAGCTCGGCGATCCGCGCTGGCTCCGGGAAACCATCGGTAGGCTGCGATCGCGACCGCACAGCCGATCCAGACCGAGGGGTCGAACCTCCACTGGCCGGCCCAGTACAGGAAGCTCACGGGGCGAGCCAGCGAAGGGGGCTGACCGGGCGGGGAGAGGAGGTGGGCAGATGGCTGCGGGGGCCGGGCCCTACTCCAGCCGCCGGCGGCCGGGAGCAGCGCCGGCCGGCCCGGGTCATGGGGAGCTCGCCGCGAGGCGGAGAGCGGTGCGTTCGAGCCGGCGCCGATCCGCCTCCATGGCCGCCCGCAGCTGGCCGCAGGCGGCGGTCGCCCGGTCGCCTCGCGAGATGCGCATGGTGGCCCGAGGGCCGACCATGGCCGCGAACGCGCGGCACCGGTCCAGGGGAGGAGCCGCCAGCTGGCTGCCCGGGATCTTGTTCATGGGGATCAGGTTGACGTGCCCGTGCAGTTGGGCCGCCAGCCGGCGCAGGCCCTCCGCGTCCTGGGAGCTGTCGTTGACCCCCGCGATTAGGACGTACTCCAGACTCACCCTGCGTCCGGTGCGGGCGGTGAAGCGCAGACCGGCGGCCAGGAGATCCTCGATGGGGTAGCGGCGGTTGAGCGGGACCAAGCGGTCGCGCACCTCGTCGGAGGTCGCGTGCAGGGAGATCGCCAATCGCACTGGGAGGCCCTCGGCGGCCAGGCGATCGATCTCCGGCACCAGCCCGCTGGTGGAGACCACCACCCGGCGCGGAGCAACTCCCCACTCCTGGAGCAGCCGTATCGATGAGACCACCGCCGAGTAATTCTGCAGAGGCTCCCCCATGCCCATGTAGACGACATTGGTGGGCTGGCCTAGCCCGCTCGCTCCCCAGCGGCGGGCCGCCTCCAGAACCTGGTCGGTGATCTCCCCTGCCTCCAGGTTGCGCCGCAGGCCCAACTGCCCGGTGGCGCAGAAGGAGCAGCCGATGGCGCAGCCGACCTGGGAGCTGACGCACACCGTGCGCCGCGGCCGGGAGGCAGGGGAGCCCTCATGACGGATCATCACCGCCTCGACCTCCTGCCCATCGGTGGCCCGGAGCAGCAACTTCTCCGTCAGCCCGCGGTCGGCCACCGTGGAGTCGACCGGCTGCAGCGATGACCAGCTGAGGCGTGAGTGGAGCTGGGTGCGCAGCCGCGCCGGGAGGTTCTCCATCTTCCCGAAGCCGAGGGCGCTGCCCCTCCATGCGTGCAGGCGGATCTGTTCGGCCCGATAGGCGGGCTGGCCCATCTCGTTCAGCAGCTCCCGGAGCTGGGCCTGACTGATACCGCCCAGGCTCGGCATGGTCATCCCTGCCGGCCCAGCAGCAGGCGGAGCTCATCTCTGCGCCCCTGGTCCTGGCGGAAGACGCCGGTCGTGGAGGTGGTGATCACCCGGCTGCCGGGCTTGCCGACCCCGCGCATCGCCATGCACAGGTGCTCCGCCTCCAGCACCACCGCGACTCCCTGGGGCTCGAGCCCGGCCTGAAGCGCCTCCGCGATCTCCCTGGTCAGCCGCTCCTGGACCTGGAGCCGGCGGGCAAAGCAGTCCACCAGCCGCGGGACCTTACTCAGACCGATGATGCGTCCGGCCGGCAGGTACGCGACCTGGGCCAGCCCGTAGAAGGGCAGCAGGTGGTGCTCGCACAGGCTGTGGAACTGGAGGTTCCTGATCACCACCGTCTCCGCCTCGGCAGCCTCGAATACGGCCCCGGCCAGGATCCTGGCGGGATCGTCCCGGTAGCCGGCGGTCATCTCCAGGAAGCTCTCAAGGACCCGCTCGGGGGTGCGTAGGAGGCCTTCGCGCTCGGGGGACTCCCCGATCAGGGAGAGCAGTCCACGCACGGCATCCAGAGCTTTGGCCTGGTCCTCGGAAGACATCATTCGGTAGGGAGATGATGCGGCCTTCACGCGCTTGGTCCCGTTTTCAGCTGGGCCGTCCGAGCTCACGTGCTCTCCGGGCCACCCGCTGAGGCCTGGCGCTGGGCTCGGTCGAAGAGCTGGCGCGCCGCGGCCGTGGAGGACTGCAGGCAGGCGGCGATCCCGATCCCTTGATACGAGGCCCCGGCCAGCACGACCGGCATGGGCAGAGCGGCGGCCAGGTTGGCCGCCCGCTCCCGCCAGGCCAGATGGCCGGCGCGGTACTGTGGCAGCGCTGGCTGCCAGCGGCGCACCACCGCCGCCTTCGGCAAAGCCGATATCCCCACCATCGAGCGCAGGTCGTTGTGCACGGAACTTATCACCGTGGTGTCGTCTCTGGTGAGGATGGAATCGTCGCCGGCGCTGCCCACCGAGGCTCGCAGGAGGACCTGGCCCGGCCTGCTCAGATGAGGCCACTTGCGGTCCATGAAAGTACAGGCTGTCACCCGGCGCCGCGGCGACCTGGGCACCAGAAACCCGCTTCCAAGAAGGGGGGCTGAGAAGGCCGACTCGGGGTAGACCAGCGACACGGTCGCGACCGATGCCCACTCCTGGCGGCGCAATTCGTCTCCCAGCTCGGGTGAGGTTCCGGCCACCAGATCGGCCGCTTGGGGCGCTGGGATGGCCAGCACCACGCCGTCACAGTCCACATCGGCCAGGCCGTTCAGTCTCAGGCGGATTCTCCCGGGGAGCGGGGCCGGGAGCACCTCCAGCACCTGAGCATCGAGGTGGACGGCCCCGGCGGGAAGCCCCTTCCGAAGTGCCTCCACCAACGACCCCAGCCCGTCCGGGAAGGATACGAAGGTCGGTCTGCTGGGTGCGGAGCGGTCCGGACGTGGGACCGCCTGCTGACGCAGGCCTCTGAGCAAACTCGCATCCAGCTCCAGCGCCCGCAGCAACTGCGGGGCCACCGCGCCGATGCTGAGCTGGGCGGCGGAACCGGCGTAGACCCCTCCGATCAGGGGATCCACCAGGCGGGCGAAGACCGCGGTTCCGAACCGTTGACTCAGGAACGGGCCCAGCGGCCCGTCGGGATCTGGCTTGGCGTGCCCGACCCACGGCTCCAGGCTGGCTCTGAGGGCGCCTCTGATCCCGAGCGCTCTGAGCACCTGGATGCTCCACGGTTTGGGTGGCACCCCCAGCGCCGAACCCAACGGGATGGGCACCATCCGTCTGCCGTTCCATAGCGAAGCCGAGGTAGTGCCTGGGACCAGGGCCTGCCGGTCCAGGCCCAGCGAGGAGAGCAGATCCCAGATGCTCTCCTCGCGAGCCAGCAGGCTCTCCGCCCCCAGATCGACCGCAACCCCGGCGATGGTCTCGGAGGCGATCCTGCCTCCCAGTCTGGAGCTCGCCTCGAAGAGGCTCACCTCCACCCCATGCCCGCGCTCGTCGCCCAGGGCCAGGAGAGCGCGGGCGGCGGCGAGGCCGGACACCCCCCCGCCCACGATCGCGAAGTGGAGCGAAGTGGCGTTCAATCTCTTCTTCGGATCTCCTGCCCGACCAGGTCGGCGAGCACCCCGCGCACGAACGCGGGGTCGTCGTTGGGCATCGCGGTGCGACGAATCGTCACCTGGAGCCGGTCGGCCTCCGCCTGCGCCTCCACGTCCAGGTCGAACAGCACCTCCAGGTGGTCCGCCACGAAACCGCAGGCACAGACGATGAAGTCCCGGCGGCCGCGCCCCGCCTCCATCTGGACCACCTCCAGCAGCTCCGGTCCCAGCCACGGCTCCCCGGCGGACCGGGCCACGCTCTGCCACCCGGTGGTCCACTGCGAGAGGCCGAGACGGGCAGCGACCGCCGCCGCGGTCTCGCCGAGCTGGTCGGGGTATGGATCACCCATCTCCCGCAGCCTCGCGGGCAGGCTGTGAGCGCTGAACACGACCAGGGCGTCGGCCGCGCGGGCCGGTCCCAGCGCGTCCAGCTGGCCTCGCACCTGATCGGCCAGCCAGGAGATGTACCCCGGGTGGAGGTGCCAATCCTCGATGAACGCGAACTCCGGGGGATTGTCGAGGGCGGCTGCGGCCGTCCTGACCCGCTGGACATATCCGGCGATGCTCATGGCTGAGTAATGAGGGGCCAGGGTCAAGGCGATGACCCGGTCTACCCCCCGCGAGCACAGTTCGGCGACCGCCTCCTCGAGGAAGGGGTGATTGTGCTTCATGCCCACCACCACGTCCCATCGGGAGCCGTACTCTCTCTGGAGCACCGATCGCAAGGCAGAGGCCTGGGCGAAGGTTATCTCGGTCAGCGGGGAGCGCCCCCCGATCGCCTGGTAACGGCGCTCCAGCTCGGCCATCGCCTCCGGGGTGGGGGGGCGCCCGCCCCGCATGTGGGTGTAGTACGGCAGAATGTCGGCCCGGTCGCGGGGACTCCCGTAGGCCATCAGCAGCACTGCCCCGGTGGCGGTGGCCGCGGGGCGGGAGGGCGCTCCGGCGGATGCACCGCTCAAGATCGTTCACCTTCCTGTGGGCATGGACGCCAACCCCGTGTGGCGCACCTCAACTGTATCGAAGTGAGACTGGAGCGGACGGTTGCTAAAGTAGGGCGCGCTGTGAGGAGGATGGCCAACTGATCGAGCAAGCCTCGACCTTCGCCGCCGGCCCCGGCCCTCTCGCCCCAGGCGCTGAGCTCATGGAGGGAGCGGCCTCCGTACTCGGGCTCGACGCCCCACGCCGCCGCCGGAGCCTGGCGGAGTTTGGGGCTGAGCCGGCTCTGCGCCTGTTCGAGGCCATGGCGCGACTGCGCGCGTTCGACGAGCGGGCGGTGATCCTGCAGCGGCAGGGAGTGATCGGCACCTACCCGACCTACTTCGGGGAGGAGGCTGTGCAGGCGGCCAGCGGGCTGGCCCTGCGGCCCGAGGACTGGCTGTTCCCCACCTACCGGCAGACGGCGGTGGTCACCCTGCGGGGCTGTCCGCCCGAGGTGCCGCTGCTGATGTGGCGGGGCCATCCGGGCGGATGGCACGACGTCGCCCGCTACCGGGTTGCGCCGGTGTGCGTTCCCATCGCCACCAACTATCCCCACGCGGTCGGTGCCGCCTGGGGGTCGCGGCTCCAGGGCGACCAGGTGGTGGCGCTCGCCTACGGCGGTGACGGTTCGACCTCCGCCGGCGAGTTCCATGAGGCCTGCAATCTCGCGGCGGTGGTCCAGGCTCCGGTGATCTTCCTGGTGACCAACAACCAGTGGGCGATCAGCACCCCCATCAGCAAGCAGACTCGAGTCCCGCGGCTGGCGGACAAGGCTGCCGCCTACGGCATGCCGGGGGTCAGGGTCGACTCGTTCGACGTGTTCTCGTGCTACGCGGCGGTTAAGGAGGCCGCTGAGCGGGCCCGGCGCGGCGGAGGCCCCACCCTGATCGAGGCCGTGGGGTACCGCCTGGGGCCTCATGGGACGGCCGACGAGCCCTCGCTATACCGCGACCTGGCGGAGGCCCGGCGGTGGGACGTCATGGAGCCCATCGAGCGCACCCAGGCCGCCCTGGTTGATGCCGGCCTGGCGACGCGAGAGCAGCTGCTGGAGGTCCGCCGGCAGGTCGCCGATTCGCTGCGCGACGTGGCCGACCGCTTGGTCGCCGCACCGCTGCCGACGGTGGAGGAGATCGCCGCGACCGTGCATCGGGTGACGCCCTGGACGCTCTCTCCCGAGCGTCTGCGCGAGCCGACCTGGGTGGCCGGGGACTAGGCGCAGATCATGCAGTCGAACATGGTCGAGGCCATCGGCCGGGGGTTGGGCCAGATCCTGGAGACCGATCCCAGCGCCCTGCTGCTGGGAGAGGACATCGGCGTCAACGGCGGGGTCTTCCGCGCCACCGCGGGGCTGCAGCAGCGCTTCGGGGAGTCACGGGTGGTGGACACGCCGCTGGCGGAGGCCGGCTTCGTCGGAGCCGCCATCGGCATGAGCATGGTCGGCCTCCATCCCATCATCGAAATCCAGTTCGATTCCTTCGTCTACCCGGCCCTGCAGCAGCTGATCGACCACGCGGGCCGCTTCCGCTGGCGCACGAGCGGCGCCCAGGGCCTGCCCATGGTGGTGCGCCTGCCGTACGGGGGCGGGACCAAGGCTCCCGAGCTGCATTCCGACTCCCCCGAAACGATCTTCAGCCACGTCCCGGGACTGCGGGTGGTGATTCCCTCAGATCCCCTCGGTGCGGGCCAGCTCCTGCTGGCGGCGGCGGGCTGTGGCGACCCCGTGATCTTCATGGAGCCCAAGCGGATGTACCGGCGCGGCCGCCAGGAGGTGCCGGAGTCATTCACCGCCTGCGAGCTCGACCGCGGGGTCACGATCCGAGAGGGCTCCGACCTGGTCCTGGTCGCCTACGGCAGCATGGTGGAGGTCGCCTCTGCCGCGGCGGAAGCGCTGGCGGCGGACGGGGTGTCGGCGATGGTCATCGACCTGCGCAGCATCTACCCGCTGGACCGGGATCTGCTCCTGGGGGCGGCGCGGCAGGTGGGGCGGATGGTGATCGTCCAGGAGGCGCCCCGGCACTGCGGGATCGCCGCTGAGATCGCGGCCCTTCTGCAGGAGGAGGTGGCGGACCAGATGCTGGCGCCCACTCTGCGCGTCACCGGCATGGACATGCCCTTCCCGCTCTTCCAGAGCGAGGATGAGGCGCTGCCTTCGGTGGCTCGGGTGCTGGCCGCCTCCCGAGCCGTTCTCGGCTACTGAGGAGCTCCACTTGCCGGAATTCAAGCTGCCGGACCTCGGCGAGGGGGTCACCGAGGGCGAGGTGATCGAGTGGCGGGTGGCCGAGGGCGATCTGGTCGCCCGCGACGAGATCCTGGTGGTGGTGGGGACGGACAAGGCGACGGTGGAGATCCCATCGCCGTTCGAGGGCACGGTGGACAAGATCCTGTCCCCGGCGGGGGCCAGGGTGGAAGTCGGGCAGTCCTTGATCAGGGTCCGGACCGCGGCCGACGAGTCCTGTGCCCCGGCCGTTGCTCCAGTGCCCACCGGGGCGGCGCAGCCGTCGGCTCCGGCAGCCTCTGTCGCGGGGCCGGAGGACCGCACCGGGGCCGCCCCCGTCCGGGTCGCCGCCATGCCGTCCGTCCGGAGGGCGGCCCGCGAGCGCGGTACCTCTGTGGACGCCATCCCGGGCAGCGGACCGGCCGGTCTGGTCCGCATGGCAGACCTGCTGTCGTCTGGTCGGCGGGTCCCGCTACGGGGGCCGCAGCGGGTCATGGCCCAGCGGATGGCGGCGGCCCACCGGCACGTGCCCCAGGTCACCGTGGTCCTGGAGTGCGAAGTGGGCGCGCTCGAGAGCCTCCTGCAGGACCAACCGGAGGGGGCGGAGCGCCGCTACACCGTTCTGGGCATGATCGCCCTGGCGACCCTGGCCCAATTGGAGGATCAGCCGATCTTCAACT
Source organism: bacterium (assembly GCA_021795235.1). GTDB lineage: Bacteria > Chloroflexota > Dormibacteria > Aeolococcales > Bog-877 > AG-12. Next base: position 16,060 of record JAJYPP010000058.1, read on the forward strand.
GCAGCTTCGACGAGGATGCGGTGGAGCTCGTGTACTCCGACTCGATCCATCTGGGCATCGCTGTGCAGACCCAGGAGGGGCTGAAGGTGGCGACCCTGAGGGACGCCGGGAACCGGCAGCCGCGCGCCCTGCAGGACGAGCTGGATCGCCTCGTTCAGGCGGCGCGAGAGGGGGCCCTTGCGCCCTCGGAGCTGACCGGCGCCACCTTCACCATGTCCAGCGGCGGCAAGCTGGGCGGGCTCTGGGCCACCACCTTGGTGAACTGGCCCAACGTGGCGACCCTGGGCGTGCATGAGATCACCAATCGGCCGGTGGTGCGAGATGGGGCGGTGGTGGTCGGTCGCTGCGCCAATCTTTCCCTATCCTTCGATCATCGGGTCATCGACGGAATGACCGCCTCCTCATTCCTCTACGGACTCCGGCAGCGGCTCACCCAGCCGCAGGATCTGCTGCGGGGGAAAGGAGGTGGCGCCACCTGAGGCGGCCACCAGATCGCGATCGCCAGTCGCTTGGTGCCGAGACCGGGAGTTGAACCCGGACGAGCTTGCGCTCACTGCCCCCTCAAAGCAGCGTGTCTACCATTTCACCACCTCGGCCGGAAGAGGGCATCTTAGCGAATTTTGGCCTCGGCGAGTCGGGGCCTGCCGTGACCGCGATGGCAAGTCGCGCTGCTGCCGAGGGCTGTGTTGGGGAGGGCCGACGACACCGGAGGCGAACCACAACCACACGTCCTTTCGGCTACGGTAAGAGCATGGAGAAAACCGCCCGGATCACATCCAAGGGGCAGGTGACCATCCCGGTGGCAATCAGACGGGCCCTGGGCCTGGACTCGGGGGACAAGCTCGTCTTTGAGGTGGATCCCCGGCACCGCCTCGCCCAGGTGCGCAAGGCGGCCGACTTCCTCGAACTGGCCGGGTCGGTCCTGGTGCCGGAGGAGTGGGCCGGGGCCGACTGGGAGACCATCCGCGAGGCGGCATGGGCAGCCCGGGCGGCCAGCCAGAAGCCTGAGGGGTGACCGAGGCCCTCGACGCCAACGTAGTCTTGTCGACAGTTGACGACTTGTATTAGTGCATCTGTGTGTAGTAAACTCGAAGCATGGAGTTCGTAAGGATTGGTGAAGCAGCCAAGATGACGGGTCTGCATCAACAGACCTTGCGTCGCCTC
>JAJYPP010000158.1 GCA_021795235.1 bacterium
CGAGGGTGTAGAAACGACCGCGGTGCGAGTAGCTGGTGTGGTAGTCAACCGTCGCCAGCTTGCGGAACACCGTGGCGTCGGCGGTGGTGCCCAGTGCCTCTTTCAGCTCGGGCATGGTGGCAATTGCTCGTTGCCGTAACAGGCCAATCAGGTCCTCGGTGTGAAACGACTCTGGTCTCATTATGAGAGAGGTCCTCCTCTTGGAGGCTAACTCTATCATAATGGGTCGGCGCGAAGCCTAGTCGAAGCGTTTCGCCGTGGCAAGCAGAACCCCATGTCCTATAAGGGGTTCTGCAGGATCTGACCCTCAGGCAAGCTGACTCGTAGAGCTTCCTGGTAACGCGAGAGGTGCGCGCCAGATCAGGACTTTATTCTTGAGTCGGTCCTAACATCGCTGTCGGCGCTTGCGCGACGACCCCCGCCGGGGCGGTCGTCCACGCAGCCCGCAACCGCGTTGTCGACGGCCACGCTCCCCCGGGCGAGGTCTTCGGCTCTTCATTGGCCCACGCCGAAGCGAATGTGGTGGCCCGGCTCACGTTTGGCAGCCGGAATGAACTTGTCCTCACGACTACGCTCGAGCCTTGCCTGCAATGCTCGGCGGTTGTCCGTCTGGGGCCGGTAGCCTCCGTCCGTTTCGCGGGCGCGGACCCTCTCTGGGACGGGTGTCACGACTTCAGCCCGCTGTCGCGGCGCGAGGCGGCCCGCACCCGGGTGAAAATGATCGGCCCGCGCGATGATGAGGTGGGTGTCTTCGGTAACCTAATCTCGCGCTTCTGGGACCATGGCCCTGCAGTGCAAGAGTTCTTGAGGGCGAATGGCGAGGCGGGGAGCCTCGACGTAGTCCGAGAGCTGGAAGCTGGCGGAGTGATGCCGATGCTCGCGGCCATGGAAGTAGAGGATGCCTTCGCGTACTTGTGGCCCCGACTGAGAGCACTGAGCCCCAGGTCCAAGGCAATCTGACCCAGTACCCCCCGCGTCGGCTACTTGCATAATTATGCGCAGTAGTAAGGGGAAGCGCCTCCTGCCGGTCACCTTGATGCCAGCAGATTCCAAAGGAGCCCACGGTCTGCCTATTGATAGGGGCTCACCTCAGGTCGGAGATCGCGAATGGTCTGATGTACATGGTTGTGCCTCTTGATCTCAGTGAGGGGAAGTAACGTCCACAGGCGTGGATGATTCGGTCAACTTGTGGCTATCCGCCGCGGTCAACGTCAACCCGTAGACCCTTTTTAGATCGCCAATGACGTCGATCGTCGTTTGCTCAAAAGGTGTCTTACCCTCAAATGCATGCAAGGTGATCCCTTCGATCAGATCGCCCAGCGACACGTCGAGATACTCGGCCAAGCCTTTGAGCACCTTCAGCAGCTGCCGCTCGATGCGCACGCCAGTTTGTATTCGTCGTACTGGTACCATGGTAACATTATACCACAGCATCTCTGAACCAAAAGGGAAACTTCATGTCGAGTGACCACGCCACTGCCGACTTACAGCCCGTTGCCCCCCTTTACCACGCCCGCCTCGTTGGAACCGTGGAGGTCCCTCTGGCTAGGCCCGACGCTTTTCGCCTCTTCACCCCCATTGGAGAAAAGGTCTGGGCCCAGGACTGGGACCCACTGTTTCCCACGCCGGTCGAAGACGACAGTCAGCCGGGCACCGTCTTCGAAATTGACCAGCACGACGCCGTACGCTCGGCTTGGGTCGTCTGCCGACGCGAGCCAGGTCACCTCATCCACTACGCACGCTTCACACCTGGTAAGAGCGCGGGAACAATCATCGTCCATTTGACTGCAACCCCCTCTGGGTCGATTGCCACCATCGAATATGAACTGACAGCTCTTTCCGCCGCTGCTGCCGCAGACCTCGCCCAATTCGCCGCTCACTACCCACAGTTCCTTTCAGAATGGGAGGAGGCGATAGCCAAGGTATGCCTACTTAGCACTCCCTTGAAGGATGCCGTCGAAGTGCCCGAGGACTAGTCCGGCCGGAAATCATCCTGAACATGTACAACTCAAACAACCACAACCCTTGGAACAAGCGGTACCGTTGGTTGAGCAAAGAGACTGGTATTACAACGCTGGCAAGGTAATCCGCTAGGGGATCATGGCAGTTATAGTGGGCGGTGGGCACCGTCCACCCATTACATCCCATCCATGACGATTCACCTGTGAAGGAACGCTCTAGGAGCGGCGGGGAACGTCCTGAGCGAAGCCTACTTCGTCGTCGGGGCGGGGGTGATGTGGACAGGCCGCAAGGCTGTCCAAGCTCAGTGGTCAGGGGCGCGGCCGCTGTCCACTGAACGTCATCTCTCCGGTCCCTCATCAGCCGTCTGGGTAGATGGTTCCGGAGCAAAGCGACGGAAGTCGTCATGGGTGAGGTCATCGGATGATCGCGCCGGGAGTGAGGTCGGCCACCGGGGCGCGGATTTCTGCGGTCATGAGATCGGTCAGAACACCTAACCTCGCGCCATCCCGAGCCGCCGGTAACTGGAATTACCGGCGGGTCGGGCACGGGCGAGATACCCGCATCCGCATGAACCAACTGGACCATGAAGTCTCGCGCTCGACGTCAGTAGCTGGACGGTGATCGGCGAAAGAGCGTCGCTAGTGGGGCTGCCGGGTGAAGGCGCCCCGGGCGGTGAGAGCGTCCGCAAATAGGCGCTGCGGAGCTGTTGCGCGAATCAACCGCCAAGTCCAAGTGAAGTGGGCCGACTCGAACCCGGTACAACTCCGGTCTACGGCGGTGACGGTGAAAGCTGCCCACGAGACACCCGAGGCGAGATGGGAATCCCCCAGATTTATCCGTGGGGAGCAGGTCAATGGATCCACTCGTGCTCCCGGAGGGGACCAGTGCGACGCGATCGCGCTTGGTTGGGCGGGATCGGACCCGGGCGGGGCAGTATGAGGACCCTGTCGACCTGCACCAAGCTCCGTCACGGGCCCACTCTATCCGGGCGAAGACCCACGGTCCAGCTCGAGGATCAGTGCGAGGGCCGCATCGATCTGTTCCATGGTTGCGGGGTCGACGCTGCCGATCCGGTGCAGGAACCGCGAGGATACGACGGCCCTGATCGCCCGGCATATGGCGCGGCTGGGACGGTCGATGCCGGTGATCGGTGCCACTTCGACACGGAGCCCTGAGGGCGCCATGGAGCTCGAGAGCGGGACGACGACGATCAGGTCCCCCGGAAGGCCGGTCCTCAGTTCGTTGCTAGACACGACGATCGCAGGACGCGTCTTGCCCGGCTCGCCGCCACGGCCTGCCCCCAGCGCGACCAGCCACACCTCTCGGCGACGCGGAGCGTCAGCCGAGGCCATCTTCGAGGGTGGCCTCCCATTCCCGGATCTCCGACTTTGCGTCGGGATTCTGCGCGTCGACGCGGCTGGCCTCGCGCTCCGAGCGCCAGATGGCTTCGCGTCGACGATCGTCGGCGATCTCGGCAAGCATGGCTGCTAGCGATATTCCGCGTTCGCGGGCCTGCTCGGCGAGCAGGTCGCGGGTCGCGCGAGTCACTCGGATGGTGCTTGTCTCAGAAGCCATATCGCTGGATTATAGCGCCTGAGCCTGTCGTTGCGGCACGGCGACAGTCAGAGTAGACACGCTCCTCCGGGAACACTGGAACGAGGAGGCACGTCGGCACCGGCACCCTCCCCTCTCGGAACCGCTGCGGTCACCGGATGAATTCCCTGCACCCTCGCCCACCCGTTCAAGTTCCTATCCGCTCACTATGGCGCATCGTACGAGTACCAGTTCCTAACCCCGGCGCCGATCTTCGAGCGCTGGGTCCCGGATGATGTCGAGGTGGGTAGGGTTCGAACTGCTTGCTGGATGGCGAACCATAATGCGCCATATATATGTGCTATTCTACGAGCATGAACCTCTCCGAGTGGGCCAGACTCCAGGGGATTCATCCGCACACGGCCTACCGCTGGTT
>JAJYPP010000159.1:0-2231 GCA_021795235.1 bacterium
TCACCCGGAGCCCCAGGATCTTGCCTGACCTGGTCGCCGCGATCTCGCCGTGCATGTGATAGTCGCGGGCGAAGGAGGTCGACATCAGGTTCTCGGAGCGGTCCTCCACCCACTTCACCGGCTTTCCCGTCACGATCGAGCCCACCACCGCCAGGACGTATCCGGGGTAAATCCCCACCTTGTTGCCGAAGCCACCCCCGATGTCGGGGGAGATGATCCTGACCTTCTGCTCGGGGATCCCCGCCACCAGGGCGTAGAGCGTTCGATGAGCGTGGGGCGCCTGAGTCGTCGACCAGGCGGTCAGCTGCCCCGTCACCCTGTCCATATGGGCGATGCTGCCGCAGGTCTCCATGGGGGCGGGATGCACCCTGGGGTAGAGCATGTCCTGGGCCACCACCACTTCGGCCCTGGCGAAGACCTCATCCGTCTCCTGGCGGTTGCCGGCCTCCCAGTCGAAGATGTGGTTGTTGGCCTTGCCCTCGATGTCGTCGCGGATCACGGGGGCGCCGGGCTCCAGCGCTCTTCTGGCATCCACCACCGGCTCCAGCGGCTCGTACTCGACCTGGATCAGCTCCAGCGCGTCGCGCGCCGAGTAGCGGTCCTCCGCCACCACGAAGGCCACCTCCTGGCCGAAGAACCTCACCTTGTCGGTCGCCAACACCGCCTGCACGTCGTGGGAGAGAGTCGGCATCCAGGCCAGCTTCAACCCCTCCAGCATCTTGCCCGTGATGACCGCCTTGACCTTGGGATGCGCCTCGGCCGCGGAGGTGTCCACCGAGAGGATGCGCGCGTGCGCGTAGGGGCTCCTCAGGATCGCCCCATGGAGCATCCCGGGCAGCTTGATGTCGTCCAGATAGTGGCCCTGGCCGCGCAGGAAGCGGGCATCCTCCTTGCGCAGCATCCGCCCGAAGCCGATGGGATTGCCCGCCGCGCTGAGCGGCGCCGCGTCGGTGACAGTCATGACGCCACCTCCTGCTTCTGCGCGGCGGCCCAGCGGACCGCCCTCACGATGTTCTCGTAGCCGGTGCATCGGCAGATCTGCCCGGAGATAGCCTCCCGGATCTCCGCCTCGCTGGGGTCGGGATTGTGATCCAAGAGCCAGCGTGCCGTCATCATCATCCCGGGGGTGCAGAAGCCGCACTGGAGCCCGTGCTCACGCATGAAGCCCTCCTGCACGGGGTCGAGCCCGTCGGCTCCCTCCAGCCCCTCCACCGTGCGGATGTCATGGCCGTCAGCCATGGCCGCCAAAACAGTGCAGCTCTTGACCGGCTCCCCGTCCATCCAGAGCACACAGGCCCCGCAGTTGGAGGTGTCGCAGCCCCAGTGGGTGCCGGTCAGCCCCAGCTCGTCGCGGATGAAGTGGACCAGCAGCAGGCGCGGCTCGATCTCCCCGCTGACGGTCTCGCCGTTGACCTTCATCGTCACCCGCATGGTCACACCCCTCCTTGTCCGGCTTGCCGAGTGGCGCGCCACAGGGCCCTTCTCGCAAGCTCACCGACCAGATGTCGCTTGTAGTCCTCGGGCCCACGCTGGTCCGACTGCGGCCGGCAGCCGGCGGCCGCCATGTCGGCGGCCGCCGCCAGGTGCTCGGGCGTGACCGGCTGGCCCCGGAGTGCCTCCTCCGCCGCTCGAGCGCAGAAGCCCTGTGCGTTGACGGCCGCGAGCCCGATGCCGACATCGCTGATCCGGCCGTCCGCCACGGTCACGAAGCAGCCCACCGCCGCGATCGACCAGTCGCCAGCGCGGCGCTCCACCTTCTCGTAGGCGCTGCCGGCACCAGGTCGGAGCGGCAGGCGCACCTCGGTCAGCATCTCCGCCGGGCCAACCTGGGTCTCGTACGGGCCCAGGTAGAACTCCCGGGCGGGAACGGTCCTGGAGCCCGCAGAGGAGCGGATCACCAGCTGGGCGCCGAGCGCGCAGACGACCGCGGAGAGGTCCTCGGCCGGGTCCCCCTGGCAGAGGGAGCCCCCGATGGTGCCGCGGTTGCGGACCACCGGGTCCGCTATGACCCGCTCCGCCTCCGCGAAGATCGGGTAGTGGCGGCGCAGCGCCTCGGAGCTGAGCAGCATGGCGTGGCGCGTCAGCGCCCCGATCGCCAGCTCCTGCCCCTCGACCCGGATGTAGCTCAGATCGGAGATGGGGTTGATGTCGACCAACCGCTCGGGGCGGGCCAGCCGCAACTTCATCATCGGCAGAAGGCTGTGCCCCCCGGCGATCAGCCGGGTCTCGGG
>JAJYPP010000159.1:2331-3907 GCA_021795235.1 bacterium
CTGCAACGCGACGGCGAGACCGACCAGCTGGCAGAGGGAGCCTCCATCCCCATCGCCGGCGGCAAGACCTGGATAGGGGCCTCGATCCTGGTGGACGCCTCCGGCGCCATCCAGGGGTCCCTGGGAAACCAGGACCTGGACCGGGTTGTGGGGAGGGACGCCCAGGGTGCCCTGGCCGCCGGGCAGTCCGACTTTCGCCATTACGGGCTGGCCGGGGAGGCGCAGCGCGAGGCGGTCACGGTCTTCGTGGAGGCTTTCGCGCCACCGCCCCGCATGGTCATCTTCGGCGCGGTGGACTTCACCGCCGCCCTGGCCCGGGTCGCCAAGGTGCTCGGCTACCGGGTCACCGTCTGCGACGCCAGGTCCACCTTCGCGACCAAGGCTCGATTCCCGATGGCGGACGAGGTGGTGTGCTCGTGGCCCCACGTCTTCCTGCAGGGGGTCAGCCCGCCGCTCGAGGAGCGCGACGCCATCTGCGTGCTCACCCACGACCCCAAGTTCGATGTGCCGGCCCTCCAGGAGGCGCTGGCCAGCCGGGCCGGCTACCTGGGTGCGCTGGGATCCCGGCGCACCCACGAGGAGCGCTGTCGGGCGCTGATCGCGGCCGGGGTCGCCCCAACTCAGTTGGCGCGGATCATGGGACCGATTGGGATGGACATCGGCGCCCGCACCCCCGAGGAGACGGCGATCTCGATCTGTGCCGAGATAATCGCGCTGCGCACCGGCCGGCCCGCACCCTCTTTGCGCGACGGCCAGGGACCGATCCACCTTGACTCGGGGCCCGTACCGGTCGGTCCTGTGGCTCAGTCGGGCTGAGCGATGACCACCGCCGGGCTGCTGCTGGCGGCCGGGGGTTCCACTCGATTTTTGGGCACAGGGTCCAAGCTGCTGGCTGAGTTTCGAGGCCGGCCGCTGGTGCAGTGGCCGATGCTGGCCGCCTCCAACTCCGGCTGCGACGAGGTGGCGGTGATAGACGGAGCGCTCGACCTCTCCTCGGTGCTGCTCCCCGACCTCAACCTGCTCCACAACCGGAACTGGGCGGCCGGTCAGGCGACCTCGCTTCAGCTCGGGATCCAGTGGTGCCGGTCGCGGGGACACGACCTGGTCCTGGTGGGGCTGGGAGACCAGCCGCTCGTCCCCTCCACCGCGTGGGACGCGGTGCGGTTGGCTGAGAGCGCCCCCATCACCGCCGCCACCTACTCGGGGAGGCGGGGGCACCCGGTGCGGCTGGCCCAGGAGGTGTGGCACCTGCTCCCAACAGAAGGCGACCATGGCGCGCGCAGCCTGATGCAGCTCCACCCCGAGATGGTCCTGGAGGTGGAATGCCTGGGAGACCCGGCCGACGTCGACACCGTGGAGGATCTTGAGCGCCACCGTCTGGGGGCCGCGCCTCCCGGCTGACCGCTGGGCCAAGCATCTTCAGGTCACCGACCACCGGCAGCGCGTGGCCCGGTGGTGGGATCATGGCCCCGATCCACTGCAGGAGGTGCCCCATGCTCTTGGAGAACTCGCTCAAGCTCGCGATGCCGCCCGACCAGCTGATGCCGCTCTTGGAAGACCTGGAGCGGATAGCGCC
>JAJYPP010000160.1 GCA_021795235.1 bacterium
GTCTCCAGCGGTTTGAGGCCGTTGGTGGCCAGGGTGCTGCCACTTGCCACCAGGTCGGCGATAGCGTCGGCAACGCCCAGGAGCGGCGCCACCTCCACTGCTCCGCTGATCTCGATAAGGCGGACTGTCAGCTGGCGCGCGGCAAAGAACTCGGCCGTGATCCGAGGGTGGGAGGTCGCTACCACGTGCCCGGCCAGGTCCTCGGCCGTGGTGATCTGGGCCGAATTTGGGGCGGCGAGTTGCAGGCGGCAGCGGCCGAATCCGAGTTCCAGGCGGTGGACCACGGTGGCGCCGGCCTCTTGCAGCAGGTTGGACCCGGTGATGCCCAGGTCGACCACGCCATCCTGGGTGTACTCGCCGATGTCGTCGGCGCGTACGAAGAGCAGGTCGAGTGGGTAGTTGTGGCAGGGCGCGAACAGACGGCGATCGTCCTCTTCGAAGACGAGCCCGGTCTCGCGCAGCAGGTTCAGGGCCGGCTGACACAGGCGTCCCTTGTTGGGCAGCGCCAGCCGCAGTCGCGGCGGGGAGGATTCGGTGTCGATCACGAGTTCGTCTGCGGCCAGCGCTCGAGCATGGTGCGGTAGCCTCCCGTCCCGAACCGCAGCCAGCTGCTGACCCGGCTGATGGTGGCGGTGCTGGCCCCGGTCCGCTCCGCTATCTCCTGGTAGTGCATGCCCCGGTTGAGCAGCCGGGCCACCTGCCAGCGAGTGCTGAGGGCCTGGAGCTCCTGGATGGTGCAGAGATCCCGCAGGAAGTCGGAGGCCTCCTGGGGAGAGGTCAACATCGCAACGGCTGCGAACAGGTCCGCTGCCGGGTCGTCTGCGAGTGTCGGTGGGGGGGCGACTGATTGGGATCGCTTTATCATGCTAGCATGGTAGCATGGAATATACGGACGGCGCCACCTGGCCGAATCGGGTCACGGCCACGGGTGTCCCGTGCTTGTGATCCCCGCCATCGACCTGCTGGGGGGTGAGCCGGTACGCCTGGTCCAGGGTCGCTACGAGCAGGTCCTCAGGACTGATCGCAGTGCCGTCGACATGGCCATGGGATATCTGGCCCAGGGCGCGACCTGGCTTCACGTCGTCGATCTGGATGGGGCCCGGGAGGGGCGGTGGCAGAATCTCGATGTCATCGCCGCGGTCGTCCACGAGTCGGGGCTGCCCCTGCAGGCCGGAGGCGGAGCGCGCAACTGGGCCGATGTCGAGGCGGCTCTCGCCGCGGGGGTGAGGCGCGTGATCGTGTCCACGGTGGCGCTGGCTGATCCCATCCTGCTTAGAGGGCTCGCCCGCGAATTCGGGGACAGATTGGTCGTATCGCTGGATTCCCGTAGCGGCCGGCTGCTGTCCCGCGGCTGGACCACCGACACCGGCCTGGACCTGCTGCAGACCGCCAGAGCGGTTCTCGACTGCGGGGTTCGGCGGCTGGTCTACACGGACACGCAGAGAGACGGCATGCTGGTCGGAGCCGACGACTCCGGGGTGCGGCGTCTGGTCGGGTTGGGTGCTCCCGTGATGGCGGCGGGCGGGGTCCGCTCGCTGGCGGACCTGGCGTCGCTTGAGGCCGCCGGCGCCGAGGCCGCCATCGTCGGCCGGGCGCTGTTCGACGGCTCCCTCGACCCGGCCACGGCGCTGGCGCGAGGCTGAAGTTGGCGCGGACGCTTCTGCAGCACTTCGGCTCCCCGGGGGCCGACTCCGACGCTGGTTCTCATGCGGACGACCGTGAGCCGGCACGGGCGGACCTCCACGTCCACAGTCAGTGGTCCTGGGACGCTCTCCAAGGGTCCATGGAGAAGACCTGCGCCCGGGCCGTGGAGCTGGGCATGCGCTCTGTGGCCTTCACCGAACACTCGGACTTCACGCCGGTCGCGGCCGGGGCGCGGCTGGATGTCGCCGGTTACCTGGAATGCCTCACCCGCTGCCGGGTTCGCTTTCCCGGACTGACGATTTGGAGTGGCGTTGAGCTGGGGGAGCCGCACCGCTTCCCGGAGGAGGCGACGGCCGTTCTGGGCCAGGGGACGTTCGACCTGGTCCTGGGCTCTCTCCACTGCGTCGAGATTCAAGGCCGGTTGGTCGACTGCAGTGCGCTGGCCAGCAACCCGGAACTTGACCCCGGGTCGGTGATGCGCAACTACTTTCGGGAGATGCTCGGCCTGCTGGCCACGCCGGTCGAGTTCCAGGTTCTGGCCCACCTGGAGTATCCCAAACGCTACTGGCCGGCGGGACATCCCGAATACCGCTCCCAGGACTACCGCGCCGAGATCGAGGCGGTCCTGGAGGCGGCGGCCCGGCGCGGGGTGGCGCTGGAAATCAACACGACCAGGGGAACAGATGAGGCCAGAAGCCTGTGCCCTGGGCCGGAGGTTGTCCGCTGGTGGCGGCAGGCTGGGGGCCGCGCCGTGGCCATCGGCAGCGACGCCCACCAGCCGGAGGCATTGGGCGCCGGCTTGGACGTGGCGCAGGAGGTGGCCCTGGCCGCGGGCTTCAGTGCCAGCCCGGTGCTCACGGTCTCCAAGCCCGGCTCTCCCCTGGCCGAGTTGCTCACTCCAGGATGACCGGCAACCACTTCGGTGGCCCTAGCTCCGGCTGGGCCGGCTGAGCCAGCGATCCATGGCGGCGGCGCACTCTCGGCCGGCCGCGATGGCGCTGACCACCAACGATGCCCCCGCGACGGCATCCCCGCAGGCGAAGACCCCGGCGGGGTCGGCGAGTCCATCGCCGCTCACAGCCACGCGTCCCCGGGTATCGATGGGCACTCTCAATTGCGCCAGCACGTCGTCGAGTATTGGTCCCGTAAAACCGAGGGCGAGCAGAACAAGATCCGCGGTGATCACCTGCTGACTGTTGGCCACGGGTTCAATCGACTGATGGGCGTTGTCGTTGATCACCGTGACATCGCGAAACTCCACCGCCGCCACCGCTCCGCCAGTGCCCCGGAAGCCGACGGTTTCGACTCCGAAGAGTCGCCGCCCGCCCTCCTCATGCGCGGGCGAGGTACGCAATATTATCGGCCACTCGGGCCACGGGTTGCCAGCCGATCGGGTCAGCGGTGGCTGCGGCAAGAGCTCCATCTGCACCACCTCCCGGCAGCCCTCCCGGAGCGCGTTCCCCAAGCAGTCAGCCCCGGTGTCGCCTCCGCCCAGGATGACCACCCGTCGGCCGGCGGCAGAGATCTCGGGCTTGTCCGGCGGCGGTCGCAGCCCCGCCACCCGGCGATTCTGCTGCTCAAGATAGTCCAGCGCGAAGTGCACCCCGGCGAGCCGGCGTCCGGGGATGTCGAGGTCCCGCGGTCGCCTGGCTCCCAGCGCCAAGCAGACGGCGTCGTTGTCCGCCAGGAGCTCTGCAGCGGACAGCGACCGGCCCACCGTGACACCGCAGCGGAACCGGACCCCCTCCGCCTCCATCTGTGCGAGCCTGCGGTCGAGGATCTCCCTCGGCAGCTTGTAGTCAGGAATGCCATATCTGAGCAGGCCCCCTGGCCGATCGGCGGCTTCATACACCGTCACGTCGTGGCCCCGGCGGGCCAGCTGCTGGGCGGCGGCGAGGCCGGCGGGGCCGGATCCCACGACTGCGACCCGCCGGCCGCTCCGGGTTGCGGCCGGTTGCGGTCTGACCCAACCTTCCGCAAAGCCGCGATCAATGATCGAGCACTCGATCTCCTTGATCGAGACCGGCTGGTCGTTGACCGAGAGCACGCAGCTGGCTTCACAGGGAGCGGGACACAGTCGGCCGGTGAACTCGGGGAAGTTGTTGGTCCGGTGCAGGCGCAGCAGGGCTTGCTGCCAGTTCTTCCGATCCACCAAGGCGTTCCAATCAGGAATGAGGTTGTGTAGCGGGCAGCCCTGATGGCAGAAGGGGATGCCGCAGCCCATGCAGCGGCG
>JAJYPP010000161.1 GCA_021795235.1 bacterium
CACCCGCGGTCAGCTCTGTGACCAGGGAGATTGCCTGGGCGGCGGCGCCGTCCCAGGCCTCATTTCCGGTGTACCTGGCCAGGGCCAGGTACACCCCCGGCATCCAGTACGAGGGATCGAGCGTCGAGGGAGGGCCGTTGGCCCAGGGTCCGGCCGTGGGCAGTGGCGCACCAGCTGGCCCGGTGACAGCCTCGTACTTCAGCACAGAGGCAGCGAGAGCGCGGCCGGCGGCGTGAAGCGACGCGGCGTCCAGGCCCTGGTAGCGCAGCAGCCCGTAGGCGACCAGGGTGTCCGCGTCAGTGGCCGACTGGCTCGAGAGGATGGTGCCGTTGGCGGTGGCGTGATATGCCAGGAGGCCATCGGGTTGGAGCAGGTGAGCCTTGGTCCACCCCCAGATCTGGAGGGCTATTGCGGGCTTGCCGTCGAGCTCCGCCAGGAGCATCCCGTAGGCCTGTCCCTCGCTCACGACGTCGCCTGCTTGGTCGTAGCGGATGACAGCGCCATCGGCACTCACGTAGGCCTGCAGGAAGTGGCCGGCGGCGTCGGTGGCGGCCAGCTGCCATGTGGATGCGCCGGCGGCCTGGTACCAATACGTGTACTGGGGGCTGCTCTGCGGATTCAGGGGCATGAAATATCCAAAGACGTCGATGATCGCTTGGGCTGTGCCGGCCGCGTTGTAGAGGGCGAGCTGGCCGGTGCTTCCCAGAGTGGCGATATCGGAGTTGGCCACGGTCTGCCCCCTAGCCCAGTTGAGGTCTGAGGTCGTGGGCAGCGAGGGAGCCGGCGTGACGGTGAGAAACCCTGCCGCGGTCGTGTCGGTGGCGGTTACATTGACAACCAACGCGCTGACCAGGCTGGGAATGGGTCCGACTCCGCCCAGGCTCACTCTCAGGGTCTCCTGCGGCGTCAGGGCGCCGCCCTGGTTACGGGTGTCCAGGAGCCGCTGGGGCGACACCGGGTAATACAGGCTGGCCCCGGTCCCGGTGGAGTTGGTGGTGAAGTAGCCACTCACGTCAACTATGACGGCGGCTGAGCCGAGCTGATTCAGCACGCTGATGGCGCCGTCACTTCCCAGAGGGGTGATGACCCGGTTGGTGGCGGTCATGCCCGCCGTCCAGTTCAGAGTCGAAGTTCCAGGCCAGGCCGTCCCCATGGGATAGATGGACAGATAGCTGGCCGCGGTAGTGTCCGTGACCGTCACATTCACTACCGCTGCGACCGCGCCCAAGGGGACGCCCCCTCTGCCGGCGACCTGAATCGCCAGGGTTCCCTCTGTGCCCAGCCGGCATCCCGCGCATGGGTATCCGCTGTTCGGCCTGGTGTCGGCTATTCGGGTGGGGACGAGCGGTTCGAAGTAGGCTCCGCCCGACGCGGTGGGGGCAAAATAGCCCTCCAGATCGGCTATGACATCGACTCTGCCGGAGGCATTGTGGAAGGTCACCGAGGAGTTGCTGCCGATGGGGACCACCACCAGGTTGGCGGCGGTGGTGCCTGGCTGCCAATTGAGGCTGGAGGTCGCCGGGTCGAGCGTGCCAGACGGGTACACGGTGAGGAAGCCCGCGGCAGAGGTGTCGGTCGCGGTCACGTTCAAGGCCACGGCGGTGGCGCCCGCGGGAACCCCAGCAGTGCCTGCCACCCGTAGGGTGAGCGAGCTGTCAGGCTGAAGGGTCTGCCCGGTGGCCCTGGTGTCGAGCAGACGCAGGGGGGCGGTCGGGAAGTACTGGCTGCCGGTGCCGGCGGCCCGCACCCCTGGGGCAATCTGTACGAACCCGAAGGCAAGGCCACTGCTGAGCATCATCACCACGCCAACAGCCCACGTCCGAGTTCTTCCCACCAACGTACTTCACCATGGAAACCGGCGCCCGCGGCGACCGCGACCGCCTCGTCACAGGTCAGAAGGAGAACGTCTTGCCGGTTCCCGGTCGGTTCTCCAGGGGCGCCTGAAGAAGAGGAGCCGGCCTGCCTACGCCACCGCCCGGCTGAAGGCTCTAGCCGCACCGACAACCGCCAGCAGCGCCAGCACGGCCACGATGACTATGCCCTCCAGAACGGTCTGGTTTGCGAGGTGGCCGAGGAAGATGGAACGGGCCGCGCTCACCACGTGCGAGAGCGGATTCAGAGTCGAGATCGTCTGCAGCCATTGGGGAGCCAGCGACATCGGCAGCAGCACCCCCGACAGCAAGAGCAGGGGGAGGGCGGCGGTGAAGATGATCGGCGCAAACGAGTTCTCGTCCTTCAGCACCAGGGCCAGCCAGTAGGAGATGGAGGCGAAGAGCAGGCCCACCAACCCGATCAGGGCCAGCATGATCAGCATCCCCAGCGGTTGGATGCTGAGCCCGAATGGCAGCCCGATCAAAACCAGGATCACCGACTGGACCAGAAGGGTCAGGGTGTCCCTCAGGGCGCGCCCCAAGAGCAGGGCCAGGCGACTGACCGGGGTGACTCTGAGCCGCTCCACCACTCCGCCTCTCAGCTCCGAGATGAGGCTGAACCCAACCCCCGAGGCTCCAAAGATCCCGAGCTGGACCAAAAGCCCGGGGACGAAGACGTTGTAGGCCCCTCCAGGAGGAAAGCCGGGCAGGTGCACGATGGACTTCAGCAAGGGCGCGAAGAGCAGCAGGTAGAGGGCGGGCTGGAGGACTCCCACCGCGACCCAGGCCGGGTTGTGGATGAACAGCGAGAAGTAGCGCTGGAAGACCAGCCAGGTGTCGCGCAGCAGTTTCATCGGGTCAACTCCCTCCTCCTGCAGCCGGTCATGGATTTGCCTCGGACTCTCGCAGGGAACGCCCGGTCTGGCGCAGGAAGACATCGTCCAGGCTGGGGCGGCTCATGGCCAGGGTGGTCAGCTCCAGTCCCGCCGCGTCCAGCAGGCGCAGGAGATCGGGAGCGGCGGTCTCTCCCCTTTCCACATAGAGGCGGACCACATCACCGTCCAGGGTCGCCTCGCGAACGAATGGCTGTCTGGAGACGAGGTCCATGACGGCCTGGCCGGCCCCCGCGACTCCCACTGTGACCACGTCTCCGGCCACCGCTCGCTTCAGCTGGTCGGGCGTTCCCTCCACCACTATCTGGCCGTGGTCGATGATCGCCAGCCGGTCGCAGAGTGCGTCCGCCTCCTCCAGGTAGTGGGTGGTCAAGAAGACCGTGGTGCCGGAGTCGCGCAGCTTGCGGACCTCGACCCACATGCGGGCCCGGCTCTGAGGATCAAGCCCGGTGGTGGGCTCGTCGAGAAACAGCAGCTGAGGCCTGTGCACCAGGCCCAGCCCCATGTCGAGGCGGCGCCGCTGGCCGCCAGAGTAGGTCTTGACCTTGCGGTCAGCGCAGGCCTCCAGCTCCAGCGCCTCCACCAGCTCCGCCGAACGCCAGGCCGCCTCGCGGACACCGAGCCCGTAGAGCCGCCCTTCGAACTCGAGCTCGTGCCGTCCCGTGATCTCCGGGTCCGATCCTCCCATCTGGCCCACATACCCGATCCGCTCCCTGACCCCGCCGGGGTCGCGGCGGAGGTCGCATCCGGCTACCCGCGCCTCCCCCGAAGTCGGCGGCAGCAGGGTGGCGAGCATGCGCAGGGTGGTGGTCTTACCGGCCCCGTTGGGGCCCAGGAACCCGAAGATCTCGCCGGAGCGCACCTCCATGGTCACTCCTGCCACGGCCTCGACCGCTCCCCGCCGGCTTTTAAAGGTCCTCCTAAGCTCGCGGGTGGCGATGACGGCCTGCTCCTCGTCTTCGCTCACACCTGACCCTGGTTCGCTAAAGCTGACAGTTGTTGCCAGCCGCGTCCCTCCCATGACCAGGTTCTCGCCTTGCGGCGACAGGAGGGGCGACTAGACCCGGGAGTCCCACCTGGAGCGACGCGGAAGCTCCCGCC
>JAJYPP010000059.1 GCA_021795235.1 bacterium
CCGCCCGATACCCGATGCCCTGCTGCCGGGCGTACGTCGACAACTTCATTATCACATCATATCATAGATGGCACGTCTATTCCAGTAACTAGCTTGCTCTATGAATCCAGCGACTTGTGACCAACACTAGCGGTGTGCCTACCACCCGCCAACGTCATCAGATCACAGAGACTCCGGCGGTCGCGCACGCGATAGACTTGGCCGCCCGCCATTGGCCAGACGAACCGCGATCCAAGCTGCTGCTCCGACTCGTCGATGCTGGATCTGCCGTGCTCGCGCTGACCGAAGATACAGCGCGTGACCGGCGGCGACACGCCATCGAGGCCAGCTGCGGGAAGTACCCCGACGCCTTCGGCCGTGACTACCTCGCTGAACTGCGGCGGGACTGGCCAGAGTGATCGCCCTCGATGCAAGTGTCCTCGTCGCGCACCTGTATCCGTACGACGACCACCACGACGCAGCGACTCGATTCCTGCTCGACGCAGGCAATGAGCCGCTCGTCGCCCACTCATTGACCCTGGCCGAAGTACTCGTCGGCGGGGTGAATGTCAACAAGGGCGAAGAGATGCTCGCTGATCTCCTCGCAGTCGGCATCAAGCTCGCTCGTCATGGAGACGACGAACCTCTGCGCCTGGCACGCTTGCGAACCACGACCGGATTGAAGCTGCCCGACTGCTGCGTCCTCGACACTGCGCTCGGTAACGCTGCCACACTGGCAACCTTCGACGCGGCTCTGGCCCAGGCAGCCCACCGGCTCAACCTCCAGGTCGCTCACTGACGAAACTCCCACCAGCCCTGATCGGGAGCGCCGGGCCGGGCAGCGTGCTGCCGGTGGCAGGAGGCCGCAGGTCAATGAGCTGGTGGCCGCCGGGGGACTCGAACCCTCGACCTCACGGATGTGAACCGTGCGCTCTAACCGGCTGAGCTAGGCGGCCCTGCTGTGAGCCAACAGTCTACCGAACGAGATCCGGACCGCCATCAGCCAAGATTCGACTGCACCTGTTGAATGCCATACCGGATCCGGGCGGTCACGCGGATGGTGCCGACGGCCTCAGGGGTGAGTTGGTACACGTCGACCCCATTCGACCAAAAGCCGAAGGCTCGAACCGAGTAGATGACGGTGGCCACCAGGTAGCCCTGCGGTTCCTCAACCTGGGGTATCCAGCTGCCCAGGCTGGACGTGGTTCCATCGGGGTGCGTCCACACCACCCCCTGCGGCACCGCCTGGACGATCCACTTCACGTGGATCGCCTCCCCGCGGTCACCATCACCGAGGTCTGGGACGGTGGCGTCGATCACGGCCCGCTCGGTGACCGGGCTCGGGCTGATGACGAGATTGACGGGGACCCCCACCAGGCCGTTGCCGGGGGGGGTCGCCACGATCTGCTCGACCGGAACCTTCCCCTCTACTGCGGCCCGGAAGGAGGCGGGACTGAACCCGGGAAGGCAGGAGGCCGCCGGTGTGTTGAGGGAGCAGGGGCTGGGTCGCCGGGGGAGTTGCTGGTACCCGAGGTACCGCACGCCCGCATTGGGCCCGCAGTAGACCTCCCACACCCACCCGGTATCCTCCAGCGGCGTCGATCTGAGTACGGGAACTCGCTGCCCTCCCAGCGTCCAGAAGCTTCCCCGCCAGGTCCAACTGTCATTGGCTATCCCGGCCGCCCACTCGGTCACCTGGTAAGGAGAACAAGCGGGCGGTGATGTCGGCAAGCCGGTCACCCATGGGTGAAATGTCGCAGGCTCGGTAGGTGCGGAAGGACCCTGAACGGCGACGCACTGGCCCCCGAAGGACATTTGGCTGACCGACCCATTACAGCCGAGTGTCGGGCCAGATCCCGAATAGTTGGCGAGGACTGGAGTTGGCCAGAGACCTGCGCACACACCTCCCATCGCCGTAGCCGCAGCTAGGACGACGATGCAGTGTCGCACAGTACAAACCGACCGAGTTTCGGGGCCCACTCCAGCCATTGGATCACGTCAAAGCTGGTCACCTTGACGGTGCGTGGTCCGCCGGCGACCCTCTCAGTCTGACGCTCGGTGCCGGTCGTGATGATGGCCGCAGTCGCCTTCGGGTCATTGGGATCAACTTGAAAGCCCACCTTTACGCTGCTTACCACGTCCCGGATCGACAAGACGGTGACCTTACTGCTCTTGTCGCGCGCTATCTCGCCTTGCTCGGCCGCGAGCCAATGACCGGTATCCGCATATGCGAGTAGCGCGGGATCCTGACGCTCAATCGCCACGTTCTCAATGAGATTGTCTATCCCCGCGTCCTTGACGACCTGCTGGGCTGAAACTCCGGGGGGAAGAGGATGCGACGTGGAGACGGTGTACGTGGGAGGCGCCACCTGGGACGCCGGCACGCTGATCCCTGGAGCGATGGTGGTCATCACGGGCTTGGGAGTGGGCCGTCCCTTGGGAATCACGGCGACCTGGGATCCGCAGCCGACCAGGCCGGCTCCGATCAGGACCAGCATCAGCGCCCAGCCCAGCCGGTTGGCTCCCATCCCCACAGCAGCCACTCGTATCCCCCAAACCGCGCCCGGTGCGGCCTCCGATTCCCCTGGGGGCAGGATATACCGCACGCGAGCCGCCCACAAGGTTTGCCGGCCAACCTCCTCATTCCCAACCCGATTCCAGCTCAAGTCGGAGGTCCTCGGCGGCGCGAGTGAGGCAGGCCTCCAGCCACTCGAGTGATCCGGGGGCCAGAGTGCTCAACACCGTCATGCGCCTGCCCGTCGATGGATCTCGCCTCCCCCCGACAACCCTGACCGGATCCTTGAGAAAGGGTCGGAGTCGGCGGCAGAGGCCGGGATCGCCGTCCAACCGAAGCCCCGGATACCGCACGACCGCGCGGCCCTCCGTCACCCGATCGGTCAGCACGTAGAGACTGGCACCCACCATCTACCTCCTCAGCGAAACCTGTCGTGGCCTGGCTCGCGGCCCCGGCGCCGGCTCGCCGCGGCCCTGCTCCAACTCCGCCACTCGCCATGGTTGAACGAGAATTCGGTCGCCCTCCCGCATCGCGGTCTGACCGGCCGTCCACGGGATCGGGCCCCGATGGAGCTGGCGGAAGATCTCGGCGGGAGTCTCGGAGATCAGATCCTCCGCGTACGAGCTGACCGGTCGGTAGCGACTTGCGACCTGCCGCACAACGGCGCCCGACAGTCGCCACTTCGCCAGGTCGGAGTCCAGGGTGCCTTGGGCGGCCGCGTCCATGAGTTCCTGCCCCAGCCGCCGGGGACCGCGCAGGCCCAGCGATGGGCGGCCATGCGCGCCCACGACACCAATCGGCGACCCTCCGGCTCCCATCAGATCCCAATCGAGGCGGCCGGGAGGGGGCTGCTCCGGGTCGCCCGTGGGGAGTTCCGGGTTCCAACGAGGATCGATCGCCCGCAGCCTGGAGAGCAGGTGCTCGGTCAAGGTTTGGGGGTCGGCCCTGGGGCTCATGAAGGGGACCGGATCGGAAAGCGGGTGAGGCAACCAGCCCGAGACGACCAGCAGGTGCATGAAGTTCCGCAGCGGGACCCCGCCCTTGGGATCCTCGACCAAGGCGTGGCCGCACTCGTGGACGACGGTTGTCTGCAGCAGCCGCCGAATCTGGGCTCCCTCGGCCGGCCAGCCCTGCAACTCGGCGACATGCGCTGGGTCGCAGTTGAGGCGCATCTCGCCCTCCAGCCAGCACCCGAGTTCGTCAACATCGAAGCAGGCTGATGGCTGCAGGCGCATCCGGTTGATGAGCCCGCGCAACAGGTCCTTCACCTGCAGGGGCAACTGGTCCATGAGCGCAATCGCCGCTTCGCCGCGGCGTCTGAAGCTGGGCTCGGCCGCCTCGTCCATCGAGACCTCGAGCTGGAACTGCTCCTCCGCCCACTGGAAGACCGAGAGGTCGCTGGCGCGGTAGAGCCGCAGCGGCGCGTACTGTTGGGTCGAGTGGTAGGGGGCGATCCTGGGTGGGGCAGACACACAACCTGTGTCCCGCCACCGCCGGGAATGGGAGCGGTGGAAGTTGAGGTCAGCTCATGTCGGGCCAGGCAGCGGGCTCAGCCTCACCACCTTCGCCCTCGTCACCGCCCACCTTCTGATGGAACCTGGCGGCCACCATCTGCTGCGCCATCGCCTTGGGGATGCCGAACTTGACCAGCGAGCGCACCTCGTCCGCCATCACTTTGTCCCGCGCCGTCTCCACGGCGGCGATGAGGTCGTCGATTGCGATCACCGGTGCCTTGGCCATCACCCCCATCCTACCCAAGACTCGCCAAACCCACCAGCTGTGCAGATGGGGCGACGAGGTTGGGATTGATGCAGAAGCCCTCGTAGTCGATCGGCTCGGTGATGCTGGGGTGTTCTCCACAGACCGGGCACTCGGGATCCCGGCGTAGGCGGAACTCGCGAAACTCCATGGAAAGCGCGTCGACATGGAGGAGCCGACCGCTCAGCGACTCTCCCACACCCAGCACCAGCTTGATGACCTCGGTTGCCTGCACGGTGCCCACCAGGCCGGGTAGCACGCCGAGGACGCCGGCCTCGGCGCACGAGGGTGCCTCCGCGGGAGGCGGCGGCTGGGGATACCGGCAGCGGTAGCAGGGCGACTGCCCGGGGATCATGGTCGTCACCTGGCCCTCGAAGCGGAAGATCCCGCCGTCCACCATCGGCTTGCCCAGGAAGACGGCCATGTCGTTGGCCAGGTAACGGGTGGGGAAGTTGTCGCAGCCGTTGGCGATGATGTCGTACTGCTCGAAGATCGCCGCGGCGTTGCCGCCCTCCAGGTGGACGTTGTGTTCGATCACGTTCACCTCGGGGTTCAGCGCCTTCAGGGCGATCGCGGCCGACTCGGTCTTCAGCATCCCGATCCGGTCTTCGCTGTGGAAGATCTGCCGCTGCAGGTTGCTGCGCTCGACTCGGTCGAAGTCCACCAGTCCGATGGTCCCGACCCCCGCCGCCGCCAGGTAGTAGGCGACCGGAGCCCCGAGCCCGCCCGCCCCGATCAGGAGCACCTTGGCGTCCAGCAGCTTGGCCTGCCCCTCCTCCCCCACCTCGTCCAGCAGGAAGTGGCGGCTGTAGCGCTCCTTCTGCTCAGCGGTCATGGAGCGGGGCATCCGAAACGGCAGGCCCTGGTCCTTCCAGGCGCCGAAGCCGCCCTTGAGGGAGCGCACATCGCGGTAGCCCATGGCCCTTAGGGTGATGGCGGCCAGCAGCGACCGGACCCCACCCGCGCAGTAGATCGTTATCGGCCGGGTCCGGTCGGGCAACATGGTCTCGACCCTGAACTCAAGGAAGCCGCGGGGGATGTGGAGCGCCTCCGGGATCAGGCCCTGGGCCACCTCATCCGCCTCGCGGATGTCGAGGACGACATGTTGGGGTTCCCGCTGGATGGTGTCCCGCAGCTGGGAGACATCCACCTCGGGGATCTCGGCTCGCGCCTGGTCGAGAAGGTCTCGTGAGCTGAGGGGCATGGTTGCGAACTCTCCACGTGGGGCCAGCGGGGATGGGATGGCCTTGAACAAATCCGACCCCAAACCTAAGAATAACGCGACAGGCCGCCGGAGCGACGGCTATTCCGGCAGTCGGCGCATGGGACCGGCCATCACATGCACGTGAAGATGGGGCACGGTCTGGCCCCCACCGGGGCCGACGCTGACGTAGAAGCGGTAACCCTGGGGGTGACCGAGATCGAGCGCCACCTTGTGGGCGGCCTGAGTCAGCCGCAACCACAGAGACGCATCCTCGGTACGGAGATCCCTGAGATCGGCGACGTGCCGCTCGGGGATCACCAGCGCGTGGGTATCCGCCACCGGGTGGATGTCCATGATCGCGAGCAGCCCCTCCTCGCGGTGGATGACCTGGGCGGGGAGGTCCCCCGACACGATGCGACAGAAGATGCAGTCCTCGCTCATCCGGACATCTTAGGGGGGACATCGACTCCCACACGGGGCGACCGTAAACTCGTGGGAAGTCGAGCCGCCATCCCGGGCTCAAGTAGCCCCCTACCCGAAGTGAGGCCTGCCCCCGCCATGAACGGCCCCTCGCGCTCTCACTCCTACAACGCCGTACTCCGCCTGGCCGGCGTGCGCCAGCTGCTGGTGAGCACCACCCTGGGACGGACGGCCAACCAGATGACCTCGTTGGTGTTCATCCTGCTGGCGCTGCGCACATACCACTCCCCGGTCCTCGCGGGCGGCGTGGTCCTGGTGCAGTTGGTGGCCGTTCCCGTGGGACCCTTCGCCGGAGCGCTCGTGGACCGGCTGGGGAGCTCGGTGATGATCGCAGTCGACTTCCTGCTCGCCTGCCTGGTCACCACCGCCATCGCCGGACTGTACTGGGCCAACCTGCTGCCGGTCGGGCTCTTCCTGGCGCTCGTCCTCGTGGGGACGATGACCTGGCCCTTCAGTGGCGCGGGGGTGAAGGCCCTGCTCCCCCATCTGGTCCCATCCGCCCTCTGGGATCGGGCCAACGCGGTGGACAGCGTCACCTCGGTGGTCGCCATGATCGCCGGACCGGCGGTGGCGGGAACCCTGTTCGGGCTGGTGGGACCGCTGGCGGCCCTGCTCACCATCGCGGCGCTCTACCTGGTCTCGGGGCTGCTCGTGCTGGGGCTGCCGGGGCCGAAGCGAACAAAGGTCGAGCCGATCCTCGGGCAGGCGCTCGGCGGGCTCCGCTACTTTCTGGCCAACCGGTCGCTGCGGGGGTTGGCCATCGCCATGGTGCCTTCGAACGCGAGCCTGGGCATCCTGATGGTGGCGGTACCGGTCCTGGTGCTGCGCTCGCTGCAGGCGGGCCCCCAGATGGTGGGTTTCGTGTGGGCGGTGGTGGGTTGTTCCAGCCTCTTTTCCGCCCTGCTCATGGGCCGTCTCGGCACCAAGGGCAGGGAGCGCAAGGTGCTCTCCTTGTCGATGGCGGGGCCGGTGCCACTGCTGCTGGCGACCGCGCTGTTCCCCAGCGTCGCCATGACGTTTGCTTTGGCAGCCGTGCTGGGGGCCTGCCTCGGTCCCGGCGACGTGGCCCTGTTCTCGCTGCGCCAGCGCTCCGTGGACCCGGCCTGGTACGGTCGGGCGATCGCTGTCTCGATGACGCTCAACTCGTCCGGAGGTGCCCTCGGCGGAGGCATCGGCGGAGTCCTGGCACAGGCCTCCCCGGAGATCGCCATCGCGGTGGCCGCAGCAGTGGCCACCGCCGGCGCGATCCTGGCCCTGCTCATCCCTCACAGTCGCCCCGCCGGCCCTGCTGGCCCGAACCTGGCCCCCGATCCAGCCGTGGGGGCGGGCTGCCCGGCATGACCCGCATCAACCTCGAGCCACTGTTGGAGCAGCTTCGCGCCCAGCTGAGGGAGCGGACCGCCGGCCGGCGACGCCCCTGGCGGCTGGGAGTCCTGGTGGAGCGCGGCAACGTCGCCGGCGGCTCCTTTGCGCGGTCGCTCGAGAAGGAGGCGGCGCTGGCGGAGATAGAGGTGGTGCATCGGGTCGCAGAGCCCCATGACCCGGAGCAGACCCTGATCCTCCTCGACGAGCTCGTCGTCGACCCGACGGTCTCCGGAGTGGTGGTCGTACAGCCGGTGACGTCGCTGCCGGCCGCCGTGGTAGCCGCCCACCTCCCGGCCAGCAAGGACGTAGAGGCGATCACGCCGGCTGCGCTGGCCGCGGCCGCGAGTGGCAGCCGCCGAGGCACGCCGGTCGCGGAGGCCTGCCTGGCCTGCCTGCTCCATCTTGGGGTCGATCTCGACCGGGCGCGGGTCCTGGTGGTAGGCCACGGCCCCACCGGAGGACGCCCCATCGCGCAACGACTGCTGGCGGCCGGAGCTCAGCTCACGGTGGTCCAGCGGGACATCGCCCGCGCCGAGCCCCTGCCGCCCTACGACATCCTCATCTCCGCGGTCGGCCTGGCCGGAGTCATTCCTGAGACAGTGGTGCACCCCGGCGCCACCGTCCTCGACGTGGGCACCTCGATGGTCCAGGGCCAACTCCGAGGCGACCTCAGCGAGGCGGCGGCGGCGCGGGCGGGGAGCCACACCCCGGTCCCCGGTGGGGTTGGGCGGATCACCTCCGTCTGCGCGCTGCTGTCATTGACCGAGCTGCCCTCCATCCCCCCGGGGCCGGTCGCCTCGTGGTCACTCCTGGAGGCCGTGGCTCGGCTCCTCTCCCCGCGGGATGCGGCCGGCGGGGCCGCCGCAGCCGCCATCACCGGAGCTATGGCCGCGGCCCTTGACGGCCTCTGCCGGATGCACGACGACCCCGCCGAGATCGCCCGCTCCGGGCAGACCGCAGTGCGCCTGCTGCTGGCTGCCGACCGGGATCGAGCCGCCTTCGGGGAGTATCAGCGGGCCCAGCGCCAGGGTGCCCCTGGGCTGGCGGAGAGCTGGCAGGCGGCCCTGGCCACCCCGGGTGAGATTGCGGCCCAGCTCGAGGCGCTGGAGCTGCGGCTCAGCGAGCTGAGCACCACCGCCGCACTGGAGCTCGACCGGCGGCTCGCCCAGGAGATCGCCGGGGCGGCCCGGGAGGCGGTCCTGCGGCTCCAGCAGGAGTTCTCCGAGCAGAGCTGATCAGGGGATGAGGACCGCCGCCCCCTGGACCTGGTCGCGCTTGAGTCGTTGCAGGGCCAGATTCGCGTCGTCCAGCGAGTGGCGCTCGATGACGGTGCGGATCGGGATCCGGTTGGCCAGCTCCAACAGCTCCCGGCCATCCCGGCGGGTGAAGTTCGCCACGCTGAGCAGGCGCCGCTCCCAATAGAGATGCCGGTAGGGGAAGTCCGGAATCCGGTCCAGGTGGATGGCGTTGACGACCACCACCCCCGCCCTATCCACACTCTCGAGGGCCTCCACTACCACCGATCCCACCGGGGCGAAGGTGATGGCCGCCTGCAGGGGCCACGGCGGGCGCTCGCCGAGATCTCCCGCCCAGCTGGCCCCGCCTTCCATGGCTCGGCGGCGGGCGTCCTGCCCGCGGGTCACCACGTACACCTCGCAGCCCGCGTGCACCGCCAGCTGGCAGACCAGGAGCGCCGAGGCCCCGAACCCATACAGCCCGAGACGGTCCCCGCGGGTGACCCCCGTCAGCCTGTAGGCGCGGTAGCCGATGATCCCCCCGCAAAGCAAGGGAGCGGCGTCCTCAGGTGACATGCCAGCCGGCATCGGATGGCAGAAGTCCGCCCGAGCCACCATCCGGCTGGCATACCCCCCGTCGCGATCCCAGCCGGTGAAGGTCGCCGCCCGGCAGAGGTTCTCCAGGCCACGACGGCACATGTCGCACTGACCACAGGTGGACCCCAGCCATCCGACGCCCACCATCCGCCCCAGCTGGTCGGCCCCGACGCCGGCCCCCACGGCCACGATGGGCCCGACCGCCTGGTGACCCGGGATCAAGGGATGCAGGTGAGCCTCCAAGTCCCCCTCAACGATCTGCAGGTCGGTCCGGCAGACGGCGCAGGCCCGGGTCTCGATCACCACCTCGCCTGGGCCCGGGACCGGGTCGGGCAGGTCCAGCGCCGCCAGGGGCGCCTCGTCCACATCCGCCGGGCGCTCCAGCCGCATCGCTCTCATGCCTCGATTCTGCGCTGATTCGGTCCGGCCCGGTCGCCTCCCGGCGCTACCCTTGGCCCATGCTCTGGACCGATCTGGGGGTCGGCCTCGGTCCCCCGCCCGGCGGCAACCTGGAGGTGGTCGATGTCGCCTACGACTCCAGATCGGCCGCTCCGGGGGTGGTCTTCGTCGCCATCCCAGGGGTTCACCAGGACGGGCACCTCTTCGTGAGCCAGGCCCTGGCCAGGGGGGCCCCCCTGGCGGTGGTGGAGCGGCTGGTGGACGAGTGCCCCCGCGAGCGCCAGCTCTTGGTCCCCGACTCGAGAGCCGCTCTGGCGGAGTTGGCGGCGGCCGTGAACCGCCATCCCTCCAGGGAGATTGCGGTTGTCGGAGTCACCGGCACCGACGGCAAGACCTCCACCACCACCCTGCTGCAGGCGGCCTTGACTGCCAGCTTGGGCTGTGCCGGCAGTCTGACCACGGTCGACTTCCGACTGGGGAGACAGGTCGAGCCCAATCTCTCCCGGCAGACCACTTTGGAGGCCCCTGAGATCCAGCGCCACCTCCGGCGCATGGTGGCGGGAGGGTGCCAGGCGGCGGTGGTGGAGTCCACCTCGCACGGGCTGGTCCTGCACCGGTTGGACCACATCCAGTTCCAGGGCGCGGTGTTCACCAACATCACCCACGAGCATCTGGACTTCCACGGCACCTGGGAGAACTACTTCGCGGCCAAGGCCACGCTGCTCGACAAGGCGACCGCGGCCGGCGGCTTCGTGGTCCTCAACCATGACGATCCCCTGGCCTTCGAGCGGCTGCGCGGGCGGACCAAGGGGCGGATCCTGACCTACTCGGCCCGGGGATCGGCCGGCGCGGACCTGCGGGCCACCGCCGCGATCCCGGACGGCGGGGGGATCGCCTTCACGGTCAACACCCCCGCGGGCAGTGCCCCGGTGCGACTGCAGATGGCGGGCCGGTGGAACGTTGGCAACGCCCTGGCCGCGCTGGGAGCCGGCCTGCTCCTGGATCAGCCTCTAGACCGGCTCGTCGACGGCCTGGGCAACCTGCCCTCGATCCCGGGGCGCATGGAGGCGGTGGACCTCGGCCAGCCGTTTTCGGTCATCGTGGACTACTGTCACACGCCGGCCGCCCTGAGCCTGGCGCTCTACGAGCTCCGGGCCGCGACCCCGGGCCGGCTGGTGGTCGTCTTCGGCAGTGCCGGCGAGCGGGACCGGGCCAAGCGGGCGGAGATGGGGCGCATCGCGGCCCAGCTGGCCGATCAAGCGGTGGTGACGACGGAGGATCCCCGCGGCGAGGACGAGGAGGCGATCATCGACGAGATCTGCCGAGGAGCCAGAGAGGCCGGAGCGGTGGAGGGGGAGAACCTGCGACGGGTCACTGACCGGGCCCAGGCCGTGGCCAGCGCCATCACCATGGCGCAGCCGGGCGACACGGTGCTGCTGGCAGGCAAGGGGCACGAGCGCTCGATCATCGGACCCCACGGCCCGATGCCATGGGACGAGCGGGCGGTCGCGGAGCGGGCGCTGCGGGAGCGGCTGAGCCAGTAGTCGTGGGACGCGCCCCGGACGGCTGGGCCGGTCAGCGGTACAGATGGTCCGCGATCGCCGGCGACCATGTGCCTGTCATGGAACCAGCACGAGGCCCTGCTGGCTCGGACCTCGACCCCACTGCCTCGGCTTTCGGATCGGGCCAACCGCAGCAGTCGGGGGACCCGACTTGGGGCGCGCCGCTGGCGGCGCTGTTGGCAAACCGCCGGAGGAAGCGCGGCTTCTTGCTTGCCAATCGGCCCCCGTCGAAGTGGCGCCCGCTCTCCTCTGTAACCGGATCGGACCCGAGCCGAGACAAGATTGGCAAAGCAGCCCCCGAGAATCGGGGGGTGATCGCCGCCCGAGCGCCAGCCGCACTGCCGCCAGCCGACCTCAGTCACGCGCCCCGTACCGGCAGGGTGATGCTTGATTTCGGGCTGGCAAGTCTCGGCATCGGGGTGGTGGTCGGCATGGTGTTCCCACCACTGGCCGTAGGACTGGGAATCCCAGCGGCCCTCGCCTTCCGACCCACCTTCGTGATCATCTGCCTCGCCGCCGGCCTGGGGGTGGGAGGCGTCTCCTGGCTGGTCGCCCGGCTGATCATCGGGCGCCGAATCTCCGTCTTCGCTGCCCGCACCGCCTGGGTGGCGGACATCGTGGCTCGCGCCACCTACTCCGGAGATTGGAGCGGCTGTGCCCCAGAGAGCTGCGAGCTGCGAGTGGACAGCCAGGACGAGTTCGGCGACCTCGCCAGATCGTTCAATGATCTCCTGGGAGCCCTGATGGGCCTCCACTCGGTCCAGGACCGGGTGAGCTCGCTCTCCAAGGGAGTCCTCGAACGCTCAGGGCTGCAATCACTGGCGAACTGGGGGCTGGAGCAGACCCGAGCATCGGTGGGCGCTGTCGCCGGAGCTCTGCTGGTGACCCAGAGCGGCGCCTTGAAGACCGTGGCCTCCTACGGGTTGGCGAACCCCGAGGCGCTGGCGGAGAACCGGCTGCTGGTCACCTCGTTGGAGTCAGCCGAGCCGGTCCTGGTCCACCTGCCCCAGGGAATCAACGTGGACCGGATCGTGGCGACCTCGACGGCGGTGGAGGCCCTGGTGCTGCCGCTGCGGGCCAACTCGGTCCCCATCGGCCTGCTCCTGCTCACCCTCGACCAGCCAGCAACCGCGGGCCAGCTGAGCCTGCTCGCCCTGCAGGCAGCGCCCCTGGGGCTGGCCGTGCAGAACGCGGCCGGGCGCGAAGCCCTCGAATCGCTGGCCGCCCACGACTCGCTGACCGGCTTGTGCAACCGCCGCTTCGCCGATGCCCAGCTGCACGATGAGTTCGCCCGGGCGGTGCGGGGGCAGGTTCCGCTCGGTCTGCTGATGTTGGACCTCGACCACTTCAAAGCGGTCAATGACACCTATGGCCACCTGGCCGGTGACAAGGTCCTCAGGGCGATCGCGGGAGCAGCGGCGTCGGTGCTCAGGACCGGGGACTCCATCGCTCGATTCGGCGGCGAGGAGTTCTTGATCCTGCTACCCGGCGCCGACATGGACAACGCCCGAGACGTCGCTGAGCGCATCAGGGTGGTCGTGTCGGGCCTGCAACTGCGCGCTCCCGAACCGTTGCCCACGGTCACCGTCAGCATCGGAGTCACGTCCTGGCCCGAGACCGATGCCCAGAGTGGAGCTGACCTCGTGCGGATGGCCGACGAGGCGCTGTTCGCAGCCAAGCAGACCGGTCGCAACCGGGTGGTCGTGGCCAGGCCGTCAGCCAGCGCCGAGCCTGCGCTCGATGGTCGGGCCCGGTCGACCCCGCATCCCTCCACAGATGCACCGGTCCCAGAGCCGATCTTCGAGGCGTAGGAGTCCTCGGGCAGCTGCCCGAGGGAGGCCGACAGAACGCCCCCTCCATGGGCCGCACCGGACGGTGCTCGGCACCGAGCACCGCACCACCCAGGGCCGGACGGCCCGTCATCCACGCCACCTTTGCTTCCCAGCTCCTTGGCCAGTTGAGGTGCGAGCCGCGGAGATCCACCTGCCGGTGAAGCTAAGATAGTCTCCGTCGGGCGGGAGCAGACGAGAGGAGATTGCCGAAATGAAGGTCGCCCTGGTTCGCCCGGTGCTGGTGGCCGCCATGGCCGCGGTCCTGGTGTCCGCATGCTCCAGCGCCACCCCGCATCCCGCCACCAAGGCCTCGGGCGGAGTGGTGACCTACGCCGAGCTCCCGCAGACCCCTCCCAACTACATCCTGCCGCTGGAAAGCGGGGTCTACCTGGACGACAACAACGCGGGTCAGTTCTCCAGGATCATGTACCTGCCGCTCTACTGGTTCGGGAACCAAGGGCAGCCCAGTCTCAATCGGAAACTCAGCATCGCTCTGCCGCCGGTCTTCTCTGATCACAACACCCAGGTGACGGTGACCCTGAAGCACTGGATGTGGTCCAACGGCAAGCCGATCACCGCGCGCGACGTCATCTTCTGGATGAACCTGCTCAGCGCTGTGACCGATCCCAACGCCCCGGCGCTGGGCAGCAGCAGCGCCCCCGGCCCGGGATGGGGCGAGTTCAGCCCCGGCGGCTTCCCGGAGAACGTGGTGAGCTACCGCCAAACCGGCACCTACACGCTGGTCCTCCACCTCAACGCGTCCTACAACCCGACCTGGTTTCTGGACAACAACCTGAGCCAGATCTACCCCCTCCCCACCTCGGCCTGGGACCGGCTCTCTCTCTCCGGATCGGTCGGCAACTACGACGCCTCGGCGCAGAGCCGCATCCTGCTGCCGACCAGCGCCTCCCAGCCCTGCACCGACTGCTACGTCTCGAGTCACCCGGGGACCGCGACCTCAGGGGCCCTGGGAGTGGCCCAATTCCTGAACGTGCAGTCCCAGGACCTCACGACCTACGCCAGCAACCCCCTGTGGCAGGTTGTCGACGGCCCCTTCCACCTCACCAAGTTCACCACCAGCGGCTTCGTCAAGATGGTCCCCAACCGCTCCTACTCGGGATCCCCAAAGCCCCGCATCTCTGCCTTCGAAGAACTCCCGTTCACCAGCGATTCGGCCGAGTACGCAGCGCTCAACCAGGGGTCGCTGACGATCGGCTACATACCGCCCCAGGATCTGAGCCAGAGGGCAGCGCTCGAGGCCCGGCACGGCTACAAGTACGCCCCCTGGTACGTGTTCGGGGTCAACGTCTCGCCCTACAACTTCACCAACCCCACCGTGGGGCCGATGTTCCAGCAGCTGTACTTCCGGCAGGCGGTGCAAACGCTAGTCAACCAGGCGCAATACATAAAGGTGTTCGCCGACGGCCAGGGCTCGATCGCCGACGGTCCCGTGCCCACCTATCCCCCCAACAACCCCGACGTCAGCCCCCTGGAGAGGAGCGGCAAGGTGTACCCCTACAGTCCCAGCACAGCCGTCCACCTGCTCAGCGCGCATGGCTGGACGGTCCATCCGGGAGGGATCTCGGTCTGCGCCAAGCCGGGCTCGGCGGCCAACCAGTGCGGTCCCGGGGTCAAGCTCAACCAGCCCGCCGCATTCAACCTCCTGTACGACAGCGGCTCGACCCAGCTGACCAACGAGATGGAGACCCTCCAGTCGACGCTCAAGGCCAAGGCAGGGATCTCGGTGACCCTCTCCCAGGGCTCCTTCTCCGAGGTCATCGGGAAGGCGTTCACCAACTGCTCCTTCAGCGCTCCATGCGCCGGGTGGGACGTGGTCGACTGGGGGGTCAGCGCCACCTGGACCTACACCGGCGCACTGCCCACCGGTGGAGTCTTCTTCTCGCCTGGGGCGGTCAATGCGGGTGACTATGTGAGCCAGCAGAACAACGCCAACATCCAGGCCACCCACACCGCGCCCAATCAGAAGGCGGAGCTGGCGGCGCTCTACCGGTACCAGGACTATGTGGCCCGGCAGCTCCCCTTCCTCTACCTGCCCAACGGCCCCTTCCAGCTCACCATGTACAAGAGCAAACTGCGGGGGCTGCTACCTCAGGGTGTCTTCACAGAGCTGTACCCGCAGGACTACTCCTTCGGTTCGTGACACCGCACCCGCTCGCGCCTGCCGCCATCGGTCCAGACCTGGCTCCGCCGATGGTGGCGGGCGATACCACCCAGGCGTCCCGCCAGTGATGCCGCGGCTCAGCCAAGAGGTGCTCGCGGTGGCGGACCAGGTCGTTGCCTGGAGGCGTCACCTTCACGCTCACCCGGAGCTCGGGTTCCAGGAGCATGAGACCGCCAAGTACGTGACCCAGGCGCTGCGGGAGATCGGGGGGCTGGAGATCAGCCACCCCACGAAGACCAGCGTCTTGGCTCGCCTGCGGGGCGGCGGGCCGGGCCGGGTGATCGCGCTCCGGGCCGACATGGATGCTCTGCCTGTCACCGAGGAGACGGGACTCCCATTCGCATCCCAGGTGCCGGGGGTCATGCACGCCTGCGGACACGACGGGCACACGGCGATCCTGCTCGGGGCCGCCCGGGTGCTCAGCTCCAGGCGGCAAGAGCTGGGCGGGGAGATCCGCTTCATCTTTCAGCACTCCGAGGAGCTCGCTCCCGGGGGTGCCCAGGAGCTGGTGGCGGCCGGCGTCATGGATGGGGTCGAGATGGTGGCTGGTCAGCACCTGCGCTCCCTGCTGGAGGTGGGACAGGTGGCGCTCAGCTCCGGACCAGTGCAGGCCTCCGCGGACGAGTTCCGGATCGGGATCCGGGGCGACGGTGGCCATGCCGCCTACCCGCACATGACGGTCGATCCGATCGCGATCGGGGCGGAGTTGGTATCCGCGCTGCAGCAGGTGGTCTCCCGCAACACCGATCCCTTCGAAGCGCTGGTCCTATCCGTGACCATGTTCCACGCCGGCACCGCCGAGAACGTAATCCCGCCCACGGCGGAGCTGGTGGGCACGGTGCGAGCGTTTCGCTCGGAGCTGAGATCGGAGACCGAGGCCCGCATGGAGCGGATCATCCGTGGCGTGACCCAGGCGCATGGAGCCGACTATTCCTTCGAGTACCAGTACGGCTACCTGCCGGTGGTGAACGACGAGCGGCTGACCGGCATCGTGCGGGGCGCCCTGGAGCAGTCCCTGGGGCAGGACGCCCTCACCATCGCCGCCCCCACCATGGGAGCCGAGGACTTCTCCGCTTACCAGCAGAAAGCTCCCGGCGTCTTCTTCTACGTGGGCGCCGGCAACCGCGAAAAGGGGCTGATCCACCAGCACCATCACGGCCTGTTCGCGATCGACGAGGACTGCCTTGCCATCGGAGTCCAGGCGATGGTGGCCACCGCGGATGCGCTCCTCGCCGTCGGCATCAGCCAGTAGGCTCTGCTCGCCGCCGCGGCGGCCGCGCGACCACTCACGCCAGGCCAGGCGAGCTTGACTGCAACACAGGTGTCGACAGGGAGCACGTGGGTGAACGGGTCGCGAGCAGTTGAGCGCGCTGTTGGCCAGTATCGGCCAACGCGGGGGTGGGCACAGCAGGAGGTCACCGGTGAGGACGAGGACAGCTCTCGCTCCGGGGAGTCCGATCAGGTCCGGGACAT
>JAJYPP010000015.1 GCA_021795235.1 bacterium
CCAACGGCGACTTCGAGGAGTATTGGCGCTTCCATCTCCTCCGCGAGAAGCGCCGGATCCACCAGTCACGCTACCGCCGCAACTCAATTCCGGGGGAGAGTGACGTCCCTTGAAAAGAGCCGCACCCTAGAAAATAAGCTGCATTGGGTCCGGGACGTGGTCTACGACGAAGATCGCTCGCAAATTCGCACCGGTAGAGGAGCGCAGGCAATGGCCGGCTTGCGCAACTTCAGCATCAGCTGTCTGCGCCTCGCCGGGTGGGAGAACATCGCAAGGGCGTTGCGTTTCTTCGCCTCCGACTGGCGCTACCCCCTAACCCTGCTGGGAATCTGAGCGCCCCTTCCCCCGTTTGGGCGGCCCCGACGAGGGCCGTTGGCGAAGCATGCCCTGAGATGGGACCAATCTGGTCCTCTACCGCCTTGCCAGCCTCCCCCTGCCCCCAGCCCGGCCCAGATCTGCCTCACGACTCACCTCCTCCCGCCCCAGAAGCTACGCTCGGCATCGGACTTTGACGTGGACCTGCCACGGACCAATAGGGGATGGACAAGTAGCCATCGAAGTCAGCTACCGCGAGGAGGTCCTCTTGGAACCCACTCTGCTACCGATTGGCCTGCCCTTCTTCGACGCTTTCGAGGTCCCGACTATGGCACCACCCGAGATGATGGCTGAGGAACTACGTACCCTGGCCCAGCGACGACGACCGACGGATCTGCTTGATGCCGGGATGCTGCTATCCGGCCTGGCTGGCGTGATCGAAGATCCGGTAGTCGCGGGTCTGGTCCCGTACAAGTTCGCTTCCGGTCTGGTCCGCCCAGGGGACCACGTTCAGAGAATCCGGACCAACATCAAGGCCATGGCCAACACCTATGAGGCCGTGGTCGAAACGGTCTCCCCCGGCACCCCGCCTTATGAAGAGATGGCGTCACTGGTTCTCCGTCACCTGCCCTCTTTCTTCCAATAGCGGGCCGGCGCCGAGCGAAGGAGCGACCAACTGCGCCGCGCCCAACAACAGACGGGCTGGTTCGCCAACCGGGCACCCGGGGACGCGGCAAACGTAGACCAGCTGGCGCGGCTCACGCGGGTCGGGGAACGCCCACCGAACCCGAGACTGTCCAGGTGGAACGCCATCAGTACCGCTCTTCCTCCCTCATCTGGGCGAGCACCACGGCCGCGGAGACGGCCCGGGCCGGCCCCTGCGGAGGGATCCCGAGCTCGGCCAGCGAGCGCTTGGCCGGGCGCGCGCGTCCCGCTCCGATCAGGCCGCCCAAACATCCTGTGGGCACAGGGACCATCTGGGCAACCGGTCTGCCCCGGTCGGTGATCGTCACCACCTCCCCGAGCGAGAGCTCAGCGATGACCGCGGAAGCGTTCCGCTTCAGAGCGCTCAACACCCCACGGTCTTCATGTTCCGCAAGGTAGCACCCTGGTTCGGCGTTGGCGTTCCGGTCCGGGTGCCTCCCAGGGCTGCTGCGAGGGGAGTCAAGGACCCGTCCGGCTGATATCGGGCTGCCTCGCGCCACCGGCCCGCCGATCGAAAGCGTAGGTCCCCAGGCATGGCGCCTTCTCGGCTTGCGAATGCCGATGGGCTGCTCAGAGTCCGGAGTGTTCCAGCGGGCGGCTCCCTTCGGGAACGACTGCTCGCGATCACCGGCGCGATCTGGGGCCGCAGCACTTCTTGAACTTCTTGCCGCTCCCGCACGGACAGGGGGCGTTTCGTGCGACCTGGGCCTCCGCCCAGTTGGGCCCATCTGCAGCTACTGCAACCTTGACCTCGGAGAGCGGGTCGAGCGAGATCCCCTCGCCCCCGAACTCCACCGTCGGGCGCCGGCTCCCCCCCGGAACCTCATCGGTCCTAGAGCTCATCGCCGCGCTGTGGTGGACGGCGCCCGGGAGCGGCTTGTGCTTCCGCCCGGGGGCGTGACGCCGGAGCTCCTTGGCCTGACGGCGGAACGTCTGGGCCTCGCGGGGACGTCCCGTCTCCTCGCACAGGATCTGCAACCACTGCGCGATGCCCTGCCGGTCCCGGACGCCCGGCGTCGTGTAGCCCCGCCGCAGAAGCTGCTCGGCTCTGGCCGGGTCCCTCGGCCTGTCCCCTCCCTCACGGGAGCGATGGCAGGCGGCCCAGGCGATCCAGCCGCAGCCCCAGCTCGGATCCAAGGCCAGCCATTGTTCGAAGAGCTCCTCCGCCCTAACGACCTCTCCCACTTCGAAGTAGGACTCGGCCAGCGCCTGGCGGCGGTTCTCGGTCATCAGCTGATCCTCGTCGGGGAACCGCCGAAGCGCTTCCTCGCAGACCTCGATTCGCGCCAGCATGAACTCGCGATTGTCCAGCCCGGCGTTCCAGAGGACCTCCTCGAGGTCCTGGCTCCAGTTGTAGAGCGACTGTGTGAGCGAGAAGCCCTCGTCGAACTCGTCGATGGAGGATATCCCCGCGGCGTCGCAGAGGCGCAGGGCATCCGACCAGGCGCTCAACCAGGTGCGAGCGCAGGCGGCTTGGTCGTGGTCCATCTCCCGATAGCCGGCCTGGACCTTGTCGTCCAGCAGCTCCAAGCACAGCTTGTCCGGCCACCACCTCTCCCAGAGGGCAACCAGGCAGATCCAGATCCAGTCCCCCTGCAGCCGTTCCCTGCCGCTCCGGAATCCGCAGCTGTCTATGAGCGGACCCGCCACCTCTTGCGCCGAGAGCGCGCTCTGACAGAGTCGTTCCAGCCTTGCCCGATCCAGGTGGAGCCCGAAGCTGGACAGCTTCGCGACCAGCTCGTCATCGCTGAGCTGAGCGGCATCGGAGCGCAGCGGCCGATCGTTGTCCGCGACGCGGCGGGCGATCTTGCTGTCGGAGAGCCGCTCCTCATCGCAGATGCGGTCGAGCGTGACCCAGGATGGCTTCTTCAGGTTTCCCGGCCCTCCGCGAAGCGAGGGAGAGACCCAGGATCAGCCCGACCGGAGCCGGATGCCCAAGCCGCGCCGCGGTCTGGGCTCACGTTGAAGCGGTCGGCGAAGGCGGTTGAAGCCACGGCATCAAGCCCCGGCGACGCACCTCCGCCTGAAGTGCAGGCGGCAAGGCGCGCGCGTCCACGAGTAGCCCGTCAACCTCGATCAGCCACGCATAGGGGTGGCGCTGGAGCATGTCGCGCCGGCACAACTCCATCGCGTAGGGTTCTAGCCGGAGGAGTCGGCGGATCAGGCTGGCCTTGTTGACCATGGTGGACTTGACCACCCCGGTGGCGTCAGCGAGGTCGTCACTGCGAAGGTGCGGATCCTGGTCTGGGGCGAAGAGGAAGTTGATGCTCCCAACGGTGTATAGGACAGCCCCCGCCCACACCCGAAGGTCTCCTCGCAGCAAGGGGGAGGGGCGCTTGCGGGCCAGCTGCCCCAGCAACCGCCCGCACAGCTCGGCATACTCGCCATCGAGGTGGTCGGCGCACACCTGATCGATCAGGGCCGCGATCGCGGTCACTTGCGTGCGAACTGCCGTGGGCACTCGCGATAAGGTGAGCCCGGTCCCCCACCCGGGCGGCTGATCGGTCGTTCCTCTCATCAGCCCCATCTATTGGCATCGCCATGCCACCCTGCGACCGCGGACTGATGCCAGGGGCCGGCTCCCGATCTGAGCCACGAGACGGCGGGAAGGAAAAGCTCCTCAGGCGACAACCGGCGTCTGCCTCAGCGCCGCGACCTCGCGGGCCACGATCACCGCCGCCCGCTCCACCTCGTCTGGGGTGGTGCCGCGCCCCATGGTCAGGCGGAGATGGCCCGCGGCCAGCTCCGGGTCCAGGCCCATCGCCAGCAGCACGTGCGAGGGGGCCAGTGAGCCGCTGGCGCAGGCGGAGCCGGCGGACGCGCACACCCCGGCCCGGTCCAGGCGCAACAGCAGGAGCTCCCCCTCCACATGCGGAAAGGCCATGGTGCAGAAGGTGGCCAGGCGGAGCGGGGGCCGGGCCCCGGTGGGGCGGGCGTCGGGGACCAGCGCCAGAATCTTCTCCGTGAGCGCGGTGGACAGTTCCCGAAGGCGGCCCATCTCGGCCTCGCGCTCTCGCTCGGCCAGCTCGGCCGCAACCCCCAACCCGACTATTCCCGGGACGTTCTCGGTGCCGGAGCGGCGGGTCCGCTCCTGGCCGCCACCCGTCACCTGGGCCTCCAGCGAGACCCCGTGGCGGGCGAAGAGGGCGCCGACACCCTTGGGACCGTAGGCCTTGTGGGCGGAGACGGTGAGCAGGTCCACCCCGAGCTCCTCGACCTTCAGGCTGAGCTTGCCCAACGCCTGGGTGGCGTCGGTGTGGAAGAGGGCTGCGGAGTTGCCACGCACAACCTCCACCAGCTCCCGGATCGGCTGAATGGTCCCCACCTCGTTGTTGGCCAGCATCACCGACACCAAGAAGGTGTCCTCCCGCAGGGCGTCCCGCAGGTCAATGGGGTCCACCAGGCCCCGGGCGTCGACCGGCAGCTCGCTGACCTCGAAACCCTGGGCCTGAAGCGCCCGGACGGTCTCGAGCACCGCCTCGTGCTCGACCGCGGAGACGATCAGGTGCCCCTTGCCAGGGCGGGTGGCGGCCACCCCCCGCAACGCGAGGTTGTCGGCCTCGCTGCCCCCACCGGTGAAGATGACCTCCCTGGCCCGGCAGCCGAGCACCGCGGCCAGCCGGTCGCGGGCCTCGTCCACCAGCGAGCGGGCTGCCCTCCCCGCCTGGTGAGCGCTGGAGGGATTGCCGAAGACCGATCCCAGAGGGGCCTCCATCGCCTCTCGCACCTCGGCCCGTACCGGGGTGGTGGCCGCGTGATCCAGATAGATCACACGGGGGCCGGGTCCGCCCTCAGGGCTCTCGCTCACCGGGTGGCTCCAGTAGAGCCGTGAGCGGCCCGTGGTAGCCCACCAGCGCCCGGTGGACCTCCAGCAGGTCGTCGGCAGATATCGGCGGCAGTTCGCCGGTGTCGCTCGCCGTGACCGCCGAGTCGGCCCCCTCGCCGCCCTGCACCTCCAGCGCCACCACGAAGGCCATGGTGCACTTCCGGCAGGTCACCTCGATGGTGTACTGCGACCCCCGGTGGGTGAGCTGACGCATCCGGCAGTCGGCCAGGGGGCGTCGGCAGACCGGGCAGCGATAGTCGCCCGCGTGTTGGCGAAGCAGTGTCAGTATGTCCATTCCAGTACCTGTCGTAAGTATAGGTCCGGGGGAAGGCGACGCCGGAGTGGCAACTGCGGCCACCACACCCTACTGTGTGGAGGTCACTGCGACGGAGCGCCCGTGGCAAGGCGGGGGTGCTCTGCTCCGACCGCGAGCGCTTGATTCGGCGGAGGGGCGGCGCGATCAGTGGGGACCAGTACGGGGGCGTCGAGTACGCCTACCTGGATCTAATCCGGGAC
Source organism: bacterium (assembly GCA_021795235.1). GTDB lineage: Bacteria > Chloroflexota > Dormibacteria > Aeolococcales > Bog-877 > AG-12. The sequence goes on from JAJYPP010000015.1 coordinate 5,363, forward strand.
AAGATCTACCGGCGTCCGCCGGCTCCTATCACCCCGTATGGCCTGCACGTGATCTGCGGCGACACCACCGCCTCGAATTGCGTCACGCACCAGCCGTGGTGGCGAACCTTCCCGGGAAAGTAGACCAGCCACAAGAGAGCCAGGGCCCTGTCGCCCTCGCCGGACTCGGCCGGATGTTGAGGTCTCCCACAACGGGCGGTGGCAGGCACCCTGTCTCTACATCCCAGAGCGAACATCTGCGCCAGGTCAAGCGCCAATTTGGTTACGGAGTGGGACTTGACGCTTGTTAGATCCCCGCAGTCTACCGTCGCCACGACTGGAGTAGATCCCGGCCCATCCAGTAAGGGAATTGCGGGTATTACTATCGCACTTGCTCACCCGATCCGGCCCAGCACCTCGGTGGTGAACTCCTCGGTTCTGGCCATCCCGCTCAGATCGGCGGTCCTGGTCCCGCTGGCGCACACCTGCATGGTCGCCTCCCGCACCAGCCGGCCGTCGGCTCGGAGGCTCTCCTCAGGGGCCTGCTCGAGCAGCGCCGCCACCGCCAGGATCATCGACATGGGGTTGGCGATGTGGCGTCCCTCCAGGGCGGGCGCGGTGCCGTGGGGGGCCTCCGCCATCACCACGCTCTGGCGGCCGTCGTCGTCGAACCCGATCATGAGTGACTCGCTCCCGGCCAGGGTCCCGTACAGGGCCAGCACCATGTCGGAGAGCAGGTCACCGTCGCGGTTCAGGGCAGGGATGACCAGGGCGTCGTCCCGGGTGAGCACCAAGGCGAAGGTGGCGTCGATGAGCTGGGGCTCGTAGCCGACCTCGGGGTGCTGCTTGGCGGCTTTGTCCATCTCCTCCTTCAGCATCCCCTCGTAGACCGGGGAGACGGTGTACTTGGGCCCTCCGAAGACCCGGGCTCCGGTCCTCTCCGCATAGCTGAAGGCGTACTCGGACACCCGCCGGCAGCGCTCCCTGGTCACCTTGGTGGTGCGGTAAGCCACCTCGTCCTGGCCATCCCCCTCTCGCCACTCCTCGGCGCCGTAGGCGTCGTCGACCGCCATCCGGACCACGGTGATGGGGGCGTGGACCCCGGCCAGGGGCGCCACCCCGGGGATCCGCCGGCCCGTGCGCACGATGACATCGCCGCCGACCTCCTGTCGCAGGATCGCGTTGGGGCTGCCGACGTCACCGGCTCGCTCGGGGGTGACCGTGGCGGCCTTCAGCCCCAGCCCACTGCGCCGCATGAGCCGGGCCGCCTCATGGACCACCTCGTTGTGGGAGTCACGCCGGGCCCCAAGGCTCAGGTCGACATGCTCCAGATGGACCTGACCCCGGATCCTCGGCGAGTCCAGGACGCGCAGGGCCTCCTGGAGCAACTCCTCCCCGGTCTGGTCTCCGTGGAGGACCGTGATGGAGGAGGGGGACCCAGCCATTACCAGGAGGAGACCCGGCGGAACGACTCCGCGTACTGGAAGCCGTGGGCGCGGCCCGCCTCCGCCAGCCGCTCGGTCACCCGGGCGGCGGGGTCCTGGCGGTGCTGGCTGCGGTGGCAGCGCAGCGCCTCCAGCTTGCGCTCCAGGGTTGTGGTGACGTCCACGAAGTGATCCGGGTCCGGGGTGCCGGTGATCAGGACCTCGCGCACCACGTGGGGCTCCAGCCCCTCGCTGAGCAACTCCGGGAAGGCATAGGGGTTGCGGGCGAAGGGGTAGACGGCCTCGATGGCGGCCTGGCCGGCGGCCAGATGGTCGGGATGGTTGCCCCCCAGGTTGCCGTAGTGCCGGACTGCGTTCTGGCAGATCACCACGTACGGCTTCGCCCGCCGGATCTCCCGGGTCAGGTCGCGGCGCAGCCCCAAGTCGGGCACGAGGCTCCCGTCGGGATGGCCCAGGAAGGTGACCTCGGTTACCCCCAGCACGTCCGCCGCCTGCCGTTGCTCCCGCTCCCTGATCGCCTTCAGGTCCGACGGGAGGACCGTGGGATCCGCCGACCCCTGGGCGCCGTCGGTGCAGATCACGTAGTCGACCCGGATCCCTCGCTCGGTCCAGATCGCCACGGTGCCGGCGCTGCCGAACTCGGCGTCGTCGGGGTGGGCGACGATCACCAGGGCGCGCTCGAAGTTGTCGAAATCCAGATCGCTCATCTTCGCAGTTCAGGATACGGGGTCAGGATGGCGGGGTCCCCGTCCGGGCGGGCCGGTGCAGCCATCGACAGGGACGGTGCTGGCTTGCGCCGACCGACATGGTGGGTGCGCTCCCGCCCGGCGCCGCCCGGATTGCCGATCGCACGCCCTTTTCGGTTTCCCGGCCGTGACAGCCATGTTGTGCACCTTGACCTTGAGCTACACTACCGCTGGTGTTCGAGCAGGTGACGAGCCAGGCGCCAGCGGTCGCTCAGGACCTGCGGGACCAGATCCGCTCTCTTCGCTCCATGGGCGCCCCGCCCAAGTCCATCGCGCGCCGTCTGGGGCTGCCGCCCCACGTCGTCGCCGAGGAGATCCGCGCCCTGGCGGCCGCCGCCCCGCCGCCGCGGCCCGCCCCGGCAGCCGCTCAATGCTGGGTCAGCGCGGGATGGAGCGGCTCGGTGGAGGCACCACGGCAGCCGGGGTGGAGCGACTCCGGGACCGATGGCGGGCCCGCCGGCACGGGCCTGGTGCTGGTGGCCGCAGCCGCGCCCCACCGCCACCCGAACAAGCTCTCCTGCTGCGGCTATCTCCTGGACGTGCACTGCCTGGGAGTGAAGGACGCGCTGGGGCCCAAGACCATGATCAGAGAGGAGCTGGACTACTTTCTCCAGCAATTCTTCGCCTGCTGGGAGGCCCCGCCGGTGCCGGCGCCCTTGGATCTGGCCAAAGAGCTGGTCTTCGGCGCGGCCAGCTACGCTGCCGGGCTCGGATTCCAACCCCACCCTGACTTCCGCAAGGCAGCGCCGATCCTGGGCGAGCCGCCCGAGAAGCTCTCGATCAAATTCGGATGGCATGGTCGGCCGCGGTACGCCTCGGGGCCCTTCGACGACCCGCAGGCGGTCCTGAGGACCCTGGAGGAGAAGGTCGGCCCGGACAACTTCGACTTCGTGATCGGCCTCTCCGAGGGCTGAGGGCCCCTCCGGCGCGTCCCGGGACGGCCACCCGGCTCGGCTCCCGGAGCACCCGGCCGACCCGGATGTCGCCCGGCCGGCTCAGTCCGTCAGCGGAAGAGCCACGGCAGCTTGAGCCTCAGGCCGCCCTCCTTCAGGGCGTCGATCACGTCGTCGGCCAGGACCCGGCCGAGGGGACGCCCGTCGGGGTCGGCCACCACCACCGAGGAGGCCCTGGCCTCGGTGAGGCGGTCCACCACCTCGTCCAGGAAGGCCTCCGGAGGGATGGTCACCGGAGTCGTGTCGCCGAGCAGGTCCTGGATCGGGGTCTCGTCGTCGGCGGCCAGGAGATCGAAGAGGGGGAGATCCGCCAAGAGCTGGCCCTGGTCGTCGAGAACCACCACCGAGTCGATGTCGGCCCCGTGCTCGCGCAGCTCGCGGAGGTGCTCTCTGACCTGCCCGACCGTCTCCGCCGCGGTGGCGCGAGCCAGGGTGGTGGTCATGAACCCGCCGGCCATGGTCTCGGGGTAGCCCAGCAGGTCGGTCAGCTGGCGCGCGGTCTCGGTCGGGAGGTGGGCCAGGATCGAGTCGGCCTCCTGCCGCTCCATGTCCCGGAGCACGTCCACGGCCTCATCGGGCTCCATGGCGGCGACCAGTTGCGCGGCGCGCTCGGGGGAGGCCTCCCGCAGGATGTCCTCGATCCTCTCGGGCTCCATCTCCTCCAGGGCGTCGGCGACCGCCCCGGGGTCCAGGGCAGTGGTGAGCTCGTCCCGCGCCGGCTGGTCCAGCTCCTCCAGGAGGTCCGCCAGCTCGCCGGGGTGGAGGCGCCGCAGCCCCTCGTGGGGAACCTGCAGCCGCAGCTCCGAGCCGGGGTCGCCGAAGGGGTGGACCGCCGACCAGTCGACCAGCCGCTCGGTGTCGGGCTTCCAGGTCGAGACTATCCGCTCCCAGACCGAGCGCGGGGACCCCGCCACCGCCACCAGGCGCAGCCTGCCCAGCACCGGGGCCAGGAACAGGTCCTCGGCGCGCAGCACCTTGGCTCCATCGACATCGGCCAGCTGCCGGCCCAGCACATCCTGGAGCAGCCGCAGCTCGCCCTCGCGGCGAACGAAAGCGGGGTCGGTCACGGCGGCCGGGCGCACCACGATGGCCTGGGCGTCGATGCGGGTGACTGTGGAGATGGGGTGGAAAACCTGTCGGTCACCGCGCTGGAGCACCAGCCCGGTGACCGGAGGATAGGCGTCGCTGCCGCTCCACCTGACCACCACGTCGGCGAGCCTGCCTGCGCCCCGTCCGCTCTCGTCGACCGGGGCCAGCTGCCGGAGCCGGGAGAGTGGCAGCAGAGATGCTTGGACCGCCCTGGTGGTGAGGAGGCGGCGGCGCCTTCTGGGACGCACCGCAGGCCGCGTGGGCAGAGAGGGCATCTGGACTCAGATGTCAGCGGAGAGGAGGTCGGAGCCGGGGCCTTCAGGCAAGATCACACTGGTAGCATATAGGTGCGCCCCGGCGCACTTTTCGATGTCGGCCCCGACCTCGCCCTGGGGCTGGGCTGATGTCGGCTGGCCAAGCACGGAGGTGAGCATGGACGGTTCCAGTAAACCGCCAAGTCTTCATCCCCTCGCGCACGCCGTGAGCGCCTAGGCCGCAACCGCAAACAGCCTCCCGGCGGGCCCTCGCGCACAGTCGCAGTTGAACCCACGCCAGGAGGTCGTTGATGCCAGAGGAGCTGCGCCAGGCCGCACCGGAGCGGTCGGCGGTGCTGGACCCCGCCCACGAGGGTGAGGTCCACGGCGCGCTGGGAAGGATCCCGGCCGCGGACCGCGGCCGCCCCTGGTCGAGGCGCCTGCTCACCCTGGCCGCGATCATGGGTCCGGGCCTCATCGTCATGATCGGCGACAACGATGCCGGGGGGGTCTCCACCTACGCCCAGGCGGGGCAGAACTACGGCGCCAGCCTGCTCTGGGTGCTGGTCCTGTGCGTCCCCACCTTGATCGTCGCTCAGGAGATGGTGGTCCGCCTGGGAGCCGTGACCGGGGTCGGGCACGCCCGTCTCATCAAGGAGCGCTTCGGGCGCTTCTGGGCGGCCTTCTCGGTCGGCGATCTCTTGCTGCTCAACTTCCTGACCCTGGTGACCGAGTTCATCGGGGTCAACCTGGGGCTGCGCTACTTCGGGGTCACCCCGCTCGCCTCGGTTCCGATCGTGGCCATAGCTCTCCTGGCGATGGTGGCGACCGGCAACTTCCAGCGCTGGGAGCGCTTCATGTTCGTGTTCATCGTCACCAGCCTTTTGATGTTCCCCCTGGCCTTGCTGTCCCACCCCCGAGCGGCTCCGGTCCTCCAGGGCCTGATCATCCCCTCGGTCCAGGGGGGCTTCCGCTCCACCTCGGTCCTCTTCATCATCGCGGTGGTGGGGACCACCATCGCCCCCTGGCAGCTGTTCTTCCAGCAGTCCAACGTGATCGACAAGCGGATCACGACCCGGTGGCTAAAGTACGAGCTCGCCGACACCTCCATCGGGGCCGTGGTCACCACCGCCGGCGCGGGCGCGCTCATGCTGGCGACCGCTTTCGCCTTCGCCCACACCGGCCTCGCCGGACAGTTCGGGTCCGGCCTGACGGTGGCACAGGGGCTGAGCCGGCATGTGGGCTCGGCCTCGGGTGCCATCTTCGCGGTGGTCCTGGTCAACGCCTCGGTGATCGGGGCCTCGGCGGTGACGCTGGCCACCTCCTACGCCTTGGGGGACAGCTTCGGGCTGAAGCACTCCCTGCACCGCAAGGTCAGCGACGCCAAGGGCTTCTACCTCTCCTTCGCCGCCATGATCGCGGTGGCGGCGGGGGTCGTGCTGATCCCCGGAGCCCCCCTGGGGTTGATCACGACCGGGGTCCAGGTCCTGGCGGGGGTGCTGCTGCCCTCGGCGATAGTCTTCTTGCTCCTGCTCTGCAACGACGCCGAGGTGCTGGGGCCGTGGGTCAACTCGACCCGGCAGAACGTCCTCGGCACCGTGATCGTGGCGCTGCTGGTGCTGCTGTCCCTGATCCTGACCGTTACCACCGTGTTCCCCCAGCTCCCGCTGGGGCCCTTCACCCTGGGTGTCAGCGTGGTCGGAGCGGCCGGCCTGATCGGGATGGGAGTCGCCAGCCGCCGGCGGCGGGGACGGGACCTGGAGCGGGAGCTGGCCGTCACCGGCGACCGTCGGGTCTGGCGCATGCCTCCGCTCGACCAGCTCCACCCGCCCAAGTGGTCTCGCGGCCAGCGCATCGGGATGCTCCTGCTCCGCGGCTACCTGGTGCTGGCAGTCGTGCTGCTGGCGGTGAAGATAGGGCAGCTGGCGATGGGCCGCTGAGAGCTCGCTCCGGGCGCGGCCCGGTGATGGGTCAGCCCACGTCGGGATAGAGCACGAAGAGACCGCAGACTCTGCCCTCGCCGTCGAAGGTCACCCTGGCCTTCATCGGCCCCCGCTCGAAGGCAAGCGGTACGTCGACCACCCGATGGGGACCCCGGCGGGTGAGCGTGGGCCGCCCGACCGCCGTCAGCGAACCGACCAGCTGTTCGACCTGGGCCCAGGCGTCCGACAGGCGCGGTGGCGTCAGCTGCTCTTTGAGCTTGTCGTCGAATTCCTCGCTCAGTTCGCCCGCCTTCCCCTGCTGCCAGCGTTCCACGATCGCCAGGGCGCGGCCCCCCAGGATGACATCCTCATTCCCGTCCACGGTCGTCTCCTCCCTGACGCCTTCCCCAAACCGCTGCTGCGCCGCCTGGCGGCTGATGCGCAGCACGTCGCCGATCTCCTGCCAGGTGTGGCCCGCCGCTCTAGCGCTCCGGACGAAGGCGCGCAGGACGTCGGTCGCCACATCCTCCAGGGTTCTCCCCACCGCGAGCGCGGCCAGTCGGGACCGGCCGCTGGGATCCGCGCGGCCCTCGTGACGGAGGGCGCGGACCGCCATCTCCGCGTTGCGCGCGAGCAGTTCCGCGAGGACCTCCTCTTCCGACATGGAGGCTCGTTGGGGACTCGGCTTGGCGCTCACACCGTGCACGGTATCAACTCCAGGTTGACACGACGACTTGTCAATCGTATCTTGACAAAGATCAGCGCACGCACACTGCGTCGCGGTCCTTCGGTCTGAGGAGAGAGCCATGCCCCACCCGTTTTCCCTGGCCCTGGCGGCGGTTGCGAGCCCTCGTCTCAACCCGGTCGTCCTCGCCCCGGTGGTGCTGATCGAGCTCGCCTTGCTGGGGTACTGCCTGGTGGACCTCGCCCGGCGCCGGGCGGTGGCGGGCGGGCGGAAGTGGCCTTGGGCGCTTCTGATCCTGCTCGTGGGAGGCCTGGGCCCGATCGTCTACCTGCTGTTCGGGCGGCGCGACGCTTGACCGACGCAGCGGTGCTCTGCCGAAACCTCACCAAGACGTACGGCAGGATCGAAGCACTGCGCGACCTGACCCTGACCGTGCCCTGCGGGTCCGTCTTCGGGCTGCTCGGCCAGAACGGCGCGGGCAAGAGCACCGCGATCCGGATCCTGGCGACTCTGAGCAGCCCCACCTCGGGAACCGTCCTGGTCGCGGGCTCCTCGGTGACCCAGGAGGCGGAGCGGGTCCGGCGCCAACTCGGCTACCTGCCCCAGGACGTGGCGTTCCCCCGCTGGATGACGGGGGCGCAATATCTCCTCTTCGCGGCATCCCTGAGCGGCCTCCCGAGGACCGTGGGAAGGGCCAGAACCGAGGAGATCCTGGAACGAGTCGGACTCACCGCCGCCTCCGGCCGCCGGATCGGCGGCTACTCGGGCGGAATGCGCCAGCGGCTCGGGATAGCCCAGGCGCTGCTCCACCGGCCCGCGGTGCTGATTCTGGACGAACCGGTCGCCGCCCTGGACCCCCTGGGCCGCCGAGAGGTCCTGCACCTCATCCGGCAGCTCCGCGGCGCAGCCACGGTGGTCCTCTCGTCCCACATCCTCGACGACATCGACCAGGTCTGTGACCGGGTCGCCATCCTGGCCGCCGGAAGCCTCCTCGCCCAGGGCTCCCTGGCGGCCGTCAAGGAGCGATACGCACAGCCGGTCTTCCACATCGAGGTGGCGGGGGACGCCCGCCCCCTGCTGGAGCGCGCCCGGAGCCAGCCCTGGGTGCAGAAGGTGCTGCTCGACGGTGGGCGCGTCACCGTGCTGGTCAGCGACGTGGGCCGAGCGGAGCAGGAGCTGCCCCTGATCGCGGCGGGCACCGAGGCCACGCTGCTGCGCTACCAGCGCGCCCTGCCGTCTCTGGAAGAGGTCTTCGTGCGCCTGGTGGACGCGGAGAACATCGCTTGAGTGCTGTCAGCGGCTATCGCACCCTGGCGTGGAAGGAGATCCGTGAGAGCGCGGCCACCAGCAGGCTCATCATCGCCTTGGCGGTCTTCGCCCTGGCCGGTTTCGGGGCGGTGGTGGTGACCTACTACCTTCCCGAGCTGGTCCGCAACCAGGCGGGGTCGGGCATATCCATCACCGTCCCCAGGCAGACCGCGGTCGACGCCATCATGGAGTATGTCAAGAGTGTGACCCAGCTTCCAGCCCTGGCCGTGATCCTGCTGGCGATGGGAAGCGTCGCCGACGAGCGCGCTTCGGGAATCGCCGACACCATCCTCTACCGGCCGGTCTCGCGCCCCGCCTATCTGCTGGCCAAGGTGACTGGTCACGGCCTGTGCGTGCTGGCCGGGCTCATCGTTGGCGGGCTCGCCGCGCTCGCCTACATCACCATGCTGTTCCATCCCATCGGGGTTGGCCCCTTCGCCGTCCTGAATCTGGGGATCGCGATGCTGATGCTGGACATCCTCACCATCACCCTCATGGCCAGCGCTCACCTTCGCAGCGGGCTGGCGGCCGGCGGAGCCGCCTTCGTCGGCTACCTTCTGTTCACAGTAGTGCCCGGGTTCTGGCCCCCCCTGGCCGACTCCCTCCCGACCGCGGTCACCTCCCACGCGAGCGGGCTGATGGCGGGGAGCTGGGGCGGGCTGGCGGTCTGGCAGGCGATCGGGGGCGGTGCGGGGCTGGCGCTTCTCTGCTTGCTGGTCGCACTCGCAGGCGTCGCTCGACGAGGGTCGTGAGCGGGTCCGTCCGCGTCAATGGCGGATTGACACCATGCGGGCAAGACGCTAAGGTGGACCGGTGACCGAGTACAAGATCACCGACCAGGCGCTCGAGCTCCAGATCCAGGGCGCTGATCGGCTGTGGGCGATGCGCAGCCATCTCACCGTCCCGCTGGCCGACATCACGGGGGTGAGCTCCGACCAGACCGCGGTCGACCCACTGCGAGGCGGCCTCAAGGTGGGCGGAGCGAGAATCCCCGGTGTGATCCAGGCGGGCAGCTTTCACAACGCGAACGGCTGGATCTTCTGGGACGTGCACCGCCCGGGGCACGCCTTGGTCATCTCCTTGCAACACGAGCACTATCAGGCCCTGGTGGTCGATGTTGAGGACCCCGAGCAGGCGGCTGCGGCAATCACCCAGGCGCTCGGGCGGGCTGTCTGACAAGCACCGCGTCGGCGCGGGAAGGGGGCCGCCGGCAACTGTCGGTTGATGCCCGGCCAGAAGGAGCCAACGCTATTAGATGATCGGCTGCCGACCGTGCCCAGGAAGAGGGCCGGGCCGCCAGCCGCCCCGAGCGCGATTCAGACTTCGAGAGAAGAGGACCACGGATGAGGGGGCATGCCCCTACCGCGGCGGGACCCTCTCGGGCCCCACCGCGGGGAGCTGCGGGACAGCGCGCGCTGCTATCCAGTCAGTTGGGATCAGTGGCCGCTCGAAGTGCTGTGGGAATTCCCCTTGGGCTTGCCCGCAGACTTCGGAGCGGAAGATCTGCCATGTTGACCGGTGGAAGCGCCGCCGGTAACGCCGTTGGGGCGCCCGCCCGCGTGGGCGTTGGCGTTCGCGCCCTTGCCGGCCGCATGGAGCTGGCGTTGCGCCTGGCCCTGGCCATGGGTCTTCGCGAACGCGCTCACGCACTGGCCGATGTTCTCCTTGGGCGTGGTCGAGCCAGTAGTCGAGCCAGATGTGGTCGCGTTCGGCCCGTACTCTTTCTTGCAGATCGCCACCTGCTTGGTGACCTGGTGGCCCCACACCGCCTGGACCCACACCGCTGGGCTGACGCTATGGGTGGCCACGGTGGCCACGGTGGCCCCGCCGCCTATTGCGATGGCGGCGACGGCCAGGCCGGCGGCCGCCTTGGCGGACAGACCCGCCAGGAAACTGGGAACGAACGGCATGTGCATACCTCCTGTGAGAAGAGCAGCGCGGTACCTGGCCATCCCTGGGTCAGCAAAGCTCCCAGGGTGAGCGGCCACCCGGTGCTGGAGTTCGCGCTCCAGCAGCCGGTCGAGGTCGGATCCGCCACTGCTTTCCATGGTCATCTGTCAGAGGGGACGCACGCGTCTCGACTTGTATTCATTCCATCTATTTTCCGATCGTCCTCCAGCAGCGCTCGCAGGCGCAGCTTGCCGGCCACCAGGCGCGATGCCACGGTCCCCTCGGGGATCCCCAGGGTGGCCGCGATCTCCCGGTTGCTGTAGCCGTGCAGGTGGCGCAGGACGATCACGGCCGCCTGCTTCACCGGCAGGCCTCGAAGCCCGCGGATCAGATCGAGCTGGTCCACCGGAGACTGGTCCAGGTGCTCAGGGGGCCGGCCCAGCCGGCGCACCAGCTCGCCGGCCTCACGGATCCGCTCCCGTCGCCGCCAGGAGGTCACCGTGTTGAGCGCGATCCGGTACAGCCAGGCTTCGGCAGGAGCGTCCTGTTTCCAGCGCCCCCAAGCCTTGAAGGCGTGCACGAAAGCGTCTTGGATGCAGTCCTCAGCCGCCGCGGGGTCGCGGAGCAGCACCACCGCGGTGGCGTAGAGCCGCTGGTAGTTGCTCTGGTAGAGCCGGTCGAAGTCCTCCTTCGACCCGGGCCGGTAGGTCGGCTGCGCCATCTCCATCAGTCTCCGCTGCCACCTTCGGGAATCTCCCGTAGCGGGTGGATTGTGACAAATCCATGGCCGTTTCGTGGCCACCGGGAGCCCTCGGGGCGCCCGCTGGCGACGGCCCCGGCCGCCGGGACCGACGATCCCAAGTGCGGCCGCGATATGCTCCAAGCGCTGCTGATCAACCTTGCAGGAGGGCCTTCCATGCTCGAGAGTTTCACCTGGTTCAAGCAGTCAGCCTACCGCTGGCACAGCGACGGCATGACCGTGTACATCGACCCCTGGGAGGTCACCACCGAGGACCCGGCCGACCTGATCGTCCTGACCCACGCCCACTTCGACCATTACTCCACGCCGGACCTGGAGCGGCTGACCGCCGCCAAGACCGTGGTCGTGGCCCCGCGCGACATCGCGGCTGAGCTCTCCGGAAACGTGGTCGCGGTCGGCCCCGGTGAGTCTCTGGAGGCGGCCGGGGTGCACCTGGAAACCGTCCCGGCCTACAACGTGGTGGAGGAGCGGCTGGAGGCCCACCCCAAGGCCAACGGCTGGGTCGGCTATCTCCTGCGTCTGGGCGACCACACCTACTATCACGCGGGCGACACCGACCACCTGCCGGAGTTGGAGAAGATCACCACCGAGGTGGCCTTCCTCCCGATCGGCGGGACCTACACCATGGACCACCAGGAGGCGGCGGCGCTGGCCCGGGCGATGCGGCCCCAGGTGGCGGTCCCGATGCACTACGGGTACGTGGTCGGCACCAAGGAGGACGCCGCCCAGTTCGCCCAGGCGGCGGCTCCGGTGGAGGTGCGCACCATGACCCCGATCCACCCGTTTGAGCAGTGAGCGACCCCGACGGCCCTGTCGGCGATCGCGCCGGCCCCCCGCCCCTGGAGCTGCCCCAGGGGGGCGGGGCGGCCAAGGGTCTTACCCCGGTGCTCAGCATGGCGCTGGTGGCCCACGACAACAAGAAGCGAGATCTGGTGGAGTGGGCTCGGTTCAACCGCGGCAGTCTTTCCCCCCACCGGCTGTACGCGACCGGCACCACCGGGTCAATGCTGGAACGCGAGCTGGGGCTGCCGGTGAGCCGGCTCTTGAGCGGCCCCCTGGGTGGCGACCAGCAGATGGGGGCGCTCATCGCCGATGGCACCATCGACCTCCTGATCTTCTTCTGGGACCCGCTGGAGGCCCAGCCCCACGACCCCGACGTGCGCGCGCTGCTGCGCATGACCGCGGTCTGGAACATCCCGGTCGCCACCAACCGCGCCACCGCGGACTTCCTCATCTCCTCCCCGCTGATGGGGTCCGGCTACCAGCGGTCGGTGCCCGACTACAGCCCCCACGAGACCCGGCTCGAGGCGGAGCCGAGCTGACCGGCGAGGCCGAGCCGCCATAGGATCTGGGTGTGGAGATGACGGCCGGGGTGGCGCCCTACCGCTGGTTCGAGACCTACTACGTGATTGCCGGGACACTCCCGACCGGTGATGGCGGGCCACCGCCGCTGCTGACCCTGCACGGCGGCCCGGGGGCGACCCACGAGTACCTGCTCTCGCTGGCGGACCTGGCCCGAAGCGGCCGGGCAGTGATTTTCTACGACCAGCTGGGCAACGGTCGCTCCACCCACCTGCCCGAGCGGGGCGCTGACTTCTGGACGGTGGAGCTGTTCCGGGACCAGCTCCACTCGCTGATCGACCACCTGGGTATCGCGGGCGGCTACCACCTGCTCGGTCAGTCATGGGGCGGCTTCCTGGCCCAGGAGCACGCCCTGGAACGCCCGGCGGGGCTGCGCTCGCTCATCCTCTCCAACACCGCGGCCTCCTTCCCGGCCTTCGTGCGGGAGGCCAACCGGCTGCGCCAGCGGCTCCCAGCCGAGGTCGAGGCCACCCTGCGGCGACATGAGGAGGCGGGCAGCACCGATGACCCCGAGTACGAGGCCGCCTGCCAGGTCTTCTATCAGCGCCACCTGTGCCGGCTGGAGCCCTGGCCGGAGGAGGTCCAGAGCTCTTTCCAGTGGATGGCGCGGGATCCGACCGTGTACCACACCATGAACGGGCCTTCGGAGTTCCATGTGATCGGTTCGATCAAGGACTGGGAGGCGGAGTCCCGGCTGGCCGGGATCGATGCTCCCACCCTGGTGGTCTCGGGACGGCACGACGAGGCGACCCCGGCCCTCCAGGAGGTGCTGGTGACCGGCATCCGCCGCAGCCGTCAGGTCATCTTCGAGGAGTCCTCCCACATGCCGTTCTGGGAAGAGCGGCGGGCCTACATGGAGGCCGTCGCGGGCTGGCTGGCCGAATTCGACTGAGGCCGGGCTCAGCCCTGGCCGGGAGCCAGAAGGCCCTCGACCGAGAACGCGGAGATCGCCCGGGCGGCCGCCCGGACTCCCTCCTCCAGGCCGGCCAGGAGCGCCTCCTCGTCGGACGAGCGCAGCTGGGCCAGCCGTCCCAGCATTCCTCCGGCCAGGGCATCCCCGGCACCGGTCGGGTCGACGGCCCGCTCCACCGCCTCCGCCGGCACCAGCCGGTGGCCGACCCTGGTCACCAGGGTCGCTCCCGCCGCGCCCTCCTTGACCACCACCACCCGGAGCCGGTCCCCCTCCAGCAGTGACCGCGCCCGGTTGAGGGCGGCGCCGCCGCCCATCAGCGCCTCCAGCTCAAAGCGGTTGGCGAAGAAGATGTCGGCCGCCAGGATCAGCTCCAGCAGCAGCTCCCGCTCCGAAGCGATGAAGTCGCGCATGGTGTCGATCGCCACCAGGTCGGCCCCCGAGCACTGGCCCAGCACCGCCAGCTGGGCCCGGGGGGGCATCGACCCCAGGAACAGGATCTCGCTGTCCCGGCACGCCTGGGGCACCCGGGGTGACCACTCCTCGTAGACCCCAAACTGCTGGGTCTCCGCCTCGGGGCCCCCCGCCTCGGAGTGAACCGCCGTCCACCGGTAGGTGGCCCCGGCCATGCGCTCCACGCCGACCCGGTCGATCCCACTCTCGTCCAGAAGGCCGAGCAGCTCTGAGCCATCCTCGCCCAGCGCCGCCACCGGCCGCACCTGGCACAGACGGCTCGCCGCCAGGCTGAAGTAGAGCGCCGATCCTCCAGGGACCCGGGAGGCGTGACCGCTGGGGGTGGTGAGATCGTCGAACCCGATGGTGCCGGCGGCGGTCACGGACCAGGCTGGAGCGGCCTGAACTCCGGACTCAGCCGTCAGGGAAGAGGGGAATGACAGGGGCGTCGCCCCTAGTACGCTCTTGATGGATCTCCTCCAGCAGCCTCGCCTGCAGGCGGAACAGGATCTCCCCAAGGTGGTCCGGGCGGCGGTCGGTGCCCAGCTGGCGGCGCAACCCGAGATCCACCTCGGCGGTGAGCGTGACCGCGCTCCGCCAGAGGTCGGTCGAGACCAGCCGCACCGACTCCAGCCGGCACCGCTCCACCCTGCCCAGGAGCTCATCGGCCAGCTGCAGCCGCTGCCTCAGGGGCCGGCGATGGCGGGCACGGAAGGCATCCCGGGCTCTGCCCGCGGCCACCTCCATGGCAGTGACCTCGTAGGGGTTGAAGTAGCTGGGCCCGACGGACATGGCGGCCATAATACGCAGCCGCGCCGGTTTGCCTATGCTCGAAGGCGTGGCCCCTGATTCCGATCTCCTCCCCGATGTGCTGCTCGAGTCCGAGGAGCTGTTCGCGGGCAGGCTGCTCCGCCTGACGGTCGACCTGGTGCGAGTCGGCAATGGAGTCGAGGCCCATCGCGAGGTGGTCCACCACCAGGGCGGGGTGGGAATCGTGGCGGTCACGGAGGAGGGCCAGGTGTTGCTGGTCCGCCAGTACCGGCACCCCGCCGGCGAGATGCTTTGGGAGATTCCGGCGGGCGGCCGCGAGCCGGGCGAGTCGGCGCTCGAGACCGCCCGCAGGGAACTCGCCGAGGAGACCGGCTACGGAGCCGAGGGGTGGCTGGCGGTCGGGGCGACCTTCCTGGCGCCCGGCTACAGCACGGAGCTGCTCTGGTACTTCCGGGCCACGGGGCTCGCTCCGGTCTCCGGCCACCGGCCCGACCCGGACGAAGTCCTGGAGGCTCGGCTCTTCACCACCCGAGAGCTGGCCGAACTGGTCGGGGCTGGCCAGATGCGCGATGCCAAGACCCTGGCGGGGCTGGCTCTGGCCGGCGTCCTGCGGCTCGAGTAGAGAGTCGTGGCGGGGATGGCAGCCACCGGGATCCGGTGCCGGCTGGGGAACATCGTCGACTCCTCGACCGACGCGATCGTCAATGCCGCCAACTCCCAGCTCATCCGGGGCGGCGGCGTGGACGGAGCGATTCACCAAGCCGCCGGGCCGGAGCTGCAGCGGGCCCTGGGGCGCCTCCATCCCGGAGGCTGCCCGACCGGGAGTGCGGTGGCCACTCCCGCATTCCAGATCCAGGTGCGGTTCCTCATCCACGCGGTTGGCCCCATCTGGCACGGCGGTGGAGGTGGTGAGGAGGAGCTGCTTCGCTCGGCTTACCGCTCCGCCTTCCAGTTGGCCTCCGAGCTGGGCTGCCGGTCGGTGGCCGCGCCGGCCATCAGCACCGGCGTCTACGGCTTCCCGCTGCGACCGGCGGCTGCCATAGCCATGGCCGAGGCGAGGCGAGCGCTGTCCGCGGAGGGGGTCCTGGATCTGGTGGAGTTCGTGCTCTTCGACGACTCAGCCGCGCTCTGCTTCGCCCAGGCACGGAAAGAGGTCGACCTCGCTACGTCCACCGCGCCCGAGAGGCCACCGACGCCGCGTTCGGGATAGAACCAGGAACGCTGCGGACAGGTGTAGTCCTCGCCCGCCTGGAGCAAGGGGAGCGGGTGGCGATCATCGAGTCGGCCTCTGCCTCTTGGTCGATGTCGGCACCATCCACATGCCATGGGGATGTCCCGGCGAACACGGAACATCCAGCGCAGAGGCGCTCTCATCGCGGATCGGACCGTATCGACCTCGAGCCGGATGCGCCAGGGTCGTGCAGTCCAGGTTTGGTGGCCGCCACTGTCCAGGTTTCGTGGCCGCCACTGATCAGGTCTCAGTGTCCGTTGACAGCCGTGCTCACCGCCGTACCCTGCGCGGCTGTCGTGATGCTGCCCGGAATCAGGAATATCACGCGACTGGCCGATGGAACAGTGAGTGGCGCGAAGTCCACGCCGGCATCTGGATGAGCGGTTGCGGGCTTGGCTTTGGGGCCGCAGCGTCGACTCCACCGCTACGGCTGGCCATGTCCGGCTGGTCACGGAGATCTTGGGCCGGGACGACCGCTCCTGGAAGGTCCTCAGCACCACCTATGGCACGCCGTGCCAGCAACTGTACCCCGCTCTGCCGGGCCGCCCGGCAACCGCCCCTATTCGCGGGGGCAGACCCAGAGGACGAGCTGCTGGGCGATCGCGTTGAGCGTGTCGCGGCCCACAGTGCTGATCAGCTGGCCGAACCGCTCCACGGACACAGCCCGCACGGCTTCGCACATCGCCCAGCCGGGCCGGTTGAGCCCGCCGTCATCGGCCACCGGAATGTGGTGCGGAAACCCGCGTTCTCGGCTCGTCAGCGGGACGATGATGGCCTGCCTGATCGGCAGCGAGTTGAACCGGTCGGCCGACACCACGACGCACAGATGGGTACCGCGCTGCTCGTTTCCCGCAGTGGGATCGAGAGTCACCGACCAGACCTGTCCGCGCGCAACCATCACGAGTTGTACTCCGGCCACTCCTCCACAGCCTCGGTGTCACTCTCCCCCGCGCCAGCGTCCCACGCGGCCAGTTCGCCAAGGTACTGGGCCCAGCCAGCAGGATCCTCGCGTCGGACCTGCTCATAGGCGAGGTCGATCTCGGCCCAGCGCTGCTCAGCCTCAAGCTGCTCGGCAACAGCGGCCAACAGCGCCCCCATGGTCGTGCGGCGGGCGCGCGCGATCCCGGACAGCCGGTCCCGCACTCTGCTGTCGACTTTGATGGTCGTAATGGACATACCCATGAGGATACTCCCGCGGATACCGGCCGCGGCAGCCGACCCGGCCTCCCGAGGACCGTTGCCGCCCAGCACTACCAGGTGGTGAACCCGTCTTCTGCAGCTTCGAGCTGAACGCCAGCCACCAATTGGGCGCTCGGGCGGGGGGGGCACGCACTTCACCGGTTTCGACAAGCTCCGCGACCCGCGCGTCTTCGGGCTGCCCAAACACCGCTTATTGCTCGCCACGCTGTACCCACCACGGGCCGCCCGCACACCCACGGCCGCACCCGCTGGCCGTCGGCTTCGTCGACGCCTGCCGGCGCCGAAGGTGAGCGCCACCTACGCCTGCCTCCCGGCCGCGGGACGGATGGCGGAGGCACTTCGGTGCTGGTTCAGGCTCCGCGCCAGCCCACCCGGCGGCAGGCGGCCTAATCCTGACGCCCGGCTATCGCAAGGCTGACCCCGATGCCAATCATGGTGAGACCTCCGGCGCCGCCCACCGCTTCGAGGCGACGGGGCGAGCGAGCGAACCACGACCGGGCAGCACCCGCGCTTAGCGCCCATGCAAGGTTGGCGGCGAGGGACAGCCCAAGGAATATCGCGCCCAGCGTGAGGAGCTGGATGGGTACGCGCCCCACGGAACGGTCGATGAATTGCGGAAAGACCGCGCCAAAGAAGACGACCCCTTTCGGATTCAATGCGCCCACCACGAAGGCGTCCCACACGACGCGCCGTGTGTTTCGCGGCTCTACCTTGGCATCCAGCGTGGCGTGAAGGGCGCGGCGGTGCCGAATCGCCTGAACCCCCAGGTACACCAGGTACACGGCGCCGGCCAGCTTCACGACGTTGAAGACAATGATCGACTGCTGCAGGATGATGCCGACTCCGAACGCCACGACAAAGACCTGAACAATGATGCCAAGACCGTCGCCGACGACAGTCGCCAGCCCAGCTGTGCGGCCCAGGGCCAGTGAACGCGATACCACGAACAGGACGCTCGGGCCCGGAGCCACCGCCAACACCGACGCCGTGAGAACGAATGCGAGAAGGCGTGCCGTTGGCATGGGACCAGAGAACCCTTGGAAAGCGGGATTGGTGCTGGCTGGAATGCTACTTGAGGGAGGCGGCCTGGCGGGTCGGCACCCCGGGCCCAATCCTGCCGGCCCCACCCCGGTGGCCGCTGGGCTATCCCGGGGAGGGCTACCATCGATCTGACCTTTCCCCGTTCAGTGGCGCGGAGAGCGGGCATCGCCTCAGCCGGCTGGGTTAACCTCTTCCCATGGACATGACCCGGCTTCTGGCCTTCAGCGCGGTCGCCATCGTGCTCATCGTGGTGCCTGGGCCGAGCGTTCTCTTCATCGTCAGCCGCGCTTTGTCCTTGGGAAGGCAGGCGGCGCTGATCACCGTCGCGGGCAATGCCGCCGGGGAGTTCGGCCAGGTGGTGGCGGTGGCGGTCGGGGTGGGGACCTTGGTGGCGACTTCGGTGGCGGTCTTCACCGTGGTCAAGTTGCTGGGCGCCGCGTACCTGGTGTACCTGGGTGTCCAGACCATTCGGCGGGGGCGCAGGGGATCTCTAGTGCAGACATCACCGGCCCCGGCCCGGAGCCACAGGCAGGTCACCTGGCAAGGGCTGGTGGTGGGAGCCACCAATCCCAAATCGATGGTCTTCTTCGCTGCGGTGCTGCCCCAGTTCGTCGCCCCTCATCTGGGCGACGTGCCGCTCCAACTCCTGCTCTTGGGGCTGGTCTGGGTCGGCATCGCCCTGCTCTCCGACAGCGCATGGGCATTGGCGGCGAGCGTGGCGCGATCCTGGTTCAGCAGGTCGCCTCGGCGCTTTGGCCGGGTACAGGCGGGTAGCGGTGTGGTGATGATCGGCCTGGGGGTCGGGTTGGCCTTGACCAGCCGGTCCGCCTCCAGCTGAGAACAGCATCGTTTGGCGGCAGCCCGCCGAGCGGCTCGGCAGCGGGTGAAATCGGTTCGGCGATGTCATGCCCGCAACCGCTGCCTGGGATGTAGGCCCGGCCTCCGGCCTTTGAGGCCCGGCTCGCCGCAGGCCGTTTGGCCCACTCGGCGTCCAGAGCCCTCGCTGCTTCGACGACAGGCCCGCGGTTCTGGCCGTCCAGCTCCGGGTGCAGGGTGAGTGTCGAGCCCAAAGGTGACCACATGAGAGAGCCAGAGAAGTCAGCGGCGACAGGGAGGGGCTACGAACAGTTGCAGGTGCGATGGGCCATAAGGAGCGGAGATGAACTTCAAGGAGTGGTAGCCATTGCCCAAGACCTCCGTGACTAGCCGGACATAGCCAGCCCAAGCGGTGGAGTTGACGCCGCGGCCCCGTTGGTTCTCGGACCGTCCTCGGACGGTACCGGCGGCGGCTCGGATGACCGGGCACCCGGGGAGTGGATGTAAGACCAGCGCTTCGGCGCGGGCGGTCGGCGGTGAGACCAGAGCCGAACCCGGCAACGGGGGAGGAACCCCGCCAGGGGTGTCACAGCAGCGGGCTATCTGAAGATCACGGCAGTGGCAACGGAAACGGGCCGGAACGCCGCTGATCCAGATGGGCCGGAATCCGCCAGCCAATGGGCTATGGTCGCCACCGTGACATCCTCCATGAGGGTAAGC
Source organism: bacterium (assembly GCA_021795235.1). Classification (GTDB taxonomy): domain Bacteria; phylum Chloroflexota; class Dormibacteria; order Aeolococcales; family Bog-877; genus AG-12. The sequence goes on from JAJYPP010000015.1 coordinate 24,898, forward strand.
GTGCGGGTCCATCCGGGCTCGAGCCGGGACGCAGTGGGCGGCCGCTACGGCTCGGGCGAGCCCCCTGTGCTGACCGTGTGGGTGACCGCGCCGGCTGCGGACGGCCGCGCCACCCGTGCCGTCCAGGAGGCCCTGGCCGAGGCGTTCGCCGTGAGCCGTGGCTCGATCCGGTTGCTCTCCGGCGCCCGCTCCCGCAGCAAGGTGTTCGAGGTCGACGGCGCCGACCCGGTGGCCCTCGCCCGCCTGCTGGAGAGCTGAGCGTCCACGCTCCACCGGAGCGGGAGGAGGCCATCGGCGTCTTGGACAGAGGGCCGCTGTCGGCGCTGACATCAGCACGTCGGTCGGTCCCGCGGTCCCGCGCTCCCGCGCTCCATAGCAAAATGCGACGTGGCGGGCGATGGAAGCGCCCCTGAAGGTGGTCAGATGGCTGGATCGGAGCCAGGCACGGCCGCTGCCGGTCATCAGCTGCGCCAGTGCCGGAATCGGGGAGGCGCTCGCGCGGCGGCTGGCCGCGGAAGGCTGCGGCGCTGCGCTCCGTTCCACAGGTAGAGTGAATGCTCGGGATCGATGCAGGGGCGCCCCCAGCCACGACTCCGGTGAGGGGTCAATCTCGCCCAGCGATCGCGGGGGCCGGAGAACCTCCCCCGGCCGGAAACGAGGTGCCGGCGCCGCCCGGGCGACATCCTATCGGGGTAATCGTGGGCCGGTCGTAGGGAGGGTCGCAGGATGATCACTGAGGAACTCCGGGTCGACACCGGCGGCCGCAGCCTGACCGACCTTACCGAAGCGCTGGTGTCCTTCTGCGCCGGCCGGGGCGACGGGCTGGTCCACGCCTTCTGCCCGCACGCGACCGCGGCCCTGGTGCTGATCGAGGTGGGTGCCGGCTCCGATTGTGACCTGGCCGTCTGGCTGGAGGAGCACCTGCCCCGCGACGACCGCTACCGGCACCGCCACGGCAGTGTCGGTCACGGTGCGGATCATCTCCTCCCTGCCCTGCTGGGGGCCGGGGTGTCGATACCGGTCAGGGACGGGCGCCCCCAGCTCGGGACCTGGCAGTCGTTGGTCCTGATCGACACCAACCGGGAGAACAACCGCCGCCGGATCCTGCTGAGCTTCCTCTCCGGCTGACGACCAAGGCGGCCGGGCGCTACGTAGGCCCGCGGTCTGGGTCCAGCTGGTTGGAGATGTGGGCCACGGCCTGCTGCTCCTCCAGGTAGTAGCGGATCCCCCACTCGGCCACCATGGCCGCGTAGCGGAAACGCGGGTCGTCCTCCAGGCTCCGGCGGATGGCCTCCAGCTCCTCCGACCGCGCCCGCAGCTGTCCCCGGTATCGGGCCAGCAGGTGTCGAGGTCGGTCGGGCCCGGTGACGTGCCCCAGAAAGAGGCGCAGGGCCACCTCGTGCTTCAGGATCGGGAAGTCGACCTCGCCCTCCCCGAGCCAGCGCCTGAGCTCCAGATCCCCGGCAGCGGAGAGGCTGTAGCGGCGCAACCGCCGGCCCCCTCGCTGGGTCAGGGACTCGGTCACCAGGCCGGCCCGCGACAGCCTGGTCAGCTCCGAGTAGACGTGGCTCATGGCGGGCGCCACCCAGAAGAACCGCAGGGTCCGATCGGCCAGCTTCTTCAGGCCGTAGCCGCTCATCTCTCCCCGGAGTGAGAGCAGTCCCAGCAGCGCGTACCCGGTGACGGTCGGGGGGGCTTGACCTGGCATGACTGGCATGATATTGATTGTCGCCTGTTCCTAAATGGAATACTCAGCCGCCAGGAGGAGAAGGCCGATGACCAAGCTCTTGTTGCTGATCGGGACCCGCAAGGGGGTGGTGGTCGCCCACTCCGACTCGGGCCACTCCAACTGGCGGCTGCAGCCGCTGCAACTGGTCATGAACCAGGTGTACGGCGTCGGGATCGACCTCCGGGGGCCCGGGCCGCGCCTGTTCGCGGGCGCGACCAGCGAGCACTGGGGGCCATCGGTGCTGCACTCCGACGACCTGGGAGAGACCTGGTCGGAGCCGGATCACGCTCCGGTCGCCTTCCCGGCGTCGACGGCCACCGCCCTGATCAGGGTGTGGCAGATCCAGGCCGGCTCGCCGGCCGAGCCCGGTGTCGTCTACGCCGGGGTCGAGCCTCACGCCCTGTTCCGGTCCGAGGACGGCGGGATCACCTTTCAACTGGTGCAGGGCCTCTTCGACCACCCCCACCGGCCCGAGTGGGCGCCCGGCAACGGGGGCGCCTGCCTGCACACGGTCCTGCCCCATCCCAGCGATCCCCAGCGAATGCTGGTGGCACTGTCGGCCGGCGGGGTCTACCGGACGACCGACGGCGGCTCCTCGTGGGTGGCCGCCAACCAGGGGATCCAGGCCTACTGGCTGCCCGAGGACCAGCGTTTCCCGGAATTCGGCCAGTGCGTGCACAAGCTGAGTTCGCACCCATCGCGCCCCGACCGGATCTTCGCCCAGAATCACTTTGGCGTCTACCGCTCCGACGATTACGGAGGCAGCTGGAGGGCGATCGAGTCCGGGCTGCCGGCGAACTTCGGCTTCCCGGTCCTGGTCCATCCCCACGACCCCGACACCGCCTTCATCTTCCCGCTGCGGGCGGACGGCGATCGGATGCCTCCCGAGCGGCGCTGCCGGGTGTACCGCACCCGCGACGCGGGCGAGACCTGGCAGCCGCTGAGCCAGGGCCTCCCGGCCGAGGGATACCACTCGGCGGTGCTGCGGGACGGGATGTGCACCGACTCCGCCGACCCGGCGAGCATCTACTTCGGAACCCGCAACGGAGAGGTCTTCGCCAGCGGAGACGATGGCGACAGCTGGGAGCTGGTGGCAGAGCATCTGCCCGACGTCCTCAGTCTGCGGGCCGCGGTGGTCGGTTGACCGCGACCCTGGTCGTGCCCGCGGCGCTGCGCAGCTCAGCTGGCGGCCTGGGCCGGATCCCGACCCAGGCCGCCACCGTGGCGGCGGCCCTGGACCAGCTGGCGCAGGAGTGGCCCCAGCTGGAGCGGCGGCTGCGGGACGAACGGGGCCAGCTCCGCCGCCACGTGAAGCTCTACCTTGAGGCCGACGACATCTCGGACCTGGCGGGGATGGCCACCCCTCTGCCCGACGGATCGCGGCTGCACATAATTCCCGCGGTCTCCGGCGGCCTCAGTTGACCCCTCCGTCCGGAACCGGGGTGCCGGGGCCAGCCGGTCCCGGGCTGGGTCAGGCGAACTTGCGGCGCTGGTCGCGCCGGTAGGCGTACACCGCGGCGGCCCCCAGGATCGCCGCCCAGACGGCGGTCCACAGGACTGCCTGCGGAGCGGGTTCGTTGGCTGCGCCAACCGCATTCCAGCCCAACTGCCCGACCTGATACAGCGGCAGGTAGGGGGCGATGGACCTGACCACCGACGGCAGCTGGCTCAGCGGCACCAGAATGCCCGACGCGAACGCCATGGGGAGGTAGATGAGGCTGGCCAGGGCCGGTGCCAGGTTGCCGGAGCTGCCGATGTAGCCGATGGTCAGGCCCAGCCCCAGCATCGGCGTGGCGCCATAGAGGAGCGCCACCACCAGGAGCAGCCAGTGCCCGAGAGGAAGAGCGACTCCGGAAACCGCTCCCACCATGAGCAGCGTGACCAACGACAGCGAGGCGAGCACCAGCCCGCCCACCATGGTGGCGGCAATTGCGATCCACCCGGGCAGCGGACTCGCCCTCTGCAGCAGGTCAAGCTTCCGCGCCCGGGCCTGTGCTTGCCCGATCCCCACGTTGTAGACCAGCACGTTGCTGACCGCGTACGCTCCCAGCGAGGCCAGTATGTAGGCCCCCACGGTGACGTGGCCGGTTATCGCCTGGTGCAGGCGCGGCAGGCCGAAGAAGGCGAAGAACATCACGGGCAGGCCGATGGTGAAGATCGCGAACAGGGGAATGCGCCAGTAGCCGAGGAGCACGGCCCGCACCTGCACCGCCAGCAGGCGGTGGGACGGCACCGGTCGGTGATCTGCGTCGGCTTTCATGCTGTCTCCAAGCTGTCGAGAGGAGTCGCGTCTTGGTTGGACGTGAGGTTCAAGAAGGCCTCTTCGAGGTCGGCGCCCACGACCTCCAGGTTCTGGATGGGCCATCCCCTCCGAAAGATGGCCTCCAGGGCTTGCTCGGGTTGGCCGCTGTGGAACCGGACCCGCTGGTCTGAAAGCTCCAGCCTGGAGACGGGAATCCCCGCAAAGTCGGCCTCGGTGGGAGCGGGCGCCACGGTGAACGTGACGCGCCTCCCCGCCACCCTCGACTTGATCGCCGCCGGGCTGTCGTCGGCGATGATCATGCCCCGGTCGATCACCACCACCCGGTCCGCGAGCTGGTCCGCCTCCTCCAGGTAGTGGGTGCTGAGGATGACCGTGCGCCCCTGGGACGCGTACTTCCTGATGCCGCTGACGAAGGCCCGGCGCGAGTCGACATCCATCCCGGCCGTGGGTTCATCGAGGAACAGCGCCTCCGGATCGCCACAGATGGCCAGCGCGTAGTAGAGCCGCTGGCGCTGACCACCAGACAGGGCGTTGATCTTACGGTTAGCAACCTCCTCCAACCCAGCCAGTTCAAGGACCCGGGAGGTGGGCAGGGGCGATGGGTAGTAGGCGCGAAAGAGCCCCACGGTTTCGCGCACCTTGAGCACGTCGTTGACCCCCGACTCCTGCAACATCACCCCGCAGCGGCTGCGGGCGGCTCGGTCGCCGGGGTCCAGATGGAACAGACGGACGCGGCCCACGGTGGGGCGACGCATCCCCAGCATCAGGGCTATGGCGGTGGTCTTCCCGGCCCCATTCGGGCCCAGCATGGCGACCACCTCGCCCCGCCGGATGGTGAGGCTCACCCCGCGCAACGCCTCCACGCGACCGTAGTTCTTGTGAACATCCAAGAGCTCCACCGCGGCGTGGCGCGAGCTGGTCGCCGTGCTCATGTCGGGACCTCAGCGCAATCGCCGATCCGGTCAGCAGCGCCTGCGAGCGTTCCCACCGTCCTCGCGCCCGACACCGGGTGGCGGTCGAGGCGGTGGATTGCGGCCACCGGCGGGGTCAGCCGAGACCTCGTCGCGTGTGGCTGCATGGTCACGGGGCCTCCGCCTCGGAGGGCGGGTCGGGGGTGGCGAGCAGGCCGCGCAGCGCCGCGGCGTAGTCCTCGAACGCGTGGCGCCCAGCCGTCGTCAGCGCCACGTAGGTGACCGGGGTGCGCCGCTGGTGCGCCTTGGTGGTCGTGATGTAGCTGGCGTCCTCGAGCTTGCGCAGGTGGGTTGACAGGTTGCCAGCGGTCATCCCCACCAGCCCCTGGAGACGAGGGAATGTGACCCTGTCTCCTGAGGGCAGGACGGACAAGGCCACCATCACCCGGAGCCGGGCCTGGGCGTGGATGACGGAGTCGAGCTCTGGTAGGACACCAGCCACGGTCACATCCGCGCCCGGCCAGAGCGCCAGCGACGCCCCCGAGCTGCGACGGCGGCGACCAAGAACCCGCCCCCGCCAGCCACCGCCAGCACCGCGAAGTTTCCGGGAAACCCCACCGCGACGCTGGCCGCGCCGGTCACCAACACCCACACTCCCAGCCCATACTGCAGCCGGCTATCCCAGAGCATCCCCCCGGCCAGGTACAGCAGCCCGACTCCGAGCAGCGAGCTCCCGGTCCAGAGCAGCGGGGACAGCCCTGGCGGCAGCCCCTGGTTCTCGACGGCGAGGCAGAATGCAAATATGCCCGCGAAGGCCAGCAGCCAAGACCACCCATACATGGCGGCGATGCGCTGCGACGGCCCTTCGACGCCGCGCCCGCGTCTGACCTGTTCGCCGAAGGACACCACCGTGGCGGCCAGGAAGAGGGCCCCGGCGGTCCAGCCCGCCACCCAGGCGGGCATCCCGGTCGCGATCCCCCCGCGGGACGTGAGGTATATCGCTCCGAACCCAACCGTCCAGGCCACGCCCCACGCTCCCAGGATCAGCGCCGGGTCGACAGCCAGGCTCCGCGCGACCTTCACCCGCTGGGCATCGATGAGGGCCAGCGACTCCTCAGGCGATAGCGGGGGCTCATCTCCGGTCGTGCCCGGCCGGTCTGTCGGTTCTCCATCAGCGACCACTCGCAACTCCTCTGGCACATCCACTTTGAAACGCAAAGTACTTTGCGGCGACGCGAGTGTAGCGCCTCCTCCTCGTCTTGTCCAGTGCGATGCCTACTCAGCGCCGCCCTGACACCGGATGGCACGTCAAGGTCGCGACCACGCTTCGGTCCGGGCTGCACGCAGCCACCGCCGTCTCCGACAGGAGCGCGTGAGACCTCAGCCCGGAATCGGCGTGCCCAGCTCCAGGTGGGCCGCGGGGATCTCGCCCAGCCTGCCGGCGCGGTAGTCGGTGAAGGCCTGGCGGAGCTCCTCCTCGGTGTTCATCACGAAGGGCCCGTACCAGGCGACCGGTTCGCGGATCGGCTGGCCGCCCAGCACCAACACCTCCAACGCCGGGTGCCGTCCCTCCTGCTCGCTGCTGGCCGCCAGGGTGATCGCCTGTCCCTGGCCGAAGACGGCCAGCTGGCCGGTCTGGATGGGAGCCGAAGAGCCGGCCACACCATCTCCAGCCAGCACGTAGGCGAGCGCGTTGAAGTCCTCGCGCCAGGGGATTCGGACGCGGGCCCCGGGCTGCACGGTGACGTGGAGCATGGTGATGGGGGTGTGGGTGATCCCCGGGCCCTGGTGCCCGGCCAGCTCCCCGGCTATGACTCGGAGCAGGCTGGTCCCCTCGCCCGATGCGAGCAGGGCCACCTGGCCCCCGCGGATGTCCTGGTATCGGGGCGGGCTCCACTTCAAGGCCCGAGGCAGGTTGACCCAGAGCTGAATGCCGTGGAAGAGGCCGCCGGAGGCGACCAGCCGCTCTGGAGGGGTCTCGATGTGCAGGATCCCGGCCCCGGCCGTCATCCACTGGGTGTCGCCGTCGCTGATCAGGCCTCCTCCGCCGTTGCTGTCCTGGTGCTGGAAGGTGCCGTCGATCATGTAGGTCACGGTCTCGAAGCCGCGGTGGGGATGCCAGGGGGTGCCCTTGGGCTCACCGGGCTGGTACTCGACCTCACCCATCTGGTCCATGTGGATGAAGGGGTCAAGGAAGGAATGAGCCACCCCCGCGAACGCTCGCCGAACCGGGAATCCCTCGCCCTCCAGACCGAACGGCGCGGTTGTGACGGAGATCACCGGCCGGTCGCGCGCGGGAATCGCCGGCTCGGCGACGCGAGGAAGGCAGAGGAGGTTGGTCGCGGTGATGGCCGGCATGGGCAGCTCCTGGGTTGGCATTCTGCGCCCCCCGCTCGCCGGGGTGATTGCGCACACAATTATATCCGTCGGGGCTCAGGAAGCGGCCTCCTTGAGGTGCAGAGCCGCTCGGTGGGCCTCGATGATCGGCTGCGCGACCTGGGCGGGCACCTCCTCGTAGTGGCTGAAAGCCATGGTGTAGGTCCCCCGGCCCTGGGTCATGGCCCGCAGCTCGATCGGGAACGGGTACATCTCCGCCAGTGGCACCTGGGCCGAGACCCGCTCGAAACCCTCGTCGGCCGGGATCATCCCCCCTATCCGACCCCTTCTGGCGTTGAGGTGGCCGATGACCTCGCCCATCTGCGCCTCCGGCACGGTCACCTCCACATCCATGACCGGCTCCAGGAGATACGCCCCCGCCTTCTCCACCGCCTCCCGCATCGCCATCGCCCCGGCGAGCTGGAAGGCGATGTCCTTGCCGTCCACCGGGTGGGTGGAGCCATCGACCAGCTTGACTTTGACGTCGACGATGGGGAACCCGGCCAGCACCCCCTGCTCCAGGGTCTGGCGGACCCCCTTCTCCACCGACGGTCGAAACTGCTGGGGGATGGAGCCGCCGAAGATCTTGTCCTCGAACTGGAACCCCTCGCCCCGAGGCTGGGGTTCGAGCTCGATGGTGCAGTCGCCGAAGAGGCCCGCCCCACCCGATTGCTTCTTGTACCGGTGCTGCTGGCGGGCGGTGCCCCGCACCGACTCCTGGTAGGGGACCTGAGGGGTGGCCAGGACCGCCTCCACCTGGTACTTGCGCCGCAGCTTCTCCAGGGTCACCTCCAGGTGGACGTCTCCCAACCCATGCAGCAGGGTCTCCTTGGTGACCGGCTCCAGCTCCGACCCGAGCGTGGGGTCCTCCTCCAGGATGTGATTCAAGCCTGCGTGGATCTTCTCCTCGTCCCCCTTGCTCTTGGGCCGGATCGCCATCGTGTAAGAGGTCGGGGGAAACTCCGGCGGCGGCTCCGGCTGGCACCCCTTCGGCCCCAGGGTGTCGCCGGTCGCGGTGTGGAGCAGCTTGGTGGCGGCCCCGATCTCCCCCGTGGCCAGCTCCGAAACCGGTTCCTGAGCCTTGCCCCGTGGCCGCAGCGGCCGGGGGATCCGCTCCTCGTGGCCATTCCGGGCGTTGACCAAGTGAAGGTCCCCGCGAACCGCCCCGCTCATCACCTTGAAGTAGGACACCTTGCCGAAGGGGTCGGCGACCGTCTTGAAGACCAGCAGCCGCGCCGGCTCGCCGGTCGGGGCCTGCTGGTGGTGGGGGAGGCAGGAGCAGAGAGCCTCCAGGAGCCGCCGCGCCCCCAGCGCTCGGGCCGGGGCGGCCACCAGCAGCGGGGTGATCCGCGCCTCGGCGGTGGCCAGCAGCAAGGCGTTCTGCAACTCCTCCGCGGTCGGCTGGTCGCCTTCCAGGTACCTCTCCAGCAAGGAGTCGTCCGACTCGCAGACCGCCTCCACCAGCTCCTCCCGGGCTGCCGCCACGGCGGCCGCCATCTCCTGGGGCGGATCCTCCTCGCGGTGGCCCCCCTTCTCGTCGAAGATGAGCGCGCGGCCAAGGAGCAGGTCCACCACCCCGCGGAACTCGTGCTCTTCCCCGATCGGCAGCTGCAAGGGGATCGGCCGCGGGACCAAGCGGGCCCGGAGGATGGCGACCGTGGCCGCGAAGTCGGCGTGCTCCTTGTCCATCTTGGTCAGGACCAGGATGCGGGGCAGGGACCGGTGCCCGAGCATCCTCCAGGCAGCCTCCGTGCCCACCGCCAGTGAGCCGGCGGACGTCGCACTGGCCACCACCACAGCGGCGTCGGCGACGCTGAGCGCCGCCAGGGCCTCGCCCTGGAAGTCCTGGAAGCCGGGGCAATCCAGCAGGGTCAGGGAACGGCCCTGGAAGTCCAGGGTGGCCAGCCCCAGCTGCACCGAGATGTGGCGGTGCTGCTCCTCCGGCTCGTAGTCGAGGGTCGCGCTTCCCTGATCTGTCGAACCCAGCCGCGGGACCGCGCCGGCTGCGAACAGCAGCGCCTCCGCGAGGGTCGTCTTGCCGTCGTGACTGTGGCCCAGGATGGCTACGTTCAGCATGGGCCTAATCTCGCTCAGCCATGCGAGGGAGATTCTATGCTCCGGAGTGCACCCCCGGCAGGGCGTACGCCAGACTCTGCCCATGAGCTCCGCCCGCGACCACCGTTTTCCCCTCCGGCTGCTCGAGCGCGGGGTTGGAGATCTGGGGGCCTGGGCCAGCATCCGGGTCTGGGCGGGACCGGAGGCTGCGGCCTGGGAGGCGGCGGCCAGGACGCTCAGGCTGAGCTGCCATCCGGGAGAGGGAGGGGTGGTGGTCCGCGGCGCCCTGGGAGAGCTTCGGCAGCTGGGAGCGACGCTCGCCCAGCTGCCTGGCGGCCGGGAGCTGGAGGCCGCCGGCGCGGCCCTGGGGCGGCCCCCCCGGGCCCTGGCCCTGGGGGGCCACAGGTGGCGATTCGGCCGCCGCACCCGCATCCTCGGAGTCGTCAACACCACCCCGGACTCCTTCAGCGGGGACGGCGTCGGCGGCTCGCCAGGGCAGGCCCTCGATCGTGCGGCCGCGATGGTGGCGGAGGGCGCGGATGCGATCGATGTCGGCGGGGAGAGCAGCCGCCCAGGTCACAGCCCGGTTGGCGTCGACGAGGAGCTGTGCCGGGTGGTGCCCGCGATCGAGCGGATCTCCAAGGAGCTCCCGGTGCCTGTCTTCGTGGACACCTGGAAATCGGCGGTGGCCGACCAGGCGCTGCGGGCGGGGGCGGTCGGCGTCAACGACATCTGGGGACTCCGCCGTGATCCGGCCATGGCTGAGGTGGCGGCCCGCCACCGCGCCGCCCTGATCCTGATGCACAATCAGGAGGGGACCGCCTACCAGGATCTGCTCGGAGAGGTGCTGGGGGTACTGGCGCAGGGGTTGGAGCTGGCCGTTGAGGCGGGAATCCCGAGCTCCCAGGTGGTGTTGGACCCGGGCTTCGGTTTCGGCAAGACCCCCGCCCAGAGTGCGCGCCTGCTGGCCCACCTGGAGCAGTTCGCCCTGCTCGGCCACCCCGTCCTGGTCGGCACCTCCCGGAAGTCGCTGGTGGGCTGGCTCCTCCACAACCGCGAGGTGGGGGGCCGGCTGCACGGCACCACCGCCACCGTGGCCTGGGCGGCCACCCGGGGAGCCCATCTGGTGCGGGTCCACGACGTCGCCGCCGTCCGCGACACGCTGCTGGTGGTGGACCGGCTGCGGGGGCCGGCTGGGCTGCCCCCCCTTGGCTGACCGATCCGCGGCGGGGAACTCCCGGGCCGTGCTGGGCCTGGGCAGCAACCTGGGTGGCCGAGAGCGGTGGCTGGACCTGGCCAGGGAGGTCCTCCTGTCCGGCCGGGCCGAGCTGCTGCGCGAGACCCCCCGCTGGAACACCCTCCCCCGGGGGGGGCCGCCGCAGCCCGACTATCTCAACCAGCTCCTGCTCCTGCAGGGTCCGTTCCAGGGGATGGGCTGGCTGGAGCTGGCAGAAGCGGCCGAGCTGGCCGCCGGGCGTCACCGAGCGGTCCCCAAGGGCCCCAGGACCCTGGACGTGGATGTGCTCCTGGTGGAGGGCCTGGTCTCGAGGAGCGCCAGATTGCGACTGCCCCATCCCGCGATCCTGTCCCGCCCCCATCTCCTGGCGGGAGTGGCAGCCCTGGTACCGGACTGGGAGCTTGAGGGCGGCTCCCCGCCGCTGTGGCAGATCGCCAGGCGGGAGCTCGGCGGGAGCTGGCTGAGACCTGTTCCGGTCAGAGAGGCAGGCGGTCGGCCAAGGACGGGGTGACCTTCAGGGTTGCCTGCACGGTCTGGCAGATCGAGTCCAGATCCGGTGGCTCGGACAGGTCCAGGTACCAGACCTGCTCGGCCGCGAAGCGGTCCACAAAGACGGTGCCGTCCTTCACGGTCAGGCCGAGACGCACCACCCGGCCCTCCTGCGCCGGCAGGCTCCTGCTCAAGAGCCCCTCCACGGTGTCGATCCAGGCCTGGACCTCGCCCAGCTCGCGCAGTGGATAGCCGCCGTCGCCGAGGTCGTACTCACCCACCAGCTCGACCGCGGGATGGGCGTGCTGGTGGCTGCACTCGTCCCCTTCGTCGTGGTAGAGCTCGCACTCGCTGCCGGGCCCGTAGGTGCCGACATAGGTCAGCAGGGCGTCCCAGTGGAAGTGGATGTTGGCCAGGTAGCGATGAGGGGGCTCACTCCCCGGCAGGCGCGCCGCGCACTGGAAGGTCCGTTCCCCGGTGCTCGGCTCGAGCTCGTGGCCGACGTCCTGAACCACCAGCCCAGCCCGCTCCAGGCTCTCCAGCACCTCCGCGGCGACCTCCTCGTAGGTCGGGAAGTAGGGTTCCTCTTCGAGTCTGCCGTCTCTTCTCACCGGCGCCTCCTGAGATGTAGTCGGGCCGCGTCCGCGAGGCTCACCAGCCGGGCCCCCAGCGGCCGCAGCTCCTGCCGCCAGCAGCCCGAGTACTCCACCCGGGCTCCGCCGAATCCGCGCTTGAACTGAGCCAGCCCATGCCAGGGGTGGTCGGGACGGTCATCCTCGGGAACCCCCCAAAGGTCGTAACTGCTGCAGCCATCTTGGCGTGCCAGCATCATCGCGCGCCAATGCAGCAGGTGGTTGGGCATCAACTGCCGGTGGCGGTCGGTGGCCCCCCCGTACAGGTACACGACCTGATCGCCAAACCGGGCCAGCAGAACCGCCGCCACCACCTCCTCGCCCACCGCCGCCCCCAGTGCCCAAGCGCCGTCTCCCAGAATCTCGAGGACGTTGCGGAGGTGGTGTTGGGATGGCAGTCTGATCCCCTGCCTGGCTTCGGTGGCGCGGATGCAGAAGCTGAGCTCGGCCAGGCCCACCGGTCTGACGTCCACCCCCTTGCGCTCCGCCAGCCGCACGTTGTACCGGGTCTTGGCGTGGAAGCTCTGCAGGATGTCCGCGGGCTCGGGCCGGAGGTCGACCAGCGCGGTCGCCAGCGGCTGGCGCGCCCGCGCCCGGCCCAGGAACAGCAGCGGATGGTGCGGCGGCACCTCCCCGGCCTCCCACGGGACCTCCACCTCGACGACGGAGGCGCCGCGCGCCCGGCCCGCCGCCACCAGCGTCTCCATGACCCTGGTGAACGAGGCCACGTCGTCGGGACCGCAGACCGGCCCGCGCGGCACGTAAACCCGTGACAGACCGCCCGGACCGACCTGCCCGATCAGGGCGGTGACCGGCAGCACGCCCCCTGGAGTCTCCACCAGAATGCGCTCGGTCTGCCACCCGGAGCGCTCCTGCACCGCACCCCACGAGTGGGATTGGAGCAGGTTGGCCCGCGGCCAGGCCCGCAGCCACCGGTCCCATTCAGCCGCCTGGCCCAAGCCCGTTTGTGCCGCGATCAACTGCGCCATTCTGGCAGACTGGGAGCATTCGGGCGGCGATCCCCCTGGGGAAGTTCCCTCCGCCTGTGCTAGTATCTCGCCGACCAACCGGGGAGGGTCGGTCCGTTTCTCAGTTCGGGCCGTCAGGAGTGACTCCGCACCGTGCAAAACCAGGGCAGCATCGGACCGGGCACCGTAGCCGAACTGCTCCAAGCCATGCAGCAGGACCGGGCGACCGGGACGCTCTCGCTGGAGAGCGCTGGGCACCAGTGCGCCCTCCATTTCCTGTTTGGCCACCTCTTCCACGCCGTCTCCGACCAGGAGGACGGCGAGGCGGCGGTGGAGACGGCCCTCGATTGGGCCGGCGGCGACTACACCTTCAATCCGCGGGCCAAGCTACCCCCCGAGGAGACCATCAACAGCTCCACGGAGGATCTGGTCTCCCGCTGGCAGACCGGCTCCAAGGACTTGGCGGCCGCTCCCTCGGGGGCGAGTTCACCGTTCACCACCCAGGTGCCCGCGGAGGCGCTCACCTCCGCCGACCAGACCCGTTACCCGTCCTTCGCCACCGGTGCGGGGCAGGGGAAGGACGGAGACTGGCTAGAGTCGGCCACTGGCCCGGAATCTGACTTCGCGGAGGAGGAGATGCCCGACATTCCGCCATTCCAGACCCCAGCGCCGCCGCCCCGACCGGTTCAGGCGGCCCCTTCGGCACCGACTCTCCCGGCCAGAGCCTCGGCCCCGGGGCCGGCAGCGCCCAAGCCGGCGCCGAGGCCCGCGCCCCAGCCCGCCCCCAGGCCGGTGGCGGGGGCGACCAGGAGCCAGCTCTCGGTGCTGGTGCCAATGCCTGGTGGGCCCCACCTGCACTCCGGATTGAAGGCCTCCTTCCTCAACTTTCCCATGCTGCTGAAGACCCTGAGCCAGGATGGGTTCTCGGGATTCGTCAGCGTTCACGGCGAGGGCGACGACCGCAGCCGGGGCCACATCCTGTTCCGCGAGGGCTCGGTCATCCAGGCCCAGCAGCGCTCCGAAGGCACCTACCGCCGGGGCAAGACCGCGCTCCAGGAGGTGACTCGGACGGTGGCCCTCGGTCACGGCCTGATCGACGCCGTCGAGATCCCCGCGGACTTGGCCGCGTCGGTGGCGAGCCTGATCGTGGCCGCCACCACCTTCGTCAACCTGCCCGCCAGGATCGTCGACTTCGAAGCCCTCCTCGAGTACATCGGCGACCAGCGCATCAACGGTGGGGTCCTGGTCAGCCAGAGCGACCAGGTGTCGGTGGCGCTGCTCACCGAGGGCAGCGTCAAGGGCAGTTACAGCAGCTCCGCTCCCGACCTGACCGACGGACCTCAGGTGGCCGCAGCCGCCTGCTCGGATCGAGAGGCTCGCATTGACGTGGTGACTGCCCCGGCACCACCGCTCCCCGCGCTCGATCTGTCGGAGCTCGGCTGACAGTTTCGCCGGAGGGAGGGGGCTCTGGCCTCCTGGCACCAGGAAAGCGGGTGGTGGCGGGCGCGCTGCCAAATGGCAGGGTGCGCCGGCTGGCCTTCCGGGCAGCGCTACCCGCCCGCCTGCTCTCCGCAGGCTTGCTGGGGCTCTTGGCGGCGTTTGCCATGGCGGGATGCGGCCCCCTCTCCCCACCCCAAATCACCGACGTGCTGCCGCCGCCAAGCCAGGGCGGTGTCCACACCAATACCCCGATCGAGATCGTCTTCAGCGTGCCGATGAACGAGCGTTCGGTGGAGACCCGACTCAGCCTCCGCAGCCGCAAGGGCAAGCCGGCCCCCGGTTGTGACCTGGCCCGAGCGGCCCGGGGACGCAGCACCGGCTGCCACTTCGTTTGGAGCGACGGCGGCAGAGTCATGCGGCTGGTCCACCCCGGTCATCCTCTGGCCACGGTCACCACCTACCGGGTCAACCTCGGTGGAGGCATCATGTCGAGCCAGGGGGCGGTCAACTCGCTGGGCCACTCCTGGGGGTTCTCCACCGAGGGCGGCCCGTCGCTGGGCTCCACCTATCCCGCCAATCACGGGGTGCTGGGACCGGACCAGGCCGTGGCGATCAACTTCAGCCGGGCCATGAACCCGGCGTCCGTGGCTAGAGCCGTGAGCCTTTCCCCGAAACCTCCGGGGGGCTACGAGATCACCCCCAACCCCAAGGTTCCGGGGCGATTCCTGCTCAACCCCAACCGCCCCCTGCAGCCGGGGGCGACCTACACGCTGACGGTGACCCGCTCCGCCCTGGACTTAGACGGCAACCATCTTCAGGCGGGCCTACTGGTCAGGTTCACCGTGGGCAAGCTGGGCAGCACCCCCACGGTCGCCTTTGCGGCCGGTCCCAGTCCCACCGACTACACCAAGGTGCTGATGGCGTCTCTGCCGCAGGTGCCGGGCGACCCACCGGCGCTGAGGCTGCTGGCCAGCGCACCGGCGGGACAGCACTACGTCTTCGCCTGGGTTTCGCCCAACGGGGACTACCTCGCCAGCGAGCTGGCCGGCAAGCAGGAGATCCAGGTCACCAACCTGCTCACCCAGAAGACCGCCGCGGTGCTCGGCAGCACCTCCAGCACCGCAGCGGTCTGGAGCCCCAACAGCCAGCAGCTGGCATTCCTCGCCGCCGGGGCGCTGCGCGTCTACACGGTGCCCACCAAGATCGCGGTCACTCTGAGCGCGCCCGCCACCCTGGGCGGGCCCCTGGCTTGGCGGCCCGACAGCTCGGTGTTGGCGGCCGTCGCCGCGCCCTCCGGGACGGCGTCCCGAATCGCCCTGCTCAGCCCGTCGCTGCGGGCGGTCACCTACCTCGGCACCGCCACCGCCGGGCCCGAGGGAGCTCCGGTATGGAACCAACAGGGAACCGGCCTGGCGTTCTCGGTGGGCCAGACCGCCAACCCGGCCGTCTGGCTCTACCAACCGGCCGACCTGGTGGCTCCACTCCGGCTCATCGCCAAGTCCGCCGGCCAGCCGCTGGCCTTCCTGAGCTCCGGTTCCGTCCTGGTCCGGACCGAGTCCGGCAGCCTGGAGGCGCTGTCCCCGACCACCGAGGTGGAGAGCCCGGTGGTCGGTCCGGCTGGGGGCCAGTACCCCGTCGCCGCCGCGGTCGACGCCCCGGGAAGGGTGCTGGCGTACACCAGGGCGCAGGCGGGATTCGTGAACCTCTTCCTCTGCAACCAGGACGGGACCGGGACCGCCCCGCTCACCACCTTCGACAGCGCCGACGCCCTGAACGCGGGGCCTCCCGCCTTTGTCGGCGCCTGATCGCGCTGGGACGGCCGACAGGTTGACCACAGCGGACCGGTTCTCCGACGGCCTGGCGGCAGGAGGGACCAACCCGCAACCGGGGGCGCTGGGAGCCCTCGCCTTGGGGTTCCCGCCGGGGACCAGGGGAGGCCGCCCCAGCATCTGCTCCCCGGGGTGGACCGGCTCATGAGCAGCTCCGCGACCCCGACCGCGCTCTCGATCTGGTGGCACGCATCCCGGCCCGCGACCTTGGCCGCCTCCATCTCTCCGGTGGTGGTGGGCGTCGGGGTCGCCGCCCACCTCGGGTCGGTCAGCTGGAGCCGCAGCCTGGCCGCCCTGCTGGTGGCGGTGGCCCTCCAGTTCGGCGTCAACTACGCCAACGACTACTCGGACTTCCGCCGGGGCGCGGACACCGAGGACCGGGTCGGGCCGCCCCGGGCTGCGGCCTCCGGCCTGGTCCGGCCCCAGGTGGTGCTGGGGGCCGCGGTGCTCAGCTTCGCGGTGGCCGCCGCGGTGGGAGTCTGGCTCTGCGCGGTCACCGCCTGGTGGCTGCTGGCGGTGGGGGCCGCCTGCATCGCGGCCGCCTGGTTCTACACCGGCGGCCCGCGTCCCTACGGCTACCGCGGCCTGGGCGAGCTCGCCGTCTTCTTGTTCTTCGGGGAGGTGGCCACCTGCGGTACCGTCTACGTGGAGATCGGCAGGGTCGGGGTCCTGGCCCCGCTCGCGGCCATCCTGCCCGGGTCCCTGGCGGCCGCCCTGCTCCTGGTCAACAACCTCAGGGATCTCGAAGGCGACCGGCGGGCGGGCAAGCGCACCCTGGCGGTGATCCTTGGCCCCAAGCATGCCTTTCGCGTCTTCCTGGGGCTGCTCGGGCTCGCCCTGTCGGTGCCGCTCCTCATCGCCATCCCCGGGCTGGAGCACTTCCCAGTGTTCCTTCCCTGGATTCTGGTCCCAGCCCTGGAATCCCCGGTCCGAAACGCGGCCTCCAAGGATCCCAAGCTCCAGGTTCGAGCCCTGGCCCAGATTGGCGCGGTGCTGGCCGGGAGCTCTCTGCTACTGGCGGCCGGGATCTGGGCGGGCTGAGGGAGCAGGCCTCAGCCCTGCTGGCAGGCCGCCACCAGGGCGGGGGCCTGCCTGTACTCGGGCATCAGGATGTCGACGGTGCGCTCCCACGAGAAGCGCTGAGCGCGGCGCCAGGCGGCCTGACGCATCTCCTGGGCCACCTCCGGTGGGTCTGTCAGCACCCGTCTGATGGCGTCGGCGTAGTCGGCCGGGTTCCTGCCCGCCACCAGGTGACCGGTGTGGCGATCGGAGATGATGTCGCGCAGTCCGCCCACCGCGGCCGCCACCACCGGGGTCCCGCACGCCTGCGCCTCCAGCGCCACCAGGCCAAAGGACTCGGTGTGGGAGGGCATGACCACCACGTCCGCCAGGCAGTAGAGCAGGGCCAGACGGTCCTGCGGTTGGGCCCCTAGGAACGAAACCCGCGCGGTCAGGCCCAGCGCCTCCACTCGGGCCTGCATCTCCTTGCGCTGGCCCACCCGGGCCCCTTCGCTGCTGGCCTCACCGACGAACAGCAGCCGCGCCTGCGGGCCCCGCTCCTGAAGTATCGCGAAGGCGTCGAGGAGGGTGTCCGGGCCCTTGAGCGGCTCCAGCCGCCCCGCGAACAGCACCACCTTGTCCTGGTCCAGCGCCAGCCGGGCCCGCAGCCGCGAGGAGTCCCGCGGCTGGAACTGGACCAGATCGACCCCAGGAGGGGCGACGATGCACTGCCCCGGCTGGGCTCCGTACTTGCTCACCAGGGATTGCACCTCGGCTTTGGTGTTGGCCACCAGCCGGGCCCCGGCGGCCACCGCCCGCCGCTCGGCCACCAGCCGCTCCGGGCCGTCACCGGCGAAGCCGAGCTCGGCCTTGACCGCGGCCAGGGTGTGGGCCGTGTGCAACCACGGCAGGTCGAGGTCCGAAGCCAGGGAGACGCCCGCCTCCGCCGACAGCCAGTAGTGGCTGTGGACCGCCACGTAGCGGCGCTGAGCCCGCCGCATGAAGGCCCGGACCGCCCGCAGGTATCCACTCCGGGTCGCCGGCAACTGGTGCTTCGGCAGCGGCCGCGGAGGTCCCGCATCGACCGCGATCACCCGGCTGCGCGGTCCCATCGCCTGCTCCGTGGGCTGATCTGGGTCGGCGCGCCGCACGAAGACGTCGGTGTGGATCCCCCGCGCGCCGAGCTCCTCGCAGACCGCCCTGACATAGACGCTGAGGCCGCCGTTCTCGCGCTTGCCCAGGCGGGCCAGGGGAGACGCGTGCAGGGAAAGAAAGGCGACGGTGTCCTCGCCGTGGGCCTGATGGCTGGAGGGGCTCACAGACGGGCAACCGGCGCCAGGCGCAGGTGCAGGAGCTGCTCATCGTGGGCGCCGAGGTGGTACTTGTAGTTCTCGCTGCCCCGCAGCAGATCGGCGCGGGTACAGCCTTCGGTGATGGCCCCCCTGATCCCCTCGGCGACGCAGAGCAGCCCCGGCGACAGCGCTTGGAACACCGGGTCGTAGCCGGAGTTGTAAAGGTGCCAGGTGCCCCCGACGGTGAACCCGAAGATGCCCGCCAGCTGGTCGTCCCCGGCCACCAGCAGCTGCAGCCGCAACCAGCCCCGCTCCTCCAGCCGCGCCGCCATCAGCTTGAAGAAGCTCCTCACCTCGGGGACCAGGAACTCCTCCTTGTGCCTCCCGCTCGCGGCCAGCAGCCGCAGGAAGGCCTCCAGGGCCTGGTCTAGCCCCAGCTCCTGGGGCCCCACCATCCGCCACCCGGGCCGCTCCTGATCCAGGCGGCGGAACTTGCGACGCAATTCGTGGCGGTCCTTCTTGTTGAGGCTGCCGGACAGGTACGCGGCGAAGTCACCTGGTAGCTCCAGCCCCGGGCACACCTCCTCCGGCTCCTGGTGCAGCTGCCACCCCTGAGCCACCGACTGGCGGCGCAGGGCGGCCAGCGCTGCCGATCCCTCGGGCAGGAAGTGCAGGTCCAGCTCCGTCCCGGCGGGAGAGCTGGCGGCGACCCACTCCAGCGCCGCCCGTGCCACCTCATCCTCCCGCCCGGGCCGGTGGAGGAATCCCAGTCGATCCGAGAGGGTGAGCCCTCCCGCGAGCTGCAGCGTCCCCGGGTCCCGATCGCTCCGGCACAGCGGCACCAATCCCAGGATCAACTCGCCCTCCCTCACCACCAGCAGTCGAGGTTGATACGCTGCCCCAAACACCTCCCACCATGCCTGCTGCCAGGCCCAGGTCAGGAAGGGGTTCAGCGGGACCGAGGCTGCTTCCAGCTCCCTCCAGGTGGCGCCGCTGGCACCCAGCGCCTCCCGGGACTCGATGGCCTCAACCGCAACCCGGCGACCGGGTCGGTCGATTCGCGATGGCGCCCCTGGGGGCGCCGTACATGAGGGGCCGATTGTGATCCACCCTAATCCTGGAGTCTGGCCGCGGGCCCTTCCCCCCGTGACCGCTGGCTTCACTTTACCATCGAGCTGAAGGTTTCCCTTGCTGAACGAGATGAACATTGGCTGAGCTCGAACCAGCCCAGGTCGAGATCTGGGCCACCTCGACGGGAGGGGGACACCGCCGCGTGGCTGAGGCGCTGCGGATCGCTCTGCTCGAACTCGGGCCGCCCGGACTGCGCGTCGCCATCGACGATCCCCTGCAGCGGGGAGCCAGGCCCCACGCCGGCCTGGTGCTGCGGGGATACGGCCCGGTGGTCCGCTCCGCGCCCGGCCTGTGGGGTCTGCTCTTCTCCACCTTCGCCAGACCAGCGGCCCGGGGCGCGCTGGAGAGCTTCCTGCTCAGTGGCCTGGGCCAGGCGATGGAGCGGACCACCGCGGCCCGGCGCCCCAGGGTGGTGGTCAACTGCCACCCTCTCCTGGGCCCGGCGGCTGCCCGCAGCGCCCTGGCGCTGCGGCCGGCCCCCAAGCTGGTCACCATGATCACGGACCTGACCGTGGTCCACCCGGGGTGGCTCTCTCCGCGGGATGCGCACTTCATGACCCCCTCCGCGGTGGCCACCAGGTGGTGCCTCGACCAGGGGATCCAGCCGGACCGGGTGGTGGAGGTGGGCCTGCCGGTCGACGCCGGACTTCTCACCGGCCCCCAACCCGGGGAGACCAGGGCCGGGCCGCGCCGCGATCTGGGGCTTGCCCCCGGTCCGCCCTGCCTGCTCCTGGGCGGCGGCGGCGAGGGTGCGGGACGCCTGCTGCCCTTGGTCACGGCCCTGGACGGCTCTGGCCTGGAGGTCCAGGCGGTCGTCCTGTGCGGCCGCAACCGGCGCCTGCTGAGCTCGCTGCGCCGCCGCCGCTGGCGGATCCCCCTGGTGGCGCTTCCCTACCTGGAAGACCCGAGCCCATGGCTGCTTGCCAGCGACATCTACATCGGCAAGGCCGGCCCCAGCGCGCTGGCGGAAGCTGCCGCCTCGGGATTGGCGATGGTGGTGACGGATGCCCTCCCCGGGCAGGAACTGGCCAACCGCCAGCTCTTGGTGGAGTCGGGAGCAGCCCTGAGCGCCGACTCCCCCGGGGAGTTGGTCCGCCTGCTGGGCGAGCTCTGCGCCGGCGGTGGAGCCCGGCTCCTGGAGATGCAGCGCCGGGCCGTTGCCTGGTCGCGTCCGGGGGCATCCGCCCTGGCGGCCGCGACCGTTCTCAAGTGGCTCTGAGGGCTCAGGCCTCGGACAGGAACCGCATCCGGGTCATGGGCTTGGCTTCCAGCTCCCGGTTGACCGCCTCCAGCATCCTCACCGAGTCCATCTGCAGCTGGTGCGCGATCGCCGGATGGGCGCACGCCACCACCAGAGTGCTCCCCTGGACCGCCACCACCCGGACGTGCTCGCGCAGGTAATCCCCACAGGCTTCCTTGAAGGCCGCCTCCACCCGCGCCTGACGAACCTGGCGGCTGACGCCCATCTTGCGCAGCACTCGGGGCAGGATCTGCTCTATTCCCTCCATCCGCGCCCCTCCGTCGGCTGCCGCCCGATGGTGCCGGCGCGCACCTCGAGCACCTGGGCCACCGGCACCTCCTCGCCGATTCCATGGTCCTCGGTGGCGGTGACCAGAGTTTGCTCCACGCGCATGTTGGAGGCGAGGCGGGCGATCAGGCCGTGGCGGTGGCGGGAGTCGAGCTCCGAGAGCACGTCATCCAGCATCACCAGGGGCCGCCTGCCCAGAATCTCGCCGTGAATCCTGACCTCGGCTTCCTTGATCGCCAGCACCAGGGTTCGCTGTTGACCCTGGGAGGCGAATTGGCGGGCCGGCCTGCCTCCCAGGAGCACCTCGAAGTCGTCCCGGTGCGGACCCACCAGCGATTGCCCCCGGACGCGCTCCTCCACAGTCAGCTCGCGCAGGGCCGCCACCAGCGCCTCCTCCTCCGAGGACTCCGGTCCCAAGAGCTTGGCTCCGGGTCGGTAGGAGAGCCCCACCTCGGCCGGCTCGCCGATGCTCGCCACCGCCTCCGCCACCACCGGTTGCGCCTGCTCGAGGAAGCGGCGGCGGTACCTCATCACCACCCCCCCGTGCTCTACCAGCGCCCTGTCCCACGGCTGGAGCAGGGCCGGGTCCGCCTCCCCGTCGCGTAGCCGCCTCAGGACACTGTTGCGCTGCTCCAGCACCCGTCGGCACTTGACCGCCGCCTCTGAGTACTCCGGGCTGAGCTGGCTGATGGCCACGTCCAGCAGCCTTCTTCTGGGCTCGGGCCCGCCCTTCACCAGGGCCAGGTCCTCGGGCCAGAAGATGACCACCCCGATCCTGCCCAGCAGCCTTCGGGCCGGGACCTGACTCCCATCCTCCCTCAGGACTCTGGTCCACCTGTCCTGGAGCGGTTGCCGCTGCGCCCGAAACTCCAGCACCGAGCTGCCGGATTCCTCCTGGACCGTTATCGAGATGCCCATGTCGGTGCTGGCGAAGGAGGCGCACTCGGCCAGCGAACCCGTCCTCGGAGACCTGGTCAGGGCCACCGTGGCGATGGCCTCCAGGAGGCTGGTCTTGCCAGATCCGTTCTCGCCCAGGATCAGGTTGACCCCGGGTTGAAGGTCCACCAAAGCCTGCTGGTAGACCCGGAAGTTGAGCAGCCGGATTTGAGATATGTGCACCGGCTGGGGTCCGGGACCTGCCTGCAGGGTTATAGGGCCACTCTCACCGGCATGATGATGTAGCGGTAGGTGTCGTCTCCCGGGACCCGCACCAGCCCCGGCGCCAGCGGCCCGTTGAGCACCAACTCCACCTCGGGGGAGTCGAGCAGACCGAGCACGTCGGTCACATAGCGGGCGTTGAACGCTATCCCCACGCTTTCGCCTTCCAGGGTGGCGTCGATGGTCGCCACGTTGTCGCCCACCTCGTTGGTGTTGGCGGAGAGCACTATCTGCCCAGGCTCGCAGCGCAGCTTGAGGACGTTGGCGGCGTCGCGGGCGAACAAGGAGACCACCCTGGTGGTCCGCCGCAGCTCCTCGGTCGAGGCCCGCACCAGAGACTGAGACCCACTGGGGATCACCTTCTCGTAGCTCGGGTAGGCCCCGTCGATCAACCTGGTGGTCAGCTCGTAGCCTGGGATCTGGAACCTGACCTGCGATCTGGCGGCGGATACGGCCATCCCCACCGACGAGGGGGTCGATACCACCGGCTTCAGCAGCCTGGCCAGCTCGGATACGGCGCGCGCGGGGATGATCATCGAGAACTTGGCCGAGTCCCCGGATCCGGACTGGGCCACCCGGAGCCGGCGGACGGCGAGCCGGTGCCCATCGGTGGCGACCATGGTCACGTCAGCCCCGTCCACCTCGAACAGCACCCCTGTGTAGATCGGCCGTCCCTCGTCGCCACTGGCGGCGATAGCGGTCTGCTCGATCGCCGCCAGCAGGGACGGAGGGTCGAGTTCGAAGGAACCACCATCGGTGACCTCTGGCAGCGGCGGGAACTCCGCGGCGTCGATGCCCCTGATGTGGGCGTCGAACCGCCCGCTCTGCAACCGGACGGTCTGGTGAACTGGGTCCAACTCCCAGTTGAGGGGCTGTTCCGGGAGAGCAGAGATGAACTCGGAAAGTATCCGCGCCGGTACCGTCACCTGCCCGGACGCCACCACATCAGCTGCCAGAGTGTGGTGGATGGTCAGGTCGAGGTTGGTGGCGGTCAGGTCCAGAGCCCCCTCCCTGGCCTCCACCAGGACGTTGCTGAGGATGGGCAGGGTGTTGCGGGTGGACACAGCCCGGGTGACCGCCGCCAGACCGGCTCCCAATTGCTGGGGTGAGACCGTGCATTTCAACGCTGGTGCCTCCTTCTCGGCAGGGTGTCGAGGCCAGGGTCTGTCAACAGGACCCAGCCAGACGGGTACGGGATTTTTGGAAACGCAGTCATAGTAGGGAAGTTGACGCTGGGGAAACAGGCCTTGGGCGATCTCGGTTTGGCGGTGGAGAACCTGTTGATTAGTGGGCTCTGGCCAAGTGGCTTGTCCCCAGCCTCGGGGATGTAGCCACTAACCCACAGCTGGATGACGCTTGTCCCCAGGGGATCTGGAAAAGCTGTGCTCGACATCAGTTCGATCTCAGGTGCTCCCGCAGCCTGGCGATGTCCTCGGCCACCTTGGGGTCCTCTTTGGAGTCGTTCGAGATCTTCTCGTAGGAGTGCAGGACGGTGGTGTGATCGCGGCCCCCGAAGACCAGACCGATGGCGGGTAGGCTCATCGCGATCTCCTCGCGGATCAGGTACATGGCCACCTGGCGAGGGAAGACGATGTGCTTGTCCCGACGCTTGCTGGTCATCTCCCGGACCGAGATGCCGTAGTACTCGGCGACCACGGTCTGAACCGTCTCCACCGACAGGGGACGGGTGTCGGCGGTGGGGATGATGTCCCGGAGGATGCCGGAGACCTCGTCCAGGGAGGGACTCCCGCTCCCGTTGATCGAGGCGTGGGCCAGGACCCTGGTCAGGGCTCCCTCAAGCTCGCGAATGTTCTTCTTGATGTTGTGAGCGATGAAGGAGAGCACGTCATCGGCCACCCACCCCTGCGTGGGGCTGAGCTTGCTGCGCAGGATCGCCAGCCGCGTCTCGAAGTCAGGGGGCTGGATGTCGGCCATGAGGCCGCCTTCGAAACGGGTGCGCAGGCGATCCTCCAGGGTCGGAATCTCCCGCGGCGGGCGGTCGCTGGTGATCACGATCTGGCGGTTCACCTCCTGGAGGGCGTTGAAGGTGTGGAAGAACTCCTCCTGGGTGCGGTCCTTGCCGGCCAGGAACTGGATATCGTCGACCAGCAGCACATCCACGGTGCGATACCTGGTCCTGAACTCCGCCATCCGGTTCTCCTGGATGGAGGTGATCATCTGGTTCATGAAGCTCTCGGAGGTCACGTACGCCACTCGCTGGCGGTGGCACTGCCAGACCGCGTGGCCGACGGCGTGCATCAGGTGGGTCTTGCCCAAGCCCACCCCTCCGTAGATGAAGAGCGGATTGTAGGCTCGGCTCGGAGAGTCGGCCACCGCCCGGCAGGCGGCCTCGGCGAAGCGCGAGGTGTTCCCGACCACGAAGGCCGAGAAGGTGTAGCGAGGATTGAGACCGGGGACAGTCTCCGCCGTGCTCTCCGGGGGCTCGCCGCGACGGTCACCGGGCTCGCCGCGCATCAGCACCGGCGCCCCTCCGTCACCGCCGCTGGCCTGGACGGCGAACTCGACGTCGACGTCGCGGTTCAGGATCGCCGACAAGGTCTCCCTGATCACCGCCGCGTAGCGGTCGCTGACCCAGTCCCGGGCCAGTGGAGTCGGCACTCCGATGACGGCTCGGCTGCCGTCCTCCTCAAGGGTGATCAGGCGGGCGTTCTTCAGCCAGGCCTCGTATCCGGGGCGGCTGACTTGAAAGCGCAACTCCTCCTGGGCGGCTGTCCAGAGCTGGTCTGGAGAGATGCTCAACAGGACTCCACAGGATCTCGGCGTACGGGGGCAAACGAGTGCAATTCACACCTTGTGCACAGGAGTGGAAAACTCACCTGAGGGGGAGATGCACCCTGTGAAATATCGAAGCTTGGACCGGGTCTGGTCCACCCCCGCGGTCGCTCCGGGATGGTAGCACCGCAGCTCTTCGGGCGCAATCTTTCCCGCCCACAATATCTCGGATCGCGCACGCACATTCGAGTAGGGGCGAGCAGCGCGGGCGGCGTCAGGGCCCGGCCGCGGCACCTCCGCCAACTCGAACTGGAGCCTTGGGGACTGAGGAGCTCACCGGTCTCTGTTATCCTCAGGCCGTCCAATCCCACCCCAGGTGCGCCCTGAGCCGACCCTGCAGAGGGTCCGCCGCCAGAGGAGATCAGTCATCAAGAGAACTTTTCAGCCCAAGAAGCGCTATCGGAGGAAGGTGCACGGGTTCCGAGCCCGGATGTCGACTCCGGGGGGCGTGCGCGTGCTCAAGCGCCGACGCCTCAAGGGCCGCTGGCGGCTGACGCCCGCGCCGGTGCGGTGAAGAGCGGCTTTCGGCTTCGCCGGTCCGCGGAGTTCCAGCGGGTGCGGGCGGAGCGGAGAGCAGTGGGGGATTCCCTGCTGCGCGTCCAAGCGTGCCCCAACCAACTCGGCCATCCGCGATTCGGGATTGCGGTCGGGCGTCGCCTGGGAGGGGCGGTGGTGCGCAACCTGGTACGTCGGCGCCTGCGGGCGGCGGCCGCGGCGGAGCTGGCCTCCCTGCTGCCGTTCGACCTGGTCTTGATCCCGGCCCCGGCGGCGGCGGCCCACCCATATCGTGACCTGGCCGGGTCGCTGCAGCGCAACCTCGACCGCCTGGGAGTGAGGGCTACTTGAAGAAGCTGTCCCTTTGGCTCATCGCCTTCTACCAGGTGGCCCTCAGCCCGGTCCTGGGTCTGGTGGGGGGCTGCCGCTACGAACCCAGCTGTTCCCACTACACCTCGGAAGCGATCCAGCTCTATGGCTTCTCGCGGGGCTGGTGGATGGGGATCCGGCGGATCCTGCGCTGCAACCCGTTCCACCAGGGCGGCTACGACCCGGTCCCCTTGCCTGAGGAGCTGATCCATGGGCATTGAGGTCTTGGGTTTCGTCAACCCCATGGCGCCGCCGCCCACCAACCCGTTCGAGGCGATCTTCTTCTACATCCTGCTCACCCCGGTGGGAGTCGCCCTCAACTTCCTGGACAAGGTCTTTCAGGGGTTCGGGCCCACGGCGACGATAGGGGCCTTCGGGATCGCCATCATCGCGATCACGATGATCATCCGCGGGGTGCTGTTCCCGCTCTTCCGCTGGCAGATCTCGACCCAGTGGCGGATCCAGGCTGAGCAGCGCCGGATCGGTCCCGAGCTGAAGGAGATCCAGCGCAAGTACAAGAAGGACCGCACCAAGCTGAACGAGGAGACGATGGCGCTCTACAAGCGTCACAACATCAACCCCCTGGGTCAGCTCTCCGGCTGCCTGCCCCTGCTGATCCAGATGCCGTTCATCTACGCCCTCTACGGCGCCATCGAGAAGCTGTCACAGTCGCACAGCGTCCAGGGAGGCTTCCTCTGGGTGCACCAGCTGAGCGACGTGGCGTTCAAGGTGAAGGGGGGCATCCTCGGCGACCCGGCCCTGCTGATCATCCCCATCCTGGCCGGGATCTTCACCTTCATGCAGTCGAAGATGATGATGCAGCCGGCCCGCCCCGACATGAGCGAGTCGGAGCGGCAGATGTATCGGGTGATGTCCCAGACCACCTACCTCATGCCGGTCATGATCGCCTTCTTCGCCCTCAACTTCTACCAGGGCGTCGGGCTCTACTGGATCACCCAGAGCGCCATCATGGTGATCCAGGTCTACACCATGATGGGCTGGGGTGGCCTGCGGATGCCGGCCTGGGTGCCCGGCTCCGGCTGGTACCCCACCAACTCCCCCATGGGCCGCTTCCGTGCAGAGTACGGTGACGGTCCCGTAGCGGCGTTCAAGGGCCGGGGCGGCCCGCCCTCATCCCCCTCCACTCCCACTTCCGCGGCCAAGTCCAACAGACCGAGTGCGGCGCCGGGGGACAGCGCCAAGCAGAGTGGGGCGGCTGGAAACGGCACCGGCAATCCGGGGGGTGCGGCGCCGGGCCGGAACCGTCGCCGCACGCGCACCAAGTGATGGCAGCCGACCTCGAGGTATGTGTCAGGTGACGGACTCCAGCTTCGAGGCCGAGGGGACCTCGGTTGAGGAGGCCAGCCAGCGCGCTCTGGCAGGGGCAGGGCTGGCCGAGGATCAGGCGCTGGTGGAGGTCTTGTCGCCGGGCCGGGCAGCGGTGCCGGGGGAGCGGATCACTGGGGGGCTGGCCAGGGTCCGGGTGCGGGCCCTGCCGCGGGATGTGGTCGAGGCGAGGCAGCACCTCCGGCGGCTGTTGCGGCTGATGGAGGTGGACGCGGAGGTGACGGTGACCAGGCCGGCCCAGCCCGACGGCTCCGCCGCGGCCGAGGATGGCCCGCTGGCCCTGCTGGTCGACGGCCCCGACCTGGGGGTCCTGATCGGGTGGCGTGGGGAGTCACTGCGGGCCCTGCAGACGGTGGTGAATCTGATGCTCAAGCCGGAGGCGCCCGGGTCCGGGACGCCCCGCGTGATCGTCGATGTCGCCCACTACCGCGAGCGGCGGGAGCGCACCGTGACCCAGATGGCGCTGCGGCTGGCCGCCGACGTGCAGCGCAGCGGGCGGACCGTGATGCTCGACCCGATGCCGCCCTACGAGCGCAGGGCGGTGCACATGGCCCTGGCCCTGGAGCCGGGGGTGACCTCTGAGAGCACCGGAGTGGACGAGGGCCGCCGGGTGGTGATTCGACCGGCCGAAAGGGCCCTGGCTCCGGACCAGAGCGGGGCGGACCGGAACTGAGGCCGGGCTCACACAGCTTGCGCGGAATCATGGGAACCCTGGCGATCGGATCATGCGCGGGCGCGCTGCTGGCGGGCTGTGCCGGGGGCCAGGGAGCGCTGATCAACAAGTCCCCGAAGCAGCTGGTCCTCAGCGTGGGGCAGATTCCCTACCCCGGCTTCGTGGTGGAGAGCGGCTCGGCGTCGGCTGGGGTGTACAGCAACCGGCGGGCCGCCGGTGGGAGCGCAGCGGTGCTGAGGAAGCTCGAGGCGGCGGGGAGGATCACGGGGTATCAGGCGGACTTCGACCGCAGCCTGAGCCCCCAGCAGGCGGTCGGGCCGGTGGTGATCGAGAGCTCCGCCGCCACCTACAGGAGCGACGCGGGAGCGGCCGCGGGCCTGCGAGTGGTCGCGGAGCAGGCGCGCAGCGCCGGGGGGGTTCAGATCTCGACCGGCAAGCTCGGCGACCAAGCGGTCGGGTTCACCCTGCAGAAGCAGTTCGACGGCACCAGCTACGAGGCCTTCGTGGTCGCCTGGCGGCAGCAGAACGTGGTCGCCGGGATTCAGATCGAGGGCAATGCCGCCACCCTTGACGTCAATTACGCGGTGGATCTGGCCCAGCTGCAGCAGCGCCAGATCGCGCGGGCGTGAGGGAGGCCGTGGGCGACAGCTGGCGAGTGGAGACGCTGCCCGGGGGGCCAGGGTGGTGCTGGCACCGCTGCCGGGGCGGACCTCGGTGTCGGTGTCGCTGCTGGTCGGGGTGGGCTCGCGCTCCGAGCCCAAGCGGCTGGCCGGGGTGTCGCACTTCCTGGAGCACATCGTGTTCAAGGGGACGCGCCGCTACCCCGACAGCCGGACCGTGTCGGAGGCGGTCGAGGGGGTGGGCGGGATTCTCAACGCCAGCACCGACAAGGAGATGACCGTCTTCTGGGCGCGGGTGCCGGCTCCCCGCCTGGAGCTGGCGGTGGACGTGCTCTGCGATCTGGTGTTCTCCCCGCTGATCCAGACCGAGGAGGTCGAGAAGGAGCGCAAGGTGGTCCTGGAGGAGCTGGGGATGTATCTGGACCAGCCCGGGGAGCTGGTCCAGATGGCTTTCGACCACCTTGTCTGGGGCGATCACCCCCTGGCCCGCGATCCCAGCGGCACCCGGGGCTCCCTGGCCCACATCGGGGCCCAGGAGCTCTCCTCGTACCGGCAGGCCAACTACCGCGGCAACCGCCTGGTGGTCGTGGTCTCGGGTGCGCTCGATCCCGAAGTCGCCCTGGGGCTCATCGCGGATCGGCTGGAGCCCCTCCTGGGAGCCGCGGAGACCCCCCCGTCCCCGGCCCCAGACCGAGAGCCGCCCAAGCCGCCGGAGCCAGGGCTCGCGGTCCGTATCCGGCGGCGGCGAGGCGAGCAGACCCACCTGATCATGGGCTGCCGCTGCTCCTCCTACCTCGCCCCCGACCGCTGGGCCCTCGACATCCTCGACACCACCCTTGGGGACGGCATGAGCAGCCGCCTGTTCATGGAGCTCCGAGAGCGTCAGGGGCTCGCATACGACGTACATTCGTTCACCTCTCGCCACCGTGACACGGGGGCGATGGGCATCTACGTGGCGACCCAGCCGGAGCAGGCGGGCACCGCCATCGCGGCGGCGCTGCGCGAGTTCCGCAAGCTGGCCCTGGAGCCGCTCCCCCAGGGCGACCTGGAACGCACCAAGGCGCAGATGGAGGGGCGTCTCCTGCTCCAGACCGAGAGCGCGGGTGCCCTCAGCGAGTTCTTGGGGCAACAGCTGCTGCTTACGGGATCGATCCTGAGTCCCGACGAGGTGATCCAAAATATACGTGCGGTGACTGCGGAAGAGGTCCAGGCGGTCGCCGCGGGCCTCCTGGACCAGGGCGGCTGGCGGCTGGCGGCAGTGGGCCCCGGGGCGGGACAGGACGCCTATGCCGAGGCCGCGGCCACCGCGCTCGGAGTGTGAGCGGGCCCATGCCCGCCGTGGATTCGAAGGAGATGGATGTGGAGAGAACGCTGGTGCTGGTCAAGCCCGACGGGGTGCAGCGGGCCTTGGTGGGGGAGATTCTGGGTCGGTTTGAGAGGCGCGGGCTGCACCTGGTGGGGCTGAAGCTGCTGGCGGTGGACCGGGCGCTGGCGGAGCGGCACTACGCGGAGCACCGCGAGCGGCCGTTCTTCGAGGCGGTGATCCAGTTCATCACATCCTCCCCGGTGGTGGCCATGGCCTGGGAGGGGCCCAATGCGGTCGGGCTGGTGCGCTCGATGATGGGACCGACCAATCCTGCCAACGCCCCCTCGGGCACCATCAGAGGCGACTTCGGTATCGACATCGGGCAGAACATCATCCACGGCTCCGACAGCCCGGCCCGGGCCCGGGAGGAGTTGGCGCTCTTTTTTGGCGACTCGGAGCTGGTCAGGTGGGAGCGGGCGGGGTCTGACTGGATCCACCCCGACTGACCCGGCGGCGGCGCACCGGGACGACGATTCCGGTGGCGCCCACCAGCGCCAGCATGGGCATCTGGGCGGGAACCGGCCCGATCCGGCTCAGCGGCCAGAAGCGGAAGACCGCGATGCCCTGGACCCCGCTGCGGGGCTCCCACCCGAAGGTGCGGGAGTCCTCCGAAACGTTGCGGTTGTCCCCCATGACGAAATAGTCGTTCTTGGGGATATGGGCCCAGCTGCCGGTCGCGGGCAGGGTGGGCGACGCCGTTCCCGCCGCGGTGCAGCAGAGCACCTCCTGGGTCCAGGGGCCGTTGATGTAGGGCTCGACCAGCGCGGTGCCGCCGGTGGCGGAGGTCGGCTTGGTGTTGGAGATGTAGACGTGCCCCACCCCGTTGGATCCGGGGGCGATGCGCACCCATTCTCCGGGCAGGCCAATGACCCGCTTGATGAAGTCGGTGGGAGATGCGATGGGCGGGTTGATGATCACGATCTGGCCGCGCGACGGGCCGGAGAAGTACAGGGAGACCCGCTCGGTGATGAGCAGGTCGTTGTTGTGCAGCCCGGGGTACATGCTGGTGCCCTCGACGTGGACGGGCCGGATCGCGAAGGCGATCACCAAGTAGATGATGGCGGCCAGGGCGACAACCTCGAGCAGGTCCCGAATCAGGGAGTGGCGGCCACCCTGGGGGCCCGCGGCGCCCGCTCCGGGGCCGTTGGGCCCGGGCGCAGTCGTAGGCTCCAGGGACACCCGGGCAGTATACGAAGCGGCCCGTCGGAGGCAGCCCTGATGAGCGCTGCGCGGCCGCTGAACCGGCGGAGCTCAGCCGCGGCGGCCGGACGGCTGGCGCCGACGGCGCACTGATGTTCCGTGGAGAGCGCCAGAACCCACGGGTCCGCGTAGCCCGGCCCCAAGCCCTGACGGTAGCGGCTGGCCGATGCTGCTCCGAGATGCGTGGTGGTCGCCGCCCGGTCGGACCTCAGAGGCTTATGCCCAGAGCCTCGCAGAGCCCATTGAGCTCGTCGGCAGAGAAGTAGTCGATTACGACCCGGCCCCTCCCTCGGGCCCGGGCTTGGATCCGGACCCGGGTGCTGAGGCGACGGGCCAGGGCGGCCTCCATGGCCACCAGCTCGGGTGCCGGTGGCTCAGTCCGGCGGGCGGGGCTCGGCTCACGGGCGGAGAGCCGGGCCACCAGCCGTTCGGTATCGCGGACCGACAGGCGACGACCGATGATGTGGGCCAGGGTCTTGGTCTGCAGGTGGGGGTCGGCGACCCCCAGGAGGGCGCGCGCGTGGGCAGCCGAGATCCGCTCCTCCTGGAGCGCGTTCTGGACCGCGGGGGTCGCCTGCAGCAGGCGCATGGTGTTGGTGACCGCTGACCGGCTCCTGCCCACCTGCTGGGCCACTGCGTCCTGGGTTAGGCCGAATTCGTCGCAGAGCCTGGTGAAGGCGCGGGCCTCGTCGAGGGGACTGATGTCGCGGCGCTGGATGTTCTCGACCAGCGCCATCTCGAGGCGGGCGCGATCGGGTCCGGCGGGGCGGATCACGACCGGGACCTTGGACAGTCCGGCCAGCTGGGACGCGCGCAACCGCCGCTCGCCGGCGACCAATCGGTAGGCCTGGCCGTCCCGCTCCACGACCAGGGGCTGGAGGACCCCATACTCCGCGATCGACTGGGCGAGGGTCTGCAGGGATGCCTGATCGAAGTCGGAGCGCGGCTGGAGCGGGTTGGGCGCGATCGAGGAGACGGACACTTCGTGGACGCTGGGCCCGGCCATGACCGAGCGCAGGGGCTCGGCATCCGTGGGGATCAACTGTTCGAGGCCGCGGCCCAGCCCGCGAGGCTTGCTCATGCCGCGACCGGCGAGTTGCGGGTGACAAGCTCCTCGGCGAGGGCGCGGTAGGCGACGGCGCCGCGGCCGGTGGGGTCGTATTGGGTGATCGGGATACCATGGCTGGGAGCCTCGCTCAACCTCACCGACCGCGGGACTACGGTTTCATAGGCCTGGTCGCCGAATTGACGGCGGACCTCGGCGACGACCTGTGAGCTGAGCACGGTGCGAGGGTCGAACAGAGTGAGCACTATCCCCTCCAGGCGAAGTGATGGGTTGAGGGCCTGGCGTACCAGGGACTGGGTGTGGGTGAGCAGGGTCAGCCCCTCCAGGGCGTAGTACTCGCACTGGAGGGGGATCAACATCGCGTCGGCGGCAACCAGGCAGTTGACGGTGAGCAGTCCCAACGATGGGGGGGTATCCAAGAGGACGTAATCGAAGTCGGCGACCCCGTCCAGGGCCAGCCGCAGGCGGGACTCTCGCAGGGGAAGCTCCGCCAGTTCCAATTCGGCCCCCGCGAGCCCCACGGTCGAGGGGATCAGGGTCATACCGGGCACGTGCTCCAGGGCAATCGCGATCTCGAGAAGCGGGCGGCCGAGCACCACGACATCGTAGATCGAGGCCTCCAGGGCCTTCGAGTTCACCCCCAGGCCCGAGGTTGCGTTGGCCTGCGGATCGCAGTCAATGAGCAGAACCCTCAGGCCGCGCTCAGACAGGGCCGCGCCGAGATTGATGGCCGTCGTCGTCTTGCCCACCCCCCCCTTCTGGTTGGAGATTGCGATGATGCGGGGGCTGGACATGGGTCCAGTATAGGTAGGGTCCGGTGGTTTCACGTGAAACCAGGTCGAGGCGCGACCGCCTACTCAGAGCGTGCCAGCTCGCCCTCTCGAAGCTCTTCGCGCCGCCCCTGGAACCGGTGCTCGACAGTCCCTCGGCCCCGCACCTCCCACGCGTCGGCGCCGCCGATCAGGGCGGTGCGCTCCGAGATCCCCATGAAGTGCATCTCCAAAGGGACCCTGCCCACCAGCAGGCCGCGCCAGGGTCTCATCAAGCCCGCATCCCAGTGCACGCCGAACACATGGTTCGGGAGAAGTCAGAGGCCGTGTCCGAGGGCCCGCGCGGTGATGCCGGCGCCGTCCTCCAGCGGCTCGCCGACCACCATCGCCCCCGCGCTGCAGCCGCCGTAGACCCCGCCCCTGGACACCATCTCGACGATCGCTCGCAGCAGGTCCGAGCCGAGCAGCGTCCGCCGCAGGTGACCTGGGTCTCCGCCCGAGAAGAACACCATGCTGGCTGACCGCACCGCCTCCACATGGGATCTCTCATCCGCGTCCGGGCGCACTCTCACCGGCACGGCGTGAGACTCGACCCCGAGGCGCTGATAGTGAGCTTGGCCCATCTGGTTCCAGCGCCTGAACACCGCCTCTCCCTCAGGAGCGCTGGCGGTCGCCAGAATGGCCACCGACCGTTACTTCTCAAGTTGGCCAACGTCGGCCAAGGCGGGAATCTGTTCCCCCAGGCATGTGAGGCTGGGTTGTCGCCCCCGTAGCGGCGCAGGAGCATGGGAGCCACTTGCTTGACGGGTCGCCC
>JAJYPP010000060.1 GCA_021795235.1 bacterium
CTCTTTGACGCTCTGCAGCGTCTTTGCGTCGGCGACCCCTGGACACCAGCTGCGCTCCCAGCCGGACCCTGAGCCCCTCGATTCACCGGGCTGCCCCAGATCCTGGACCAGGTACCTGAATAGTTACCCTTCGGTCACCCCATGCTGCCACGGCGATTGAAGCCGTCACGGGCGGCACCTCGGGAGGCGCGACTTGGGGCTCTAGACTCGCCAGCGCGGCCCTCGCAGGCTGAACGGCTTCGATCAGCGCACCTCTTACTGCAGGCAACGTCGCCAGCACGCCCGACCGTTCCGCCTCCTCATACTCTCGCAAGATCGCCACATAGTTAGCTAGCTGCGGGTTGCCGAGCATCTGAGCTTGGTACGACTCCGCTGATTGGTACCGCGCGAAGAGAGTCTCATCTGCGGCGGCCCACCGGCTAGCTGCAGCTCTCATGCCCTCAAGTAGCGCCAACGCCGTCTGACCAGTCAGGGCGGGAGTGGCATCAACTCGCTCCTGCTCCAATCCGGCCAATTCCGCCCGGACAGACTCAAGCCGTGCACGAGCCCGTACCGAAACGGACTCAATTCGCGACATACGCAGTGCGGCCAACTCTACGCGCCGCTTGGTCTCTTCGTACCGGCTCGACGCATCCGCGATCCGCTCTGCTTCCTCCCGGAGAACAATGTCCATGGCATCAAACCCAGACTGTCCAGATGAGCTGGAAGATGCTGTGGACTCCATCGGCCGCACAGACTCTTGCACAGCGGCTCCCAACTCTGCGGCCCCGTGCACACCGACGCCCACGGAACGCCGAGTCGAGTCGATACGCGCCGCCTCACTCCAGGCATCCTCGCTCTCCCGCTGTGCCATAGCATTGAGATCCGGCTCGCTAGCTATCCAACTCAAATATCTATCGGGGTCCTCGAGGCCGTCGGAGACAAACGAGGAGACACGCTGCACTTCGCGATCGCGTCCGGCCCCCTCCCAAGTGGACTGTAGCCATGTCCGAGACTCGTTATCCAGCCATAGCTCATCGGCGACTGAGGAACCCGCGTCACGTAAAGCCCGGGGTCGCGCCAAACCAGGTACAGCCAGCGTAGCGAGCCGTGCGATCGCCCGGACCGACTCATCTCCCGTTTCGCCACGGCTCCCGATCAACAGTACCGTTTCCGCGATGACCGACCTAAGGAGCACCTCTCGGTCGCCTACCGACTGACCAACGTCGTTTCCTGGCGCTTCGATCAGTTGTGATAGGTCACCCACGCCGTCCAGTATCATACGAAAGGCCACCGCGCCAGCTAAAAGCGCTCTCGCATGGAACGGCGCTCCGAATCCCCTACGAGCGAGCTCGCTCGCCACAGCGACTACGAGACTCCATCCAAGGGAGGCGTCGGCGAGATACACCCTCACGACCCCATCATGATCTACCGAGGTGGTCTGAACACCTCCCCTCCCGAAAAGGGCCGAGCTAGCATAGACACGGCAAACACCAGGGGCAACAAGTAGATCCACTAGCTTTTGGGCGCATGCCATGCGGTCGATGGTGGGATCGCCGTCAAGGTTCAGGGTTATGTCGGCGTGGGCCAGCCTTTCAAGGAATGCGTGGTGGTCGTCGGCATCACGGCCGCGAAATGCTACTTCTGGGCCATGGAGGACGGTGTGACAGCCCCCTTGCATGCGCTTGATCAGAACGCCCAAATCAGGACGTGCCATTAGCGGCATACGCCGAGTCGCTGGCAGCACACTGTAGCGGCTACAGAGCGGATCGTTCCGATGCTCATGATCACTCGGCACGCGGCCCCAATCTACCAACTGCTGGCGCACGCTGAGTGCACTACTCTGGAGGTGAAGAGGATCTAGCTCCTGAAACGTGCTCAATCGTAGGCACCATCATTCATGGCTGCGATCGCGTACGGGGCAAATCGCAGACGCAGGCGGTTGAGGTCACTGCGATATGCCCGGAGAGCTTCTTCGGTGTCGGTATCCACCCCCTTCCGCGCCTGCTCGCGCAACACGGTTGTCGCCAGTGCCTCAGAAATAACCTCCGCCAGCAAAGCCTTACATTCCGGCTCACCCTGCCGCACCGCGTCAGCGCCAAAGTATGGTCGCAGCGATTTATGCTGGGTCAGAATCGAGATCGTCGGAACTCCGGCGATCTTGTGAAAATCCCAGCGATCAGCTCCGGGATACTTCGGGTCCTTGACGGTATCAAGATCGAACCTGTAACTGCCCTCCCCTGGGGGAGGACCCGCATCTATTGTGCATGTGGCAGACTGGTTCCCCGCATCTGCCCTAAGCCGATACTCGCGGTGGCCGGTGGATACCACGCTTATCGCACACTCATACCA
This sequence comes from bacterium, assembly GCA_021795235.1. GTDB lineage: Bacteria > Chloroflexota > Dormibacteria > Aeolococcales > Bog-877 > AG-12. The sequence continues at coordinate 2,332 of JAJYPP010000060.1, forward strand.
ATGCACACCACCGGTGTCTAGCCTGCGGAGGTTGGCCTCCTGGGGGCAGTCGAGACCGGCGGGAGGGCGGAGCCGTACCAAAGTCGAGCCTTCCTCAACTAACTGTGATGGTGCTTGCACAACTAATTTCTTGGGGATCCCAGGTCGGAGCCTGTATCGCTGGTGGACAAACCGAAGGCGAGTTGGAGGATCGAGGTCTTCGACTTCATCGGTCACTTCGATCAGCGCCATCTCTTCGCGAGTGCCGAATGTTACTTCAAGGGCCCCGACATCAGAGACGTCTAGCGCTCGGATCCTGACCGTGCCTCGAAGCCGCCGCGGTTCTCGGGGATCGCGGATCATATCCACCTCCGTCGGCTGGAGCACTGCGACTTCAGGCTCAAGAGCAAGACGCGATACTGGAGTGCCGCCGAAGCTCTCGACCTCCTCGGCACTCAATACCTCAGGCCACGACCTGATTAGTACGGTGCGTTCCTCGCCGGGCTCCAAACGTAGTTTCGGCGGGACAATCTCAAGCGGCACCGGCTCGCTGCCACTGCCGCCACCTTCCAAATCGACGTCTTCTTCCCGCATCACCTCTGCGAGGACCCGTCCGAGCAGGCGCTCTGCCTCACGAAGACGTCGACGCGTGTCAGCGTTCGCTGCGTCGCGTCGCTCCGCCTGCTCCACACTCTCTTTGGCTTCAACTAGAGGCCTCAGAACGGACTCTACGGCGGTGGCCATAGCCTGGCTGAAGGGGTGGTCCTCGCGTAGCCCAATCCGACCCCTCGTGACGAGGCCAAAGGGATTGTTCCGCGGATGGGGGCGGCCTTCCCGGCGACACTCCTCCCACTCGCGTTGCAGCTGCTCTATGTAGTCGGCCTGGAGACGACCAGTGAACCACAGTGCGCCCGGTCGGCCCTCAAGTCCAAAATACGTGGACTGGTAGATAGCTCTACCCCCGATCACTAGAATGCCTCCGTGGCGCCATGCCTTCGCCTCAACAGGCAGTGCTGACTCGCTCTCCAGGACCGCCATCTGGCAGCCCGCTTCTGGGTACCCTGGGATCGGTAGCGCCGCCTCATGCACAGGTCGCTGCCAAGCCAGTGGCTGGTACTGCAGTCGAGTTGGCGGCAAATCGGTATGCTGTAAGTCACGGAGAGTCACAAGTCGCTCTGATTTTGGCGATACGATCTCGCGTAGTTGAACGTAGTTCGTCAGCCGCTCGACCAGCGTCGTGTGCTGAGGCATGGGATACGTCTTCCGGTTGACGTACACCGTCACCATGGTGCCGTGTTCCTCAATCCCCAGGTTGATAGAATCGAAGTCGGTACTGGGACGATCTTCGATGTCTTCGTATTTCCCCGGGCCCAGCAGGGTCAGCGCTGCGTATCGGCCACCCTTCATTGTCTCGAAGACCGCCTTGCCGAAAATCGCGGCGTCTTTCGCCCCCAGGCCAAAGAAGCCCCGCCGACCGGCGACCTCATCGTGATAGCCACCTACTGTTGCGATCCTGTCGTATAGATCGCTGACAGACATGCCAACGGCTTGATCCCGCACGACGATTCGGTTGAACTCGCCACTGCGTCGGTGCTCGACCTCGATCTCTATGGGCCCACCATGCCCTAGGGGTATGTAGGCATCATCGCTATTGGTGACCAACTCAGCGATGCCCCGCAAGACGTCGCCGCGCATGGCCTCCTCGGCACCGACCTCGGCCATTCGCGGGGACAGCACCGTAGCTCCTGACCTGGGAACTGCGCGGCCTCCAATGATGATCTCGTCGCTGTCTGTCAAAGTCCCTCCCTCGCGAACAGCTGGTCGAGGACGTTTTCGATTTCCGAGAGCATCTGGGCTAAGTCCTCGTGACCCCACTCGATCGCTTGTGTTCGGGCGCGCTGTGCACGTTGACGAAGGTGCTCAACCGAGTCTCCGGGCGCACCGAGTAAGAGATCGAAGATGTCCTCGCGATCGAGTCCGGCGATACCCAGGTCCGACCACCGCCGGCGAGCGGCATGACGTAGCAGGCGCTGCACCGAGGCAGGCGCGCTGCGCCGTGCTGTGCCCCCCCGCGCTTCGGGCCCATTCATCGCCACCTCGGCTCGACGTGCGTCCGCCAAACCCTGGGGCGTTAGCATGCGTGTTCGGCCCCCATCGCCGGTGAGCACGATATCGGGTCGCCTGGCGAGGGCACGGCGGACGGCATCCACATCTGGATGATCTGGGTAGTGACGAAGTCTGAAGTCGCTGGGAGCCAACATCGAAGCATCCACAGCCACATGCTCAATGTCGACGTAACCGTTAGCTCCTCCCTGCCGTAAGAGGCTGAGAAGAGCGATGTCGGTAAGTGTGAGCTTGACAGTCATCATCCGCCATCTGCCGCTGAACTTGGTAGCACGACCTGCCCAGCTTCGCTTCTCGACTCGGAGGGAGCTGAGGCAGAGTAGTATCCGCGCCCGGCTCCAGCGAAGTTGCTGTCCCGTGACAAATACGAGAGCAGGGTTGCCTCAGGGCGTCGTCCCGGGATGATCACGCCCGCCTCCCGCAAGCCTACAAGCAACGTCTTATAGTGTAGGGGCCGATTTGCCATCCGAATCTGTTCTAGTGCTTGAGAGCGCCAAGATGGCGCACGGCTACCTGTAGCAGTGGAAGGTGTCGCGGACCGGGCGGATCTAACCGGAGGGTCCAGAACACCGTCCGGCGTCGGCTCATGAGTTCCTACCTCTGACTCGCCACCGTAGAGGTGGAGCACACCCATCAAGCGGTCCTCCTCGGCGGCCAAGGCGGACCTGAGCTGGCGCTGGCGTTCAAGCTCACCGCTGATGGTCTGAAGCTGCGTCCGTACCTCGGACAAGCGCGACGTGAGTTCGGCGACCAGCCTGTCGGGAGGTCTCAATGCCGCGGGATATCTCATTGACTGCCATATTACACTTCGCAACGTTGCAGTGCAATATAGCTGGCAGCCCCAATGGCTCTGGTGTCTTGGCCCTCGCCGCGGTGCCGTCCAGGTGTTGGGCTAGCTCGGCACTCGATGCCGAGTAGGAGGAAGTCCCGGCGAGCGCTCATGGAGTCGGATTCCGGGGCGCGCTCCGCTGCCCCCACCCGCCGCAACTTATCGGGGACGGCGGCTGGGGGGCCACCCCGCCACCGCCCGGCGCAGCCCCTCCCCCTGATCCTGCTTGAGATGGCGGCCAAGGGGGACCCGGCGCCGGAGCCGCAGGAGTCGGCAACGCCCCCTGGGAGTCTGCTCCTGCCCACCGGCGCCCAGGAGGTGAGCCCGGCCCCCCGGGGGCGGATGGGGGTTGAGGGAGGATGGGGCTGGACTGAGCTCGGTGGATAGGTCGTAGTCGTGGTGGGGATGGAGGTCCGGAGGCAGGGGATGGATAGGGTGGACAACGTGGACACCCCTGCCGGGGCGGGTCCGGCCGCCCAGCTGGACGTGATCCCTACCGCGTAGACGTCGTCGGGGGTGCGGCGCGCTGGAGCGTGCCCGAACGGCAGGCGAGACCCCGGATCGTTGGGAGCCGCTCCGGTCCGAAGGTACACCGGGGCCGGGTCGACGATGAAGGGCGGACCGGCGCTCCGAACGGCTTGGGCCAGGGCCGGGCACGCCGCCGCCACCTGGTCGATGGGTGAGCGGACGTGGGGAAACGCAAGGGGTGAGCGGACGTGGGGAAACGCAAGCCCGGCGCCAGGCGCCAAGAGATCGCCGATACCCGGGTGATCAGCCAATCCCGCCCCGATCAAGAGATCTGCCATGGTCGGCCTCGGCCCCCCGGGGAAGCGTTCCTCTATGGCGCTATACTACCGGTCGTCTGGTATGCAGTCTACCCTGTAGCGCAGGGCACATGAGGAGGTGATGCACCGTGACCGCTGTTGCCACCAAGGCCGGCTTCTCATTTCCGTCGCTGGTGGAGGAGATCCGCCGTAACGGCCTCACCGCGAATGAGATCGGCAGGATCACGGGCGTCCGCGAGAGGCAGATCCAGAACTGGGCGGCAGGCACCTCCAGGCCGGCTGCGGCCAGCCGCGACCGGCTGGTGGACATCTACTACATGGTGCGCCAGCTCCAATTCGTCTACCGCTCGGATGGGATCGAGATCTGGCTCCATTCCCGCAACCAAGAGCTCGGCTCGCGCCGGCCCCTCGACATGCTGATCGCGGGCGACTTTGAGCCAGTGGTCCAGGCGGTCGAGAGACTGCGCGCCGGTGCCACCTGAGTGGGGCGGCGCCTCGCTCAGATGGTGGCGGCCGCTCCCCGCTCCGAACTGAGAGGCCACTTCGAACGCCATGTGAGCAGTGATTGGCGCGAGCTGACCGGGTCGAACGCGGGCGGGAGGTGGGGACCGCCCGGAAGGTACAGCGTGCTCTACCTCGGCCGCCCGCGGGCCTCGGTCGTGGTGGAGGCGTACCGACATCTGGTCGACCCCTTCTCCGAGGCGGGCATGACCGGTGAGATGGTCGCCCCGCGGAGGCTCTTGATCTGCAAGGTTGCGGTGACTGACGTCCTCGACCTGAGGGACCCAAAGGTGTGGGAGACGGTAGGGCTCTCGGAGGATGACCTGCTGTCTGAGGTTGGAGCATGGGACGCCTGCCAGGACGTGGGCAGGGTGGCCCACCAGCTGGAACTTCACGGGGTCATCGCCCCAGCGCCGACCCGGCTCGGCCAGACCCTCGCCCTCTTCGAAGCGCACCTCCCTGCCAGCGAGCTTCCCCAACTGGTAGGTGAGGAGCATTGGGACACACTCCCTGCGGATCCGCGCCGGCTCCGGCTCGCCGGGGAGAGCTCCGACACCGCGTGAGGCATGCGCCCCGGGCAGCCGAAAGGTCCCCCCAACGTCGCCACCCGCCGCAAGTGGTCGGAGACGGAGGGTGGGGCGAGCCCGGAGCGAGTTGCCCGAAAGCTGCCGGGAGCGCTTCCCGGAGTCTCGTACATCGAGAAGTACCAGCGCTCTGCGCTGCCAGCGTGCCGGAAGGTGGGCCGGGCAGACTCGGGCTGGATGGGTGGTCCCTCCGAGGTTATTGGAGCAGACCCGGGGGCGGCCTGCTCCGCCAACCCAGCTGGCCATCCACCGGCTTGAAGGGGCCGTGGTCTGGCGGAGCGGCCGCAGCCAGTCCCCCCCCCTTTGAGGTCGGGTATCGCCTTCTTTGAGGGAACGTGCCAACTCGACTCCTGGTAGTTGGCACTCCACCAGGAGTCGAGCGTGGGGAAGGGGCCGGCAGCCCCGAGTTGATCAAGGCCACCAGGCGACTTCACAATTGGGCGGGGTGGCTTGGAGTACCTGAGGTCGACCTTGGATCACGTTGTATCCCCCTGATACGTCTTTCAGGACCAGTCGCAACGCCCCCCCGCCGACCGCCCGGCATTGACCCGGCTGTTGGGCCTGACCCGGACCCGAAAGTTGGGCGCTGGGGGGGAGTCGCCACTTTGCAAGAGCTCAAGTTCGACACCGCAGCAGCCGACATCCTCACCCGTGTCAGCGATCCCCCGCGGCTAGGCCGCTAGGCGGCCATCAAGCCTTCCGCGAGGCGCTCGAGCCGCTGGGCATTGACATGTCCGGCCAGGGCGGACGCGCGCTCAATGTCGTGGGCGATGACCTGAGTTCCCGTTCCGGCGGCAAAGGCTCGGACCTCCAGCTGGCGCGAGAACAGGTAGTGGAAGGTGTTGGCACTGATTGCTTGCCCGGTCGGCACCATGGCCGCACCGGAGGGCTCAAGTTCTTCCTCCAACAGGAGTTGAAGTGGGCCGTTCCCGTTGGTCAGCATCCCGGTGCAGAACGGGCACTCGCAGTACAGGGCCGAGTAGGCCCCGGCGTCAAGGTGCCAGCCACAAACTCCGGCATCGGGGAAACGCATGGTGTGGCGGACGCCCGGCACGTACGTGCGTCCCGAGCGTCGATGGGCCCGGCTCCGCTGGGGAGATTCGCCCGAGTCGACCCATCCGAGATGGTGGCAAATACCCGCCAGGCCGATGGTGGAAAGAGCGGAGGCGGTGTAGCCGAGCTGCACCTGGATCACCGGCACGCCCCGAGCGGCCAGGTCTTGAATTGCGGCCACGAGCGCTCGCAGCGCACCCGGCGTGGAAACCAGCCAGTCCTCGGTGACCCCAGGTGTCCAGACGAAGTACCCAAGGACACCGACCCGCGGTACTGATCGCAGAATCGCTTCGACGTCCGCTGGGTTCAAGCGCGCTTTTGGAATGACCACGGTCGCCACGACCGGCTCCCCGGCGGCCACCGCCGCCGCCTCCACCAGGATTGCGTTGACCCCATCGACCGCCTCGGTATCGGCCACCAGTGCGGGCGCCAGGATGCGACTCGGCCTGAGTTCTGGGGCCAGCCCCTGGTCGAGCAGGTCCAGCTGGCACGGGAGATTAAGGCGCTGCCTCTGGTAGTGGACGACGTTGGCGGCGATTCGCTCCCAGTCGGACCGCTTCGTCACGGTGGCCAACGCCGGGCCCTCTCCGAGGCGGATTCTGGTCCCCTCCGCGTAATGGGCTGCCAGGCGGCGGTAGTTGCGCTTCAGCTCCCCCTTCTCGTTCTGCCACCAAGCGGGAACCTGAAAGCGCCAGAGGACAGGGTCCACCATGTAGTGGTATCCAGTGGCGCGCAGGTGCGCCGAGGTTCTCTCCGGACTGTTCTCGAGCTGGTTCGCATTGAGGAGCAGTTCGTCGCACATTCCCGCGGCGAGGAACTGAAGGTCTTCAGTCCGACGGACTCTAAGGTAGTGGACAAGCGAGGGCCTCGAGGTCATCTCAAGCTCCCCGATGGTGGCGACGTGACGCGACCTCGGCCTTGATCAATGACCGCTCCGTCATCTCGGGGAACCTCAGGTAGACGCGCTCCAGCAGGTCGTCGGTGTCCCACTCCTGCCGCAAGGCCTGAACCCTGGCATGGGATCGCTCGTACTCGGGGCTGGACCGGCGTAGACGTCGCGCCTGCTCGCGTCCAGCTGCGCTGAGCTGAAAGACTTCGGGTTCGGGGCCGCGGCGTGGCCCGGCGCGCCTTGAGACCACGGCCATCATCTGATCGAACGTCGGCGGGGACGCCAGCGCGGTGTCGCCCGGGTCTCCGGTCAGGAAGCCGTTCACGCGGAGAGCTTCGGCGCTGTCGATGACCTTCTCGTCGAAGGGGCCATAGTTGTAGGCGCAAGAGGTGGATGACTCGCGATCCAGCTCCTGTTGGATCACGAACAGCAGCTTCTGCAGCCGAGTTCGCCCCCGGACCGCGTCGTGGTCGGCTCGATCGCCGTCGAGAAGCAGGAGCATCAGTTCCCTCAGGCTGAGACGTGGCCAGGAACCGGGTCCCGACAGCTCGCGCTTGAGGCTCGATCTAACCCATTGGCGAGCCAACTGATGGTACGACCTGCGGGCACCATCCGAAAAGCGCTTCAGCTCGTCAAGCAGCTCCGGCTCCACTTTGAGGTTCAACTGCTCAGCGGACCGAACCGTCTCGGCATCCTCGATCTGGTCCGCGGCCGTAGGTAGCTGTCCCGCCCGCAGGCCGTCCACAATCCAGGATCGGGCCAGGGCGTGGTACGGAAGTGACTTCGACCGAGCCACCCTGCGAAGGGCGCCAAGCGTCCCGGCCGGCATCCGAAGAGTGATCTGGGCCGCCTTGGGACGCCGGTACACAAGGTCTGGGGCCTTGGGCAGCTGGTCCCACCTCTCCCCCCAGTCCTCGTCCAGGAGCCGCTCGTGCACGTCCAAGTCAGCCATTGGTCTCGCGACGGTATACCCGTCGCTCCTTCTCGGTCATCTCCCTGGCGCTGAAGACCCGCACGATGCCGTGTCGCCGCTGCTCGTACACCAGGAGTAAGCGGCGCCCCCCATCGGTTCGACCGAGCAGAAGGTTGGCGCCACCGTGGCCCCGACGGCGGGTGTTCCGGTTGGCGAAGCATTCCTCCGCCTCCAAGGCCGACACATTGTGGCGTTCCAAGAGCTTGGGCTCATTGTTCTCATCCCACTCGAACTCTGGCAGCGGGGCGCCCGCGCCCGGCCGGCCGCCACCGACCACCGCGCCGGTCTCACGCGGACCCGACGCTCGACCATGGGGCTGGCCGCCGCAGCCTGAACAAGGTCATGGACAGAGCATAACGGATAGCTGAGAGATATACAATCCCTGTCGCCGAGGTCCCTGGGTGCAGACGGTATCACTGGATGGGCACGTGGCCGCCGGGGACGGCGGGATTGGCTGGGGACGTGGGGCAGTTCGGGGACCGGGAGCGGCGGGCGACCGAACCCGGGTCGGGTGCCGGAAGTCGCCGGGCCCGTAGGCCCGCGAAGATCCCGGCCGGGGGGGCGTGAGCGGCCCGCTCACGAGGTGGCGGCGGCCAGGGCCTCCTTGACCTGCTCGAGCTGGGCATCTGGCAGCTGGCCCAGGAACGACTTCACCCCGCCGCGGCTGTTGGGGTGGCGGACAAAGACCAGAAGGCGGTCCCTCCCCGCCACTTCAGTCGCCACCGGTCTTGGCGAGTTCCGCGTACCTACAGAGCCCGTTCACCAGGCGCAGCTGGTCCACCGTGTGGCAGCGTGTCCTGAGCAGAGCCGGGGACCCGACTATGACCGAAAGGGCCCGGGCGCGTGAGACCGCGACGTTGAGCCGCTCCCGGCTGAATAGGAAATCCAACCCGCGAGGGGTGTCGTCCGCGCTCGACGTGGTGAGCGAGACGATCACCACCGCCGCCTCCTGACCCTGGAACCTATCGACAGTCCCGACCCGCGCACCGGCAGGAAGGGTCCGCCCCAGCAGCGCCACCTGAGCGTTGAACGGGGCCACCACCAAGATGTCCTGGAGTCCAAGCGGCCGCTCGGCGCCGGCCCTGTCGATCCAAGATCTCCCCAGCAGCTCCCCCACGATCTCCGCCACTGCGATGGCCTCCTCTGCTGACGACGCCCGGTTCCCCTGATGATCGGAGGGGACCCAGCGCAGGCCGGACCCGGAGAGCCAACCCGACCCCAGGACCTTCTGGAACTCACACCCGGCCAGGGACTGGAGGCGCCCCTGGTAGTAGATCTCCGAGATGTAATCGCAGATGAGGGGATGCAGACGGTGGGTGTGGTCCAGAAACACCCCGAGGTTTGGCGGGATGGTGTCCGCATCTCCAAGGACGTGCTCCAGGGCGGAGACCCCGGCTCCCTTAGGATGCGTGCCCAAAGAGGGCTGGGAGAGCTGGCGCGGATCGCCCACCAGCACCAGGTTGCGCGCGGAGGTGGCTACGGCGCAGACATTGGCCAAAGAGAGCTGGCCCGCCTCGTCGACCACCAGGTAGTCGAGCCGCTGGTCCAGCTCCGGCCTGGAGAAGACCCAGGCCGTTCCCCCAACCACCTTGACGCCATCGTCGAGATCAACCAGGAGTTCGGCCACGTTGCCTCGTCGTGTCACCCCGGGGTCGGTGGCCCCCTGACCGGGATCAGCCTTCTGAGAGGCTCGGAGCTCCCGCCCCTGAAGCCTGGCTTCGATCAGCACCGCCTCCAGCAGGTGCGAGATCACGGCATGGCTGTTGGCCGTGATTCCCACCGTGTGGCCAGCCCCCGCCAGCTCGACCACCATCTTGGCCGCCGTGCTGGTCTTGCCCGACCCCGGTGGCCCCTGGATGGCCAGACACCCCGCGTCCAGGGCCGTGGCCAGCCTCACCGCCCCCAGGGCGGCAGACTCACCAGGAAGCAGCAGACCGTCCGGGCAGACCGGCTTACCCAACCGAGGGGGTCGCCGCAGCAACAGATCGCGCACGCAGCGGTATGGACCTGGTTCATCGACCCCGCGCTCGATCACGGACCGGGCGACCCTGAGGAGTGCCTCCTGCTGATCCGAGGTGTCATAGGGACCTGCGGGGATGAGGTGGCGGGGATGGGGCGCTCCGGATCGCCTGCCTCGCTGGAGATCGAGGGTCCCCTCCACCGGATCGATACGCACCAGAACACCCGGACTGGAAGCTCTCACATCCCGCTCCATCGCCAGCCTCTCGGCCTCGGGATCCTTGACTGTCTCCCCGGGCGAGAGCTTGTGCGGCTGGTCGGGATCGAACCGGTAGCGATACACCACCGACTGCTTCACCTGTTCGACCTCGCCCTCATAGACGAGACCGGCGACGGCCTCTGAATCACTCCACAGATCGTCGGCGTCGGAGTTCAGAACGCGCTGGAAGAACTGCCACCAGACTGGCTTGGCCTCCCGGCGGTGCCACTCGAGAAGATTCGCCAGCAGGCGGGTGGCGACGGCTGGTGCCCCATCTGACCCGTCCGCCCTGGAATCCAGCAGGGCCTTCAGCTGATCCGTCTCCGACTCGTAGTCGTCCGGGACTCCCTCGATCTCCCGGTCCGGCGATAGAGGTCTGGGAGGAACGGTCCCGAATGTCTGCTCGTACTCGGGTCGCCGGGCTTCCAACCAGTCTCGGAGGCGGCGGGTGGAGTCGCAATCCACCCGGTTGTAGGCTTCCAGCTCGTCCAGGATGGTCTGATCGCCCGACTCCAGCCACCTCTCGTATTCCTCTATGGAGGAGCCGGCATCGGTGATCGCCTCGGTGCGAGGTGGCATGTACAGCGACTCCAGCTTCTTGAGCGAATAGGACGGGGTTCCGACGCAGAGGCCCTGCCGCACCACCTGGTACAGGTCGACCAGCACGCGGCCGCGCAGGAGGTCATCGACCTCCCTCTCCCTGGTTCCATGGCGCCCCATGAGCCGCTTGAGGGCTGCGGGCTCATACGGGGCGTAGTGGTAGACGTGCAACCCGGGAGATCGCGTGCGTGACTCGACCACGAAGTCAATGAAGCCCTCGAACGCCGACTTCTCGGAGGCCTCGTCGTGGGACCAGAAAGCTCGGTACTCGAACTCTCCCCGTGGATTCGCCCAACCCACCCCGAGCAGGTATTCCAGGCCACTCGGGTCCACGTACGGATCGCCCTCTATGTCGAAGAAGAGGTCTCCCCCATCCGGCTGCGGGAGGGCGGCCAGCCCCAGGCCCGGCTCGGTGGTCGGCAGCAGCTGGTACGGCGGCGGCCTGAGGGGGTTGAGACGTCGGGTGACCAAAAGACGGGCCTGCCTTTGGAGCTTCTCCAGCGCCGAGGTGGAGATCCCAGGAACCCTGGTCCCGGTGAAGGTGGCCAGTCCAGTGACCGTCGAGATCGCAGCACCGTCGATCAGCCGGCGACGCTGTTCCGTGGACAGGCCGGGGACCAGGGAGAGGTGATCGTCGGCTGCCCGCTGCTCGTCGCATCGCTCCCGCCACAGGCAGAGTGCACAGTGCTCAACGGGATTGGGGTATGTAGCCTTTCGTTCGGCCAGAGCCTGTTGGAACTGAGCCTTGGCGCTACGAAAGTAGGCGCTGAACTCGACCAGCCGGAGCGACTCCCGCCGATGATCGCCGAGTACGACGTGGGCGAGCTCGGGAGTTCGTCCCTGCAACCTGGCCAGTTGCTCGGCGTAGGAGCATAGTTGCAGAACCGCTCCGGGCCGAACGTGGTGAGCGAGCTTGGTGTCCTCGGGTTCGTAGGAGTACGGGCCCAGCGAGCTCGGAGTCTCCACGCGGCTCAGGAAATCGGCGTAGCCGACCCATGCCACCGGCCCATGGCTGTCGTCAAAGAAGGCCGCCTGATAGATCACCTCCGGCCCGGCCGTCAGCGCTGCCAGAGTCGCTTGGACCCTCGCGGCTCGGTCGGGCCCGGCGTCTATCGCTACAACGGTTTGGCCCACGGTCTCCAGGGAGATCCGATATGAGCGCTCGTGAGCAAGCCCACGGCGCTGGGCGGCTGTGTCCTCGACACCCTCCGGCCGCGGCTCTGCCAGTTCCCGCGAGGTCACCCGCAGCGATAGGTCGGTGAGGTGCGGACACTCCAGGAAGTTGACCAGGTCAGTCGGACCGACCACCAGCCGGCCGTCGCTGTGATGCACTGCGCCTCCCCTGAACCGGACGCATACGGGGTACGCCCCAGATGCTACGAGCTGTCGAGCCACTGCCCGCGCTGCCGTCCTCGGGATCTCCGGCAGACGCCTCTACCAAACGAGGCACCAGCCCGCGCTTTCCGGCCCCTGCCCATCCCTCCGACGGTACTCGCGGCCGCTCGCTGCACTCTCGCAGGGCCAGGTTCTTCACCGCTCCACCGTTGGCCCCACTGTCTCAGCTGCGCTCGAGGCTGACGCAGCGACCTCGTTTCATCCCGCCCCAACTCCTTGAAGGACGACATTCCCGACCCCAATTTGGCCCTGGCCAAGGACATCCTCAAGGAGATGGGTTCACCGCCAAGGGCGGCGGCCAGGACGCCTGGCACCGGAACGTCGCCGGGCTCCCAAGCAGTTCCCTGCCGGAGGACAGCAACGACTCGCAAGTCGGCGGCCCCTGAAGTACGCTTACCAACTTACTCTAAATAGTTTAGACTAAGTACATGCCAACCGTTCTCGTTGCCCAGGCGCTCCAGGCCCCAGTGTCGGAGCGGGCCGAGATACTGCTGGGACTCAGGGAGGACCAGTGGTTCGATCGCAAGAGCGCTCGTATCTCCCCCCGCGACCTGGCCGAGGATCTCGTCGGATTCGCCAATGCCGAAGGGGGCACCGTCGTCGTGGGGCTGTTCGGTGGTGAGGTGGAGGGAGTCGACGGCCTTCACCACACGGCCTCCCAGTGGCTCCGCCTGGTCACCACGTTTATGGAGCCACCGATCAAGAGCCAGGCGGATCTGCTGGAGTGCCGAACCGGATCTGGCCGCCCCGACCACCTCTTGGTGATCGAGGTCGAGCCCAGCGACTCGGTGCACGCCACCAGCAAGGACCAGGTCTACCTGCGAGTCGGAGACCAGAACCGCAGGCTCAACTTTCGCCAGCGGCAGGAGCTGCTCTACGACAAGGGTCAGGCGACATACGAGGGCACGGAGGTCTCCGGCGCCACCTTGCCAGACCTGGATCGACAGCTGCTCACAGCGTATGCGGCGGCCCTTGGTCATCCCGCTCCGGAGCGCCTTCTGACAGCTCGCGGGCTGCGGGTGGGGCGGCGGGAGCGGCTCACCACCGCCGCCCTCCTGCTCTTCGCCAGAGATCCCCAGCGCTGGTATCCGGAGGCTTACGTCCGAGTTCTGCGGTATCGCGGATCTGAGCGCGGGAGCGGCAGCCGCCAGCAGCTCGTGGTCGATGAACGCATCACGGGCCCCATCCCTCTGCAACTGCAGTCGGGTCGGCTCGCCATCCTGAGCCACCTCCCAACTAGGCGGGCACTCGGTCAGGACGGCCGCTTCGCCGACCTTGGCATCGTCCCCGAGCCGGTCTGGTTGGAAGGCCTCGTCAATGCCGTGATCCACCGCTCCTACAGCATGCATGGAGACCACGTCCGAGTAGAGCTCTTCGATGACCGAGTGGAGATCAGCAGTCCAGGCCGCTTCCCCGGCCTGTCGGACCCCAGCGATCCCCTGGCGGTGACCCGCTTTGCCCGTAATCCCAGAATTGCCAGGGTCTGCTCAGAACTGAACTTCGGGCAGGAGCTCGGTGAGGGAATCAGGCGGATGGTCGAGGAGATGCGTCTGGCGGGTCTGGCCGATCCCACGTACCGCCAAACGGCCGGCAGCGTGCAGCTGACTCTGTCGGCAACCCCAGTCGATGTGGCGTTGGAGTCCCGGCTGCCACCTGGCGCCCGGGATCTGCTTCGGCTGGTGCGCGAGGCTGTACGAGCTGGGACCGGAGAGCTGGTGGAAGCGTCCGGTCTGTCGCGACCGGTCGTGCTCCGGCAGCTGCGACATCTGGAGCGGGCCAGGATGATCAGCTGGGTCGGCCACAGCCGGAACGATCCGCGCGCCTACTGGACCCTGGCCCCGAGCCGACCGGGAGGGACTCACCGGCCAGGATCGGAAGATTCACCGGCGACTGCGTAGCGACTTTGATCGCCGCTGCCGCGGGTCCGAGTAGCCCGAGAGGGCTACCCTCGAAGGCAGTCGCCTACGGGTCGCGAGCAGTTGAGCGCGCTGTTGGCCAGTATCGGCCAACGCGGGGGTGGGCACAGCAGGAGGTCACCGGTGAGGACGAGGACAGCTCTCGCTCCGGGGAGTCCGATCAGGTCCGGGACAT
>JAJYPP010000061.1 GCA_021795235.1 bacterium
GGTTCGGCAAGCTGACCGACAAGGCGATCCGCCGAGGAGTGTTCCGTTCCGTACCCGATCTAATCGCCGCCATCGAGCAATACCTGCAAGCCAACAACGATGACCCCACACCGTTCGTGTGGACAGCCACGGCCGAGGAGATTTTCGAGAAGGTACGCCGCGGTCGGGTGGCCCTCTCCCAACTGCCAAGCTAAAACCGAGACACTGCACTAGCTGGCGTTGTAGGTCACGACAGCGGTCCCCGCCGCCCGAGCTATGACCAGCGCCCCCACGATCTCGGCCACAGCCTCCGACGCTGGCCGCCCCTGTGCTCGTCTCACTTCCGTGGTGATGCCGTGGACGGCCGTGCCTCCGGCCGGGATCGCGATGCCAGGGTCGACCAATCAGCTCAGTTCGCTCGCGCCCCCATCGCCCAGGTATGCGGCCACGCTCCGCCCGCTCATCGCAGTGGTCCGCGAGCCGTTACCACCTGGATCACGGCGCTTCAGGGCCCCAAACGGGCTTCCAGGGCCTCGCGGGCGAGCTGGGAGACCGTCTTGCCCTCGTCGGCAGCCACCCTCGCGGCGCGCTCACGCACCGCCGCGGCCACTCGGAATGCGATTTGCGGTGACTGGGCAGCGTTGCCGGACAAGGAGGGCCGGCCCCCCACCCGGCGGACTTCCTCGACGATCGCCTCAGCCACGGCTGGAGTGAGCCGGGTGCCGTCGGCCAGACGGTAATCGTCGCGTTCGAGATCGATGTCCGACGCATTGGCGGCGTCGTTGCCGACCTGTGATCCGCGTCGCTTCGTCATGATCTCTCCCTCCGATAGTGGGTTGGCATTACGTGCAGGACCAGCATCACCGGATCAGGGTCCCGGGCCCCTTGGACCTCGACCGCCACAATCTCCAGCTCGCGCCCTCGCTCATCGGGGCCGACCCACAGCCAACCTGGGCTGCGATGCGAGGTCGCAACACCTGTGGGCGACGTTCGCGCTATCACGAAGCGGACCGAAGCTCTCCCGACCCGGTGGCGGCGTGCGGCCTTGGTGAACCTGATCTCCAATACACACATTCTGTCAGACACCGGCGCTTGTGTCAAACAGAACCTGAAGCTGAGTTTGAGGCGGGTCTCGCGGCCGGACCGGGCCGGACGGGTCGCCATACCGGCAACCAGCGAGTGCCCCGTGATGAGCCTTGCGATCTGCGCTACCGGCCCCGGAACTCCCCGCTCCACCCCCTGCGGGTCAGTCCTCGTGTCCGGAACGCCTCCAGTCACTCACACCATGACCGGCACGACTGGGGGCTTCCTACAGCGTCTTCCAAAAGTGGTGTGCCGGAGCCCAGGGCGGGGATTGAACCCGCGACCTCTTCCTTACCAAGGAAGCGCTCTACCACTGAGCTACCTGGGCGTGGGCGGGAGAGGATTCGAACCTCTGAAGGCGTAGCCAGCTGATTTACAGTCAGCCCCGTTTGACCACTTCGGTACCCGCCCGAGCCGGAGTATACCGACCTTGATACCCTCTATTTCGTCTCGATGTGGTCTCAGGCAAGGTCTGAAAGGAGCTCTGGTGGAACGGTTTGAGCGGCTGCCGGAGGTGACCTTCGAAGACTTCCTCGAGTTGGACATCAGGGTTGGATCCGTCGTGACCGCGGTGCCCTTCCCAGAGGCGCGTAGACCGGCCATCAAGGTGGAGATCGACTTCGGGGATCCCCTTGGGGTGCTGCGCTCCAGCGCCCAGCTGACCCGCCACTACTCCCCCGCGTCCCTGGTCGGCTCCGAGGTGCTGGCCGTGGTCAACTTCCCGCCCCGGCGCATCGCCGGGTTCTCGAGCCAGGTGCTGGTGTTGGGTATGGTCAACCCGGAGGACCCAGGGGAGGTCGTCCTGGTCCGGCCAGACCGGGAGGGCACCAAGGGCTGGCGGCTGGCGTAGGACCGATCCCCGGTTGCACCAAAGCCCCCGAGGCGGCGGGAGCCCTCGACCGCAAACAGCTAAGATCGCAGCTGTGGAGACGGGGGAATACCTCACAGCGCGAAGGAGGCGGCCATGAGCATCATGCGACGGATGTCGGACCTGGTCCAGCAGAAGGCCAACAAGGTCTTAGACAAGGCTGAGAACCCCAACGACGCCCTCGATCTGTCCTATCAGAAGCAGATGGAGGGGCTGCAACAGGTGCGCCGGAGCGTGGCCGATGTGCTCACCTCAGAGAAGCGGCTCGAGCTGCAGCTGGCTCAGCTCCAGCAGAGTCAGGAGAAGCTGCAGGGACAGGCCAAGCTGGCCCTCCAGCAGGGTCGTGAGGATCTGGCGCGGCTGGCGCTCACCAGGGCCCAGGACGCCCAGACCCAAGCCCAGGCCCTGCAGGGGCAGATCGCCCAGATGAAGGACCAGGAGCAGAAGCTGGAGATAACCGCCCAGAAGCTGCAGGCCAAGGTCGAGGCCTTCCGCACCCAGCGCGAGACCATGAAGGCGCAGTACTCGGCAGCCAAGGCGTCGACCCAGGTGGGTGAGGCCGTGACCGGCCTCAGCGAGCACATGGCCGACGTCAACATGATGATGGAGCGCGCCCAGGACAAGACCCAGCAGATGCAGGCCCGGGCGGCCGCCGTCGACAGCCTGGTCGACAGCGGGACTCTGGACCAGATCGGGATCAGCTCTGGCGACGACATCGAGCGCCAGCTCCAGAGCGGCCTCACCGAGTCCCAGGTGGATGCCCAGCTGGCCGCCATGAAGCAGGAGCTGCTGCCGGCCGCGGCTCCGGCGCCCCGGATCGAGGCTCCCGCCCAACCGCCTGCACCGCCGGCGGCTTCACCCCCCGACGCCCAGTCCGAGAGCCTGGTGGTGAGGATCCAGGGGGAGGACCAGTACCGCCTCAACGTGGCCGAGCGACCCCAGCTGGAGCCGCTGGACAAGGCCCTGTCCGCTGCCATCGCGGCCAAGGACGAAGCGGCCTACGCCACCGCCCTCTCAGGGATGCTCAATTTCGTCCGCTCCCACGGGAGCCGGGTCCCGGAGGACCAGCTGGTGGGGTCGGATGTGATGCTCCCCTCCGAGGACATGACCCTGGATGAGGCAACGGCGCTATTGTCAGGGGACGGCAACGTGGTCGAGGCTGGCAGCACCCAGAGCTGAGGCCGGCGGCCCGGCTGGGTCCGCGCTGACTCAGACCGGCACGCCCCAGAGGGCGTACCAGCGCTCCAGGTCTGGTTCCACGGGCAGATCGTTCTTGGCGATTGCGGCCAGCCGCATCTCGAAGGCGTTGTCTCGGCGGTGGTCCCCGCTGGGGATGAACGGGTAGAAGGTCGCCTCCTTGTAGCCGTAGATCCAGTAGATGGAGCGGCCGTCCTGGGTGAATGGGAAGACCGCCGCCAGCAGGCAGTCCCCCAACCCCTCGTCCAGGAGCCCCATCGCCACGGCGTGGATCCCGGCCAGGATCGTCTCGAAGTCCTTGCCCTCGACCACCATCCACTCGAAGCCCAGATCGTCCTTGACCTCATGCACCTGGAGTGCGTCCTCGGGCGCCGTCTGGTCCTGCAGTCGCAGCAGGGCCACGGTGTCCTGAGTCAGCTGCTGAAAGCGCCCCGACGGCAGCGACCGGAACACTATCCCCACCCGGTTGGCGGGCTCCAGCGCTCCCTCGGTCTGGAGGGTGAGCAGCGCCGTGCTCATGGCGAAGATCCGGTCCTCGTTGGACTTGGGAAGCTTGGTGCGACCGATCAAGGAGTCTAGGAAGCCCACGGCCCCACCACTCTACCGGGAGAGGCTGGCCTCCAGCTCCTGGAGCTTCGCCAGCCGGTGCTCCAGGGAGGGGTGGGTGGAGAACATCTCGGCCAGGCTGCCCTTGCCGCGCTTGACGGCTGGGAAGATCATGAGCGCATTGGCCGACTGCACCTGGCGGAGATCCCGGTCGGGGATGCGGGTCATGGTACCGCTGATCTTCTGCAGCGCCGAAGCCAGCTGGGACGGTTCCTGGGTGATGATCGCGGACCCGCGGTCGGCGGCGTACTCCCGGTAGCGGGAGAGGGCGCGGATCAGGACGAAGCTGATCGCCCACACCACGGCCGCCACCAGGATGATCACGATCATGCCCTCGCCCTCGTCGCTGCTGCGACCGCGGCCGTAACCTCCGCCGCCATAGCCGCCGAAGCCACCGAACATGCCGAACCACAGCCCCGACTGCACGATCAGGGAGGCCACGGTGGCGAAGAAGCCGGCCATCGCCATCACCTTCACATCGCGGTGGATGACGTGGCTAAGCTCGTGGGCCAGAACCGCCTCCAACTCCTTGGGCTCCAGTTGGGCAATGATCCCGGTCGTGACCGCGATCACCGAGTTCTTGGGATTCCGGCCGGTCGCCAGGGCGTTGGGAACCTGGGAGTGGATCACCGCCACCTTGGGCATGGGGATGCCGGTGAGCTGGGCCAGCCGGCCGACTATGTCATACAGCTGGGGGTACTGCTGGGGGGTGACCATCTGGGCGTGGAGGGCACTCAGCACCATCCGGTCCGAGAAGTAGTACTGGGCCACCAGCAGGACCACCACCACCAGCCCGATGGTCACCGCCTGCACCCGGAGCAGCAGCAGCACTCCGACGAAGATCAGGTACACCACGGCCAGCAGGAACATGGTCAGGGCCATCCGGGATGTCAGCCCGCGATCTGAGGCGAGTTTGCGCTGCATAGTTCCTCTTATATACCCGCTGGCTGGCGATCCCAGCCCCGCCGATCACAGTGTCCGCCGGGCCGAAGGCTTCGGAGAAGCTGCGAGTTCACGGTAACATGGGCTGGCGGGACGGCGCCACGCCCGCGGCAGATCAAGGGAGCGCAGATGCCGGAGCTGGAGATCGGAGTCGCGGTGGTCGTGCTGATACTCGGATGGCGCTCCCGGGTGGGACGGCGGGCGCGAGGGATCGCGGAGCAGCGGATAACCCGCCTCCTGAACCGGTCCGAGGACCCGGTCCAGGCGCTCGACCTCTCCTATCAGAAACAGCGGGAGGCGCTGCAGTCGGTGCGCCGGGGGATCGCCGAGGTGGTGACCTCGCAGAAGCGGTTGGAGATCCAGGCAGCTCAGCTCAGTCAGGCCAAGGAGCGGCTCGAGGGTCAGGCGCGGACCGCGCTCCAGCAGGGCCGGGAGGACCTGGCCCGCCTGGCGCTCACCCGGGCCCAGGCCGCGTCGTCGCAGATCGAGTCGCTGCAGCAGCAGGTCGCCCAGATGGCGGACCAGGAGCAACGGCTGGAACTGACCTCGCAGCAGCTGGCGGCCCGGGTCCAGAGCTTCAAGACCAAGCGGGACACCCTCAGCGCCCAGTACTCCGCGGCCAAGGCTTCGGCGCGCGTCGGTGAGACCCTGACCGGGATCTCGAAGGATGTCGGCGACGTCGGCATGATGGTGGAACGGGCCCAGGAGAAGACCCTGGAGATGCAGGCCCGAGCCTCTGCCATCGACCAGCTCATAGACACTGGGGCGGTCGATGCCGTAGGCTCCTCCAGCGGAGACGACATCGACCGTCAGCTCCGGCAGGGGATCACCGAACAGTCGGTGGAAGCACAGTTGGCCAGCTTGCACCAGGAGCTCCTGGGCGGCCCGACCGCGCCACGGATCGGCCCAACCGGATCGCCTGGGGTTCATTCGGAAGAGGGAGGTTAGCGGGAATGCTGCACATAATCGCGTTCGTCGTCATCGGGGTGGTAATCGGCGCTCTGTTCATCAAGGGATCCCGGGGCGCGGCGGCGTCGATCAGGGTGATCGCCGGGCTGGTCGGCAGTCTCCTCGGTGGCTTGGTGTCGCTGTCGATCCTCGGCGAAGGACACATCCGCGGCAAGTACGGCAGCCTGGTGATCGCGATCATCGTCGCCATCGTTCTCTCGGCGCTGGCCAGCCGCGGCACCCAGCCCTCGTCCTCACGCCGCTGAGGGCACCGGGAGAGCACTTCCTAAGCGGTCACAGCCCTCGTTCCGCCAGGTGCTTTCGGGCCGCCATGGAGTCCTCTCCGATCTGTGCAGCCAGCTCGGACTCCGAGGGGAAGGTGGCTTGATCTCTCAACCTGGCCAGGATCTCGACCAGCAGAACCCGGCCGTAGAGGGGCCCGGGATCCTCTAGACAGTGGACCTCCAGCTTGCGGGGGCCGGGCCCGTACTGGGGGCGGCTGCCGAGGCTGCCGACCGCCGGCAGCCTCCGCCCCTCCCCAGCCCGGGCTGTCATCACGTACACGCCGTCGGGTGGCAGCGCCTGCCCCGCCGACCACCGGAGGTTGGCGGTGGCGAAGCCGAGCCGGTGACCCCGGCCGTCACCGTGCTCCACCTCTCCGAGCAGACAGAACGGCCGCCCCAGCATCGCCTCCACCAGGTCGAGCCTGCCCTCGGCCAGGTGCTGCCTGATGGCACTGCTGCTGACCTCCTGGCCCGCGACCTCGACCGGGGGCACGACCTCCAGCTGGATCCCCTCTTGGAGACAGTACCCCGAGAGGAACTCCAGGCCGCCGCTGCCGCCCCTGCCGATGGAGACCCGGGGTCCGGCCACGATTCCCTGGATTCGGTAGCGCGCCCGCAGCCGGTCCAGAAACGCTTGGGGGCTGAGGTCGCGCAGGTGCTGACCGAACGGCAACACCAGCAGTCGGTCCACCCCGCTCTCCTTGAGCAGCCGACGTCTCATCGCGGAAGGTGTAAGGAGGAAGACCTGATCCGGGCCCCTCAGCACCCACCGCGGATGGGGGATGAAGGTGGCCGCCAGGACCTGGCCGGCCCGGGGCTCGACCAGCTCGCGGGCCCGCGCCAGCAATCGCTGATGCCCGAGATGGACCCCGTCGAAGTTCCCCACCACCAGGCTGCAGGGGGTCTCCTCGGGATCGCCTGCCGCGACGGGGATGCCGAAATCAGCTGTGAGCGTCATCGCAGGTAAGCGGCTGCCCGGGTCAGCCGCCGATGGGCAGCAGCACCTTGGTGGGCCTAAAGCGCATCCCCGTGAGATCGCCCACCGCCAGCAGCCGACCGTCGGGTCCGTGGGCCCGGACCTCCAGGGACTCCGTGCGCGCTTCCGGTGGCAGCCCCGCCGGGAGCCGTTGGACCCAAACCCCCTGTCCCCTCTGCACCGCCAGGCCCGAGCCGGCCAGCAGGTCGAGCCGGGGAAGGTCGGGGATCACCACCTCCGGTGGCAGCAGCATTGAACGGGGGTCAGCAGCAGCCGTCAGCTGTTCCAGGGTGACCGCGTCGGCAAGCTTGAAGGGACCGTACTCGGTCCGCTCCAGCCAGGCCAGCACCCCACCCACCTGGAGCCGCTCGCCCAGGTCCGTCGCCAGCACTCGCAGATAGGTGCCCTTCCCACAGACCACCTCCACCTCGGCCTCCGCCACCTCGCCGGGCGAGAAGTGGCTCAGGTGGATGGACCGGATCTCAGCGGTCCTGGGCTTGCGCTCGACGGTCACTCCCTGGCGCGCCAGCTCATAGAGGTGTTTGCCCTGATGCCTGACCGCGGAATGCATGGGGGGGATCTGCTGGACCAAGCCCACGAAGTTGGTCAGCGCCAGGGCCACCTCCTCCTCGGTGAGATGCGCGGCCGAGGCCACGGTGCGCACCTCGCCCTCGAGGTCGCCGGTGTCGCTAACCTGGCCCAGTCGCAGCCGCGCATGATAGGTCTTGGGCTGCCGCAGAATGTGATCCACCAACCTGGTGGCCCTGCCCACGCAGAGGGGCAGGACTCCCGAAGCGGCGGGATCCAGGGTGCCCGCATGCCCGACATGGCGCTCCTGCAGCGCCTCGCGCGCCACCCGGATGGCGGCGAAGGAGGTTATCCCCTCCGGCTTGGCGAGGTTGAGGACTCCGGTAACCTGCGGGCCATCCGCCGGGCGTCGCAGCGGGTTGGGAACGGTCCGGGATGGTGCGCTCATGCCGTTCCTCCCAGGATGGCCGCCCGGGCCCTGCCCAGGATCACCCGCTCCAGCTCCTCGAGGGACATCTCCACCTCGGCCCCGGCCGCCCGCACATGGCCGCCGCCGCCGACCTCCGCCACCAGGGAGTGCGCCTCCAGGTCGCCGCGGGTACGCACGCTCACCTTGGTCAGGCGCTCACCCTCCTGCTTGAAGAGGAGTGCACACTCCATGGTGTCCAGGGACTGGAGCACATCGATGATGCCCTCGGTCTCCTCCATCTGGGCGCCGGCTTCCGCCAGCATCTCCTGCGTCACCTCGCTCCACGTGAGCCGGCCGTCCAGCTCGTAGCGGGCGGCGGCACAGGCGGCGGCCTGCAGACGCAGGGTGGTTTGGGGGCGGGACTTGTAGCTCTTCAACGCGACGTAGGCCACATCGGCCCCCAAGTCCGCCAGCTCAGCCCCCAGACGCAGCACGTGAGCGCTGGTGTTGTCGTGGCGGAAGCCACCGGTGTCGGTGAAGATGGCGGCGTAGAGGTTGGTGGCGGCATCGGCCCCGATGTCGGAGCCCCAGAGCCGGAGCACGTCGTAGATGATCACCCCGGTGGCCGCGGCCTCCCGATCGACGATGGCAAGGTCTCCGAAACCGTCATTGCTGGCATGGTGGTCGAAGAGGATCGTGAAAGGAGCGCGCTCGATCCTGGCCGCCAGGTTGCCGAACCTGCTCGGGCTGCCGGCGTCGAAGGCGATCACCACCGCGTCGGCGGGAGCCTCCTCCCGGTTGACCGTTTGGTACCCCGGAAGGTAGGCCAGGTTCACAGGCAGCGGGTCGGGCGCCCAGACGTAGGCCCGGGCCCCAGTGCCCCGGAGGTGGTCAGCGAAGGCAAGCGCCGAGCCCAACGAATCCGCGTCGGCGTCCTTGTGGGCGACACAGAGGAAGTCCCGGTGGGACCCAATCAGCTCACGGATCCGGCGGAGGATATCAAGCTCCATCTTGACCACCACCCTGACCCAGCTCATTCAGAATCACCCCCACCCTGACCCCATGGGCGATGGAGCCGTCGAGCCGGAAGTTGAGGCGCGGCACCCGGCGAAGGTTCTCCAGGCGCTGCCCCAAGAGGTGTCTCAGGTATCCCTCCATGCCCCGCAGCGTCCTCAGCGACGCCTCCCGCTGGCGCTCGTCCCCCAGTGAGCTCACCCTGACCTTGGCCTCCGAGAGGTCGCGGGCGCACTCCACCCCGACCACGGTGACCATCTGCAGGCGCGGGTCTTTGACGTCACGGGCGAGCGCCATGGCCAGCTCCTGGAGAATCTGGGCGTTGAGTCGCTCCATCCGGTAAGGGTGCGCAGAGTCCCGAGTCACCGCCAGCCTCCCCATGACGGGAGTCGCTGCGGGCGAGCACCGCTCGGCCACCTGCTTGGCTCAGCGATTTCGCTGTTGCACCACAAAGCTCTCGAGGACGTCACCCTCGAGAAAGTCCTGATATCCGCCCAGGTCGACCCCACACTCATAGCCCTGGGCCACCTCCCGAACATCGTCTTTGAAGCGGCGCAACGACTCCACCCGAGCCCGCTGCACCTCCCGGCCGTCGCGCAGGACCGCCACCGTGGAACCGCGGCTGATCTTGCCGTCGGTCACCTGGCAGCCAGCGATCAGGCCGCTCCGGGGCACGCGGATCCTCGCCCTCACCTCCGCCCTGCCCTCGAACACCTCCTCGAAGGTGGGCTCGTGCAGCCCCCGGATCGCCTTCTCGATGTCCTCGGTGATCTGATACACGACATCGTAGGTGCGCACGTCGATGCCCTGGTTGTCGGCGGCCACCCGGGCGTTGGCATCAGGGCGGACGTTGAACCCGATGACGATGGCGTTGGCGGCGGCCGCCAGGTCCACGTCCGCGACCGAGATCGGGCCGACCCCCTCGTACACCAGCCGCAGCCGCACCAAGGGGTCGGCGAACTTGAGCAGGGATCCGCGCAAAGCCTCCAGGGCGCCCTGGGTGTCGCACTTCACCACCAGGTCCAGGTCGCGCACGGTCTGGTCGCTCTGCCGGCTCAGCTCCGCCAGGCTCACCTTGGGCACCTCTGCCCGGCCGGACCGCTGCGCGAACAGGGTCGACTCGGCGCGCACCCTGGCCTCCTTCTCCGACTCCACGACCTGGAGCCGGTCACCCGCGGTCACAACCTCGGGAAGGCCCAGCACCTGCACCGGGAGCCCCGGCCCGCAGCTGTCAACCCGCAGGCCGCGATCGTCCACCAGCGCCCTGACCCGGCCCGCCACCGGACCGACCACGAAGTGATCCTGGACGCGCAGGGTCCCCTCCTGAACCAGGACTGAGGCAACTGGCCCCCTGCCCTTGTCCATCTGCGAGTCGATGATGGTGGCCTCGGCCGGCCGGTCCGGGTTGGCTCGAGGCTCGTGCAGATCGGTGACCAGAATGATCATCTCCAACAGGTGGTCAACCCCCTGACCGGTCTTGGCAGAGACCGGCACGCAGACCACATCGCCGCCGAAGTCCTCCACCACCACTCCCCGCTCGGCCAATTGCTGCTTGGCGCGGTCCGGGTTGGCGTCCTCCAGGTCCACCTTGTTGACGGCAACCAGGATCGGGACCCCGGCATTCTGGACGTGCTGGATGGCCTCCACGGTCTGGGGCATCACCCCGTCGTTGGCGGCCACCACCAGGACGGCCAGATCGGTGATGTTGGCTCCCCGGGCCCGCATGGCGGTGAACGCCTCGTGGCCGGGGGTGTCGATGAAGGTGATCTGACGGTCCTGACGGGTGACCACCGAGGCGCCGATGCTCTGGGTGATCCCGCCCGCCTCGCCCGCCGCCACGCTGGTTTCGCGGATGGCGTCGAGCAGGCTCGTCTTGCCGTGGTCGACATGGCCGAGCACGGTCACCACCGGGGGCCGTGGACGCAACTGCCCGGATGCTGAGTCCTGCTTGAACTGCTCACGGTCAGAGAATCGCTCGACCGCAGCCCTAGCCACCTCCTCAGGGGCGGCGATATCCACCTCCAGCTGCTCCGCCACCAGCCGGGCTGTGCCCAGGTCCAACGACTGATTGATGGTGGCCAGGATCCGATGCTGGAGGAGGATCTTGGACACCTCAGCCGGGGAGACCCCGAGGGCGTCCGCGAAGGACTTGACAGTCAGATTCTGGGGCAGCTCGACCTGCTTGACCTTGGCTATCTGCGTTCCTCCTTCCCGAAACCTTCTCGCGCGCCGCTCTGGGGTGAACTGGCAATGATACCTTCCAGAGCTTCGCCGAGGCCGCCCTGATCGAGTCCCGCCGCGCCGGTGCGCAGCGCCTTCTGGAAGGAACGCCGCTTCAGGGCGGACCTCCAGCACTCCATCTTGGCACACAGGTACGCGCCCCGTCCCGGGGCGCGATCCCTGGACGAGTCTATCTCCAATCGCTCCCCGGCGAGGTGGAAGCGCACCAGCTCCGCCTGGGGCAGGCTGCGGCGACAGCCCACGCAGGTCCGAACCGGCGCCGTCAGCCCACGTGCCCCAGGGCCGGAGCGGTGGGCGGCGCGGCCGTCTCCGACCCATCGCCAGGATGGATGTCAATGCGCCAGCCCGTGAGCCGAGCTGCCAGACGGGCGTTCTGGCCCTCGCGCCCAATCGCCAGCGAGAGCATGTCGGGAGCCACGATCACCGTGGCTCGATGCGACTCCGCGTCGATCCTCACCGCCGTGATGGGAGCCGGCGCCAGGGCCCGGGCCACATACTCGGCCGGGTCAGGAGCCCACTCCAGGACATCCACCTTCTCCCCCCCCAGCTGGGCCACCACCGCTCTGATCCTCACCCCTCTCAGCCCGATGCAGGCACCCTTGGCGTCGATCTCGGAGCGCTGCGACTCCACCGCCACCTTGGCCCTCCCCCCGGGCTCTCGGGCGACCCCTCTGACCACCAGGGTTCCGTCCGCCAGCTCGGGGACCTCGGCCTCCAGCAGCCGGCGCACGAGCAGGGGACTGGTCCGCGACGCCCGCACCTGCAGGTACTCGCCGCCCCCTGCGCGCCGGGCCTCCATCAGCACCACCTTGAGGTGCTGGCCGCGGCGCAGGCGCTCACCCGGGATCTGCTCCACTGGCGCCAGGACCGCCTGGAGATCGCCGGCGCGCAGGTACCACGTCCCGTCCTGAATCCTCTCCACTATGGAGTCGACCAGCTGGCCGCGGTGTTGCTCCGCCTCGCCGGTCAACTTGTGCTCGTGGATCTCCCTGAGCCACCGCGACAGCCGAGCCCGAGCCAGGCGCGACGCGCGCTGGAAGACTTCGGGGGGAAGCTCGGCCAGCGGCCGCGGATCGGCGTCCGGGACCGAGGCCGGGAGCGGGGCGTCAGCTCCCGGAGCCGGCACGGTCGCCGGTTCTGCCCCCAGCTCGAGCGGACCCCCGACTCCGATCAACAGGGTGCCGGCGGGCTGCTCCAGGCTGGCGGTGATCTGGGGCTCCCACCCTCTCTCCTCCAACCAGGCCTGCCTGACTGCGGCTGCCACCACCTCCAGCAGCGCCTCCTCCGACAGGCCCGCCTCCGCCTGGACCAGGCGCAGGGAGTCACCCAGCGAGAGCTCCGGAGTCACGGCATGGCGGCGCCCCGTCACAGGTCCACCACCACCCGCGCCCGGCGGACCAGGTCGCGCGAGACCGTCTGGGCGACCAGCCGGCCGCTGCGGCTGCGACGCACCTCGAGGCCCAGGTCCCTTTCGGAGATGGTCACCAACCGCCCCTCCACGACCTGCTCCGCCTCGCCTTGGTCCAGGTGGACCCGGATGCGATGCCCCAATGCGGCCTGGAAGTCAGCCTCACCCTCGAGCTCCCGCTCCGCGCCGGGCGAGGAGACCTCCAGGATGTAGGGCCCGGCGATCAGTGACTCGTGCTGGTCCAGCACCGCCGAGGCGACCTCGCTGACCCGACCGCACTCATCGATGGTGATGCCGCCAGCACGGTCCACGGTCAGCCGCAGCACTGCCGCCCGCCGCCCGGGATGCCAGGTGACGTCCACCAGCCTGATCCCGTGCTCGAGGAGGACCGGGGCCACCAGTTCGCGAACCAAGTCCGCTGGGGAGTGCTCGGGCATCGTTATAACAACCTGCGACCGTGGCGCGGAGAAGGGCTCCCCGTTCAGACGAGATCCGCAGGCCGCCTCCAGACCCTGATTCTAAGCACCCGGGCCATCAGTTGCGGGTGCCGACGGCGGCGGCCGCAGGGGTCCCTCCCCCGCGCCGGACCGCGGCCCGCGGGTCCAGGTGCCGCCATGCGGTCAGCAGCGCGGCCGCGTTGAAGATCGAGGAATAGGTGCCGGAGGCGATGCCCAGCAACAGCGCGAGCGCGAATCCCTGGATGGAGGCACCTCCCAGGAGCACCAGGGTGAGCAGCACGAAGATCACGGTCAACGAGGTGTTCAAGGAGCGGGTCATGGTCTGGGCGATGGACAGGTTCACCACCTGATCGAAGCTCATGCGCGACCCCTGCAGGCGCAGGTTCTCCCGGATCCGATCGAACACCACGATGGTGTCGTGGACGGAGAAGCCCACCACCGTCAGCACCGCGCTCACAAAGAGGGCGTTGACCTGACCCAGCTGGCTGAAATGGCCCAGGATCGCCCACAGGCCCACCAGCACAAAGACGTCGTGCATCAGGGCGACCATGGCGGCGATCGCGAAGCGGCGCGCGCTGATCATGGTCTGGGAGAAGCGGAAGCCCAGGTACAGTGAGATCAGGACCGCGGAGACGATCACCAAGAAGACCGAGCTCACCACCAGGCCGCCCGCGATCGTGGGCCCAACCGTGCTCTCGTTCAGGTTGAGGCTGCCGTCCTTGGCCCTGGTTACCCCGAACTTCTGGTCCAACGCCTGGGAGATCGAGGACACCTCGCCGGCGGGGATGGGCTGGGTCTGAACGTCGTAGTAGTGGTTGGCCTGGGCCAGCACCTGGGCATGGGCTCCAGGCGCCACCTGATCGACCACCCGGAGGACCTGGGCCTGGGTGGTGGGCGTGTGCAGCTGCATGGCCAGGGTGTCGCCGCCAGTGAAGTCGATCCCCAGATTGAAACCCGCCACCATGATGGTGATGATCCCCGGCACGATCACGATCAGGGAGGCGGCGAAATACCAGTTCCGGTGGCTGATCACGTCGAAGCGCCGCCCCGATCGGAACTGCTGGGCGAGACGCTCACCGGGCAGGATCCTGGTGTAGAGGGTGGGCCTCCGGGCAAAGGCGAACCAGCGTCCCACGTAGTGCAGCAGGGAGTGGGTGATCACGATCGCCGAGAACATGCTGACCGCGACCCCGATGAACAGGGTCAGCGCGAAACCCTGCACTACCGAGGCGCCGAAGAAGAACAGGATGGTGCAGGTGATCATGGTGGCGATGTTGGAGTCGCGGATCGCGGGCCAGGCCCGTCGGAAGCCGTACTCCACCGCCAGCTCCAGGGGCCGGCCCTGGCGCAGCTCCTCCTTGGTTCTCTCGAATATCAGGACGTTCGCGTCGACCGCCATACCCACGCTCAGGATGAAGCCGGCCAGCCCCGGCAGGGTGATCACGACCGGGATCAGCTGGTAGATCGCCAGCACTATCAGGGTGTAGAAGACCAGGGCGACGCTGGCCAGGAAGCCGGGGAAGCGGTAGTACAGCAGCATGAACAGCACGACCAGGATCAGACCCAGGGCGCCGGCATTGAGACTCTGGTGGACCGACTGCTTGCCCAGGCTCGAGGAGACGGTGGTCGACTGCAGCACCCCGATCTGGGCGGGCAGCGAGCCGGCGTTGATGTCGTCCACCAGCTGCTGCGCCGAGTTGAACGTGAAGGTGCCGGTGATCTGGGTCTGGTTGCTGCTGGGCCCGTCCACCACCGGAGCGGTCAGCACCTGGTTGTCCAGGAAGATGGCCACCTGGGCGGTTGGCGGAGCCCCCGTGCTGCTCCCACCCGCGCCGGAGGTGCTGCAGCCGGGGTTGTGCAGGCAGGCCGCGGTCGTCACCTTGCTCCAGACCGAGGCGCCCTGGGAGTTGAAGGTGATGTCGACCGCGTAGCCACCTCCGGGGTTGTTGCCCACCGCGGCGGCGGTGACGTCCGAAGATGGCAGGTTCTTGATGATCTTCCAGTGGTAGGGGGCACCGGTGGAGGAGACCGGGTAGTCGGCCGGGTTCCTGAACTGGCAACTGGGCTTGGGGTGGCTCTGGGGGAAGCAGGCGCTGGGGACCAACTGCTCCTGGTCGATGCAGGTGGTGGTCGTGCAGGTGCCCGGCGACCCGTTGACGGTCGGCTTGCCGGCCACCGCCACCGCAAAGTGGAGCTGCGCGGTCCGACCGATGGTCTTCAGGGCCTGGCTGATGCCGACCCCGGGCAGGGTCACCATGATCTCGTTGCTCCCCTGGGCCTGTACCTGGGTCCCGGCTACGCCCAGGGCGTTGACCCGCTTCTGCAGGATGGTGATGCTCGCGGTCTGCGCCTCCGCGATGGTCTTGCCCTTGGGCAGGCCGGTCCGGCAGCCGATCCCCGGGGGGGTGTTGGGTCCCTGGCAGATCGCCAGCAGCATCGAGGTGCCACCAGACAGGTCCAGGCCCTTGTGGATGTAGATCGGGGTGCCGAACAGGACCGGCTCCTTGTTCGCCGGGTAACTCGCGGTGATCGGCTTGTGGCGCACCGCCACGTTGTAGATCTGGGAGTAGCCGTCGACCACAACCGCCCCCAGCACCAGCAGAACGACAAATGCCAGCCACCACCGGTTGATCCGGATCATCGACTGAGCACCGCCGTGGAGGAGACTGGGACCATCAAGGAGTCCTGATTTTAGGGCTCTGGGCCGACTCGCCTGGAATCTTGCGTTGCCGCTCGGTCTGTGGAGCCCGTCGGAAGCCGCCCGGCCACGATCAGGATGTGCCGGCGATCGCCCGCCATTGCCTCCTTCCTCGGGCCCGGTCAGCGCGTTCCAGGGTCTGGCCAGTCATGCATCCACTCTGGGTGTACGCTTCAGCAATGACCAAGACAATCCAGGTCAGAGACGTGCCAGACGACGTCCACCGTCGCCTCACGGTCCGCGCCGCTGAGGAGCGGCGCTCACTGTCGGAGCTGGTGCGCGCTGACATGACCGAGATCGCTCGGCGCCCGACCATGTCCGAGATGCTCGCCCGTCTCGCCAGCCGTCCCGCCATCGCGGTGCCAGAGTCGTCGGCTCACGCCCTTGAGGGTAGCGAACGGTGGCTTAGAACCCGTAACAATGCTCTGCTATGGCCATGGCGCCAAGTTGACCCGAGATGCTCCGCCTCGGTGCTGCCGCGCGGCGTCTCGGTATCCCCCGACGCTGCGCAGAAGGGCTGACGCCGGCAGGATTGAAGTCGTCTGGGTGGGAAGGGAACCGCGCTCCCCAATCGGTGCTGTTGACGCTCTCCGGAGCGACTCGGGTGAGAGCCGGCCATCGGGTGAAAGTCGGGTGGCGGGCTATGTCCGGGTATCGGACACCAGCCTCC
>JAJYPP010000062.1 GCA_021795235.1 bacterium
CACCCGGTCCGGGGGGGTGGGCCTGGCAGCCTGGGAGTCCCAGGGGCGGGCGGGAACCGAGCCCGTCCCCCGGCCGGGGGCCGCGGCTGCCCGCAAGGTCACCTCCGCGCGCCGCGGGCGGGGGGCTCCCGACCCGGGGCCGGCGGAGCGGGTCTGGTTGGCCGTCGCGGTCGACGAGGAGGCCCTGCGCGGCGCCGAGGCCAGCGCGCCTGCCCCGCTGGCCGAGGGGCTGGAGCTGGCGCCGAACACCCTTCGCACCTACTCCAGCCGCTGGGGGCCGGTCTCCCTGGCCCACGACGGCTCCCATCTGGTCAGGGGCTCGGTGCGGGCGGTGGCGCTGGCGTCGGGGGCGCGAGGGGGCGATACTCTGCTGCTCGGCTTCTCCCCTGCGGGCGACCTGCTGGTGGAGGTCCGCCCGGGACAGGGAGCTCCTGCCGACCGGGGCGGACCGGCACCGACGTTATTTCCGGAGATGCTCACTGGAGGCACAGCATGACGTCTGACGCGACCGATCTGGAAGGGGCACTGGCCGCCGTCGAACTGGATGCTGATGCCGCCATCAGGGCGCTCACGGCCGCGATGAAGGCCGCCAAGAGGGTCAAGTCGGCGGCCGCGCTCGGGCAGATCAGGGAGCTGGAGCAGTCCCTGGCCAGCGCCTCCGGGCTGGCCCAGGAGGCGGCGGGAGCCGTCGCCGTGACGGAGCGGGCCTGGCGGTTCGACGTGCGCGGCTGGTTCGACTCCGGCGAGTACGCCCGCGAGCTGCTGGCCGCCGCCGCCGCCGCCGGGGTTCAGGCATACCAGTCGGACGACCGCATCCTCTGCTACCCGGCGATCGTCCAGGTCCTGGCCGACGCCACCATCTCGGTGGACAAACAGAGGGATCGCAGGGTGCGGCCGTCGGTCGCCGTGCGCCACCTCGCGGCGCTCCAGCAGAGGCCCCCCAAGTTCAAGCCGGAGGCCTTCATCGAGAGCCTGGCCGCTACCTACGACTACGTGGTGGGAGCCAAGCACCTCCGGCCGGGCGCGCCCGCCAAGCTGGTGGACGTGCACCGGGTGCTCACCTTGCTCCCGGGCACCGCCCGCGACTACACTCGCCAGGAGTTCGCTCGAGACATGTACCTCTTGGACCAGAGCGGGGTGGTGGAGGTGAAGGACGGGCGGCGGATGAGCCTCCCCGCCAGCGCATTGACCAGGGGCAGCGGGGTTCTGACCACCGTGACGCGGGGCGGGCAGAGCAAGATCTACGCCGGTATCTCTTTCCAGGAGTAACCCAGTGATCCCGACGGCCGAGTACATCCCCTTCCTGGAACGGGAATACCTCCGAGGGTACGTGGACGGGGGCGGGGCGGCGGTCAAGTTCGTGGTGCCACCGGAGGATGACTCGGCTGTGGCCTTCATGGACTCCTTCGAGGCCAGCGCCCGGGAGGTCGGCTACGCGGTGGCCCGGGTGGACTCCGCTGCTACCCGGGTCCACCTCCTGGAGCAGGTGTTCTTCGCGGTCGCCCGCCAGATCGACTGGGACGACCTGGCGCTGGTGGCGGCCCGCGGGGCACTTCGGGAGGCCGGGTATCCTGGACTCGAGGACGGCGGGGTCGAGATCGACCGGCTGGCCTCCCACTATCGGGTGGATCCGGGCGAGCTCAAGCGTGACATCGACCGGCAGCTGCAGCGGCTGGTGCACCACGATTACGCGATGGTCAACGAGTTCCGCACGGCCATGCTGCGGCTGTGCCAGGCACAGCTGCGCAGCGGCCAGGTGGTCGGCGCCGAGCACGCGGCCGTCCTCGACTGGCTCCGGGGCGATCTTCGACAGATCTCGGTCCTGAAGTCGGCTCTGATCTTCCGGCGCATCGATCGGCACAACGCCCGCCACATGATCTTCTCGCTGGCCCACTGGCTCTCCGTCAGCCAGCGCTCCGGCCTGGCGATCACCTTGGACATTCGCCGGCTGGGGGTTGCCCGGCGCCCCAGCGTCTCCGAGCGCTCGGGGTACTACTACACCAGGGCGGCTCTGCTGGACGCCTATGAGGTCCTTCGCCAGCTGGTCGACAACACCGACGAGATGGCCAACTGCATGGTGGCGGTGGTGGCATCCCCCGCCTTCCTCACCGACACGCCCCGGGGCATCGACGCCTACCAGGCGCTGAAGCTGCGCATCTTCGACGAGGTGCGCGACGTGCACCGCGACAATCCGCTCTCCTCTTTGGTGCGACTGGGGACAGCTTGACCGACCCCACGGCGGTGGAGCGGCGGAGGGCGCTGGAAGCGCTGCGGGCGGGTGTTCCCAACCGGGACGCGGTCATGGCGCTGGGCTCCATGCAACAGGGGGTGGAGGACCGCTTCAGCCAGCTGCTCTCGGCCCTCGGGGCTCTCCCCGAAGGTCCGACTCCAGGGGGGATCCTGATCGGAGGAGGGTTCGGGGCCGGCAAGAGCCACATCCTCGAGCATGTCGCCCACGTCGCCCTGTCGGACGGCTTCGTGGTCTCCAAGGTCGTCATCTCGAAGGAGACACCCCTGTACGACCCGGCCAAGGTGTATCGGGCCGCGATCGACTCCGCCAAGGTGCCCGGGCGCCCCGGTTCGGCCCTCGCCGAGATCACTGGCGGCCTGCGGGTGGATTCCGAGCTGTACGCCGCCCTCTACCGTTGGGCCCACCAGCCCGAGTCCCCGGTGGACAGCCGCTTCGCCGCCACCCTCTTTCTCCACGAGTACGGGCGTGGGGACGAGGAGTTCGTCGACCGGATTGTGCGCTTCTGGGCCGGAGATCCCCTGCCTGTCTCCGACCTGAGAAGGCGGTTGCGGGAAGCGGGGGCCGCCGCCACCTACCGGCTGGGCGCGATCCGGGAGAGGGAGCTTTCCCGCCAGCGGTTCCGCTTCGTGTCCCGGCTGATGCAGGCGGCGGGGCATGCCGGCTGGATCGTCCTCCTGGACGAGGTGGAGCTGATCGGACGGTACGCCTTCCTGCAGCGTGCCCGATCCTACGCCGAAGTGGCGCGCTGGGTGCGGGGCGAGCGGGAGGACCCGGGGGCGCCCCTGGGCGCCGTTCTCACGACCGTCGACGACTTCGAGGCGCAGGTGCTGGTGGGCAAGAACGACGTGGAGCTCATTCCCAACCGCCTGCGCGCCAAGGGCACTGCGGACGCGGAGTCGCTGGCCCGCCAGGCCGAGATCGGGATGCGGGTCCTGGAGCGCGAGCAGGTGCCTTTGCAGCCCCCGAGCCGGGAAGAGCTGGATCGCACCTATGCCCAGCTCAAGCAGATCCACGGCGAGGCCTACTCGTGGGACCCGCCAGACGTGGCGGGTCTGGAGCGCCTGCCCTCCAACCGCATGCGCCAGTACGTCCGCAGCTGGATCAACGCCTGGGACCTACGCCGCCTGGATCCCACCTATGAGCCGGAGATGAGCACCGCGCAGTTGGAAGTGGACCTCGGCACCGACTCTGGACTTGAGGCGCCCGACGAGGACGACTGAGTGCTCGCTGACGACCTGAGTTCCCTGCTGGCTCTGGATCGTGGTGAGGGGCTGACCGTGGCCCAGCTGGCCGGGCGGTTGCAGGTGCCGGCGAGACAGGTGGCGTTCACTCTCCTGGCCGCCCATGGCCGGTTCCGCAGCGACCGAGGATCGCCGGCACGGTGGTGGCTGGCCCAGGCGACCGTGAGCGAGAGCCGAAGCCTCGCGACCAACCCGCTTCCCAGCTCAGCGCTGGGCCTCTATCAGTGGCAGCTGGACGCACTGAAGGCGTGGCGCGGGTGTGGAGGCCGGGGGGTGGTTGAGGCGGTCACCGGCACCGGCAAGACCATGGTGGGGCTGGCCGCGGTCCTCGACGAGTTGCATCGAAGGGGCCAGGCTGTGGTGCTGGTGCCGACGGTCGAGCTGCAGAACCAGTGGATGGTCCAGCTGGAGGCGCTCCTGCCCGCCGTCCGGTCGGCGGGCAGGATGGGAGCCGGACGCGCTGACGACCTCTCCTCTCATGACGTGCTGGTGGCCGTGGTCAACAGCGCCCGCTCCCTCGACCTGCGCCCGATCCGGCAGGGAGGGCTCCTGGTGGCCGACGAGTGTCACCGCTACGGCAGCGCCATGAACCGGCTGGCGCTGGACCATCGCTTCCGCTACCGCCTGGGGCTGAGCGCCACCTACGCTCGCGAGGACGACGGCAACCAGTCCTGGCTGGACCCCTACTTCGGCGGCACCTGCTTTCGCCTCGGCTACGCCAGGGCGGTCGCCGAGGGGATCACGGCCAGGTTCACGGCGAGCCTGGTCGGGGTCGCCTTCTCCCCTGAGGAGCGGGCATGGTACGAGGAGCTGACCGAGCAGATGGGTGCGCTGGGGGCTCGCTTGGTCAAGCAGTACCGGGTCCCGACCGAGCCCTTCATAGCGTTCCTGATGGCGGTGCAGTCTCTGGCCGAGGCGGGCTCGGAGGGCAGTGGCATCGCTCGCAGCTATCTTCAAGCGATGCGGGAGCGGCGCGATCTGCTCGCCGACACCCCCGCCAAGGACGAGGCCCTGAGGCTCGTCGCGCCCGCTCTCTTGGCCGCGCAGAGGTCGATCGTGTTCACCCAGAGCATCGCCGTCAGCGAGCGGGCGTGCCGGATCCTGGCCGACTGCGGGCTGCGGGTTGCGGCGATGCACTCCCATCTGCCGGGGGCGCTGCGGCGCCAGACCCTGGCGGCGTTCGCCGAGGGCGGGCTGGACGCGATAACCGCGCCCCGGGTCCTCGACGAGGGCATCGACGTGCCCGCCGCTGACCTGGCCGTGATCGTAGGTGCCAGCCGATCGCGCCGCCAGATGATCCAGAGGATGGGCCGCATCCTGCGCCGCAAGCCGGGCGGCAGACACGCGCGCTTTGTCGTCCTCTTCGTTGAAGGCACCGTCGAAGATCCCAGCCGGGGAGCCCACCAGGCTTTCTTGGAGGAGATCGTCGACGTGGCCGACAACGTCTTCCACTTCACCAAGGAGAGCACGGCCCGCAGGCCCGGAGCGCTGCTGGAGGCCCTGCTCCCCTGAGCAGAAGGGGCCGCCCGGTGCCAGCTCGACGCTCTTCCTGCCCCCGGACTCCACCCGGCCCACCTTCGCCCGCAGCGTGGTCGGGCGGCGCTGACCTTGAGGGCTGGCGCCTCCTGGTCCCCTGGCTGAGCGCGGGCATCGGCCCCGCCCGGACCACGACCTCAAGGAGGCAGCCGGCCTCGGCACCGCGTTGAGGGAGGATGGCATGCGGTCAGAGAGCCCGGATCAACGGCTGCGCACGCGGAGCACTTGCGCCCCCGCGAGCCTGGTCCGGTCGCGGTGCCAGCTCGGGTCTGGTTAAAATGGGGGCATGCCGGTCGGATTTAGCGGGCAGGCGCCCGTCGCGATGCGTATCTCATCCCGGGCCCACTACGGGCTGCGGATGATGACGGAGCTCGCCAAGACCCACGGCG
Source organism: bacterium (assembly GCA_021795235.1). Taxonomy (GTDB): domain Bacteria; phylum Chloroflexota; class Dormibacteria; order Aeolococcales; family Bog-877; genus AG-12. The sequence continues at coordinate 5,418 of JAJYPP010000062.1, forward strand.
GACCACCTCTTAGCCTGGCCGAGATAGCCAGGACCGAGCTTCTGCCCCTAGCCTATCTGGAGCAGCTTGTGGCACCCCTGCGCAAGGCGGGGTTGGTGGAGGGCACCAGGGGGCTGCACGGGGGTTACCAGCTCAGCCGGCCGCCCCAGGAGGTCACGGTGCTGGAGATAGTCGAGTTGATGGAAGGCCCGGTCGCGCCGGTCGAGTGCCTGGCGGAGGGATACCGCTCCGGCACCTGCCAGCGCGAGCCGGAATGTCTTAGCCGGCCACTCTGGGGCCGGCTGCAACAGGCGGTGAAGCAGGTGCTGGGCGGGACCACCCTCCGGGACCTGCTGTTGGACCCGATGGCCGCGGAGCCGTGGTGCCCGGGCGAGGGGCTGACCGTCTCACTCAAGGAGGAAGTGCATGTCTGAGGCGAGGACGCCGACTCTTAAGATCCGCGACCTGAAGGTGGCGGTCGACGGCAAGGAAATCCTGCGCGGGGTGGACCTGGAGGTGCCCAAGGGCGAGGTGCACGCGCTGATGGGTCCAAACGGGGCGGGCAAGACCAGCCTCGGCTATGCCGTCATGGGCCACCCCAAGTACCAGGTGACCGAGGGCGACATCATATGGGACGGGGAGAGCGTGCTCGGCAAGCTGCCAGAGGAGCGCTCCCGGCGGGGGCTGTTCCTGAGCCTCCAGTACCCGACCGCGATCCCCGGGGTGACCACCACCAACTTCCTGCGCGCAGCCCTCAAGGGCCAGGGCAAGGAGCTACCGGCCCGCGACTTCCTGAAGCTGATCCGGGAGGAGGTGGCGGCGCTGAAGATGGACCAGGCGTTCATGTCGCGCTACATCAACGACAACTTCTCCGGCGGGGAGAAGAAGCGCATGGAGATCGTCCAGATGGCGGTCCTCAAGCCCGAGATGGCGATCCTGGACGAAACCGACAGCGGACTGGACGTGGACGCCCTGCGCACGGTCGCCGAGGGCGTGAACCGGGTCCGCCAGGACGGCATGGGGGTTCTCATCATCACCCACTACCAGCGGATCCTGGACTACATCACCCCCGACCGGGTCCATGTGATGGCGGCGGGCAGGATCATCGCATCGGGCGGGGCGGAGCTGGTCAAGGAGATCGAGAGGTCGGGTTACGACCCCATGCTGCGGCAGGCTGGGATCGAAGCCGAAGCGGCCGAGCCGGTTGCGGTTTAGAATACTTAGTAGTTGAGTCGGATTTTCCCCTCGGTGGGGTTGAGAGGCAAGCCGCTATGACAGTCGCCGCGAAGGACCTGACCAAGGATTACAAGTACGGCTTCAACGACGGCGACGAGTTCGTCTTCCGGGCGGTCAAGGGGTTGACCACGCAGACCGTCGAGGACATCTCGCGCCGCAAGCAGGAGCCCAGCTGGATGTTGGAGTTCCGGCTCAAGGCGCTGGAGCACTTCCAGCAGCGCGCCATGCCCAGTTGGGGAGCAGACCTCTCCGGCATCGACTTCGACGACATCTACTACTACGTGCGCCCCGCCGAGGAGCAGGGACGCACCTGGGAGGATGTCCCCGAGGGAATCAAGCGGACCTTCGACCGCCTGGGGATCCCCGAGGCGGAGCGCAAGTTCCTGGGAGGAGTCTCCGCCCAGTACGAGTCGGAGGTCGTCTACCACTCCATCCGCAAGGACCTGGAGAAGCTGGGGGTCCTGTTCTCCGACTGCGACACCGGGCTTCGCGAGCATCCGGAGATCTTCCGCAAGTACTTCGGCACCGTCATCCCCCCCAACGACAACAAGTTCGCCGCCCTCAACTCGGCGGTGTGGTCGGGCGGATCCTTCGTGTACGTGCCCAAGGGGGTCAGGGTCGAGATCCCGCTGCAGGCCTACTTTCGGATCAACACCGAGAGCATGGGCCAGTTCGAGCGCACCCTGATCATCGCCGAGGAGGGGAGCTTCGTCCACTACATAGAGGGCTGCACCGCCCCCACCTACAGCAAGGACTCCCTGCACTCGGCGGTGGTCGAGATCCTGGCCATGCCGGGCGCGCATGTCCGCTACACCACCATCCAGAACTGGTCCAACAACGTCTACAACCTGGTCACCAAGCGGGCGATCGCCAGGGAGAACGCGGTGGTCGAGTGGATCGACGGGAATTTGGGCTCCAAGGTCACGATGAAATATCCGAGCATCTACCTGATGGGTGAGGGTGCCCACGGCGAGGTGCTCTCGGTCGCCTTCGCCGGTGACGGCCAGCATCAGGACGCCGGCGCCAAGGTGATCCACGTGGCGCCCAACACCACCTCGACCATCGTCAGCAAGTCGGTCAGCAAGGGGACCGGCCGGACCTCCTACCGCGGTCACCTGAAGGTGTATCCCAAGGCCCACGGGGTCAAGTCCAGCGTGCGCTGTGACGCCCTCCTGCTGGACGACACCTCCAGGTCGGACACCTACCCGTACATGGATGTGGAGGCGGAGGACGTCCAGATCGGGCATGAGGCGACCGTGAGCAAGGTGGGCGACGAGCAGCTCTTCTACCTGCAGTCCCGCGGCATCACCGAGGCCGAGGCGACCGCCATGATCGTGAACGGCTTCATCGAGCCCTTCGTGAAGGAGCTCCCGATGGAGTACGCGCTGGAGCTGAACCGGCTGATCGCCCTGCAGATGGAAGGCAGCGTCGGATGACAGCTCCGGGCCACTGTCCGAGCCCTGCACCCGCGGGAGTCGCCCGGTGACCGAGGTGGCCGGCCTGGAGCCGCTCACCAGGGAGACAGCGCCGCTCGCCGAGTTCGAGGGTGGCGACCCCGACTTCGTGCGCCAGCTGCGGCAGGCGGCGCAGGCCGCCTACCGGGAGGCCCCCTGGCCCTCGTCCGCCCGTGACGAGGACTGGCGCCGCACCCCCCAGGTGGACAAGCTCGACCCCGGGCGGTATTCCCTGGGCGGAGACCCCGGCTCCACCATGTCCGAACACCTGAGAAAGGTGCTGGAGGAGCCGGCGAGCTCCCTCTTCAAGGGGCGCACCCTGGCCACGGACCAGAACGGCAACCTGGAGATGGAGCACACCTCTGACGACGGAGGAGCCGGCGGGAGTGCCCTGCCGCTTCAGGCCGGGCTCGCCCGCGACCCGGGGATCTGGGAGCCGGTCCTGGGCCGGATCGCCAACCCGGGGCTGCGCAAGTTCGTCTCCTTGAACACTGCCCTCATGCGCGGCGGAGCCGCCATCCGGGTCGGGCGGGGACTGCAAGCCGAGCCCGTCCGGCTCGTCAACTTCGTCGATCAGGGGGCTGCCTCATTCCCCAGGGCCGTGATCCTGCTGGAGGAGGGGTCGAGCCTCACCCTGGTTGAACAGTGGAGCTCCCCCGACGAGGATGAGACCCTGATGGCGCCGGTGGTGGAGGTTCTGCTGGGAGCGGGGTCGCACCTCACCCACGTGGTCGAGCAGCGCTGCGGCAGCAAGACGGTCGTGCAGTCCACGGTCAGGGTCAGGCTCTCCCGCGACTCCCGCTACGACCTCCACTGGGTGATGCTGGGGGGGCGCTGGCAGAAGAGCTACTTCGACGTGGAGATGCTGGGCGAGGGATCGGAGTCCAAGGCCACCGGGCTCTGCGTCGGCCGGCGCGACCAGCACTTCGACGTGCAGACCCTCCAGGACCACGTTGCCCGGGGCGCCATCAGCGACCTGCTCTATCGGGTGGCTGTGGCGGAGCGCTCGAGGTCGGTTTTCGCGGGCCTGATCCGGGTCGAGGAGCAGGCCCAGAAGACCAACGCCTACGTCCAGAACCGCAACCTTCTGCTCAGCCCGCAGGCCAAGGCGGACAGCAACCCCACCCTGGAGATCCTCGCCAACGATGTGCGCTGCACCCACGGCTCGACCGCGGGCCGCATCGATGACAACCAGCTCTTCTACTGCGAGTCCCGGGGCATCCCGCGGGAGCAGGCCAGGCGGCTGGTGGTGGAGGGCTTCTTCGCCGACGTGGTGGATTCCTTTCCCGAGGGCCCCATTCGCGACTCGGCGGACGCAGCGGTCCAGACCGCCCTCGAGGAGCTCGCCCAGTCCGGGGCGTTGGCGGCCGGGCCCGGCCCGAGCTGATGGCCGAATGGGTCAGGATCTGCCAGGCGGAGGCGATCCCGGAGGGCCACGCCGCGCGGGTCGAGGTCGGCGAGCTGCCGCTGGCGCTGTTCAACGTGGGCGGCGAGTACCACTGCCTGGACGACACCTGCAGCCACGCCCTGGCCTCGCTGTCGGAGGGAGAGCTGCATGAGGACCTCTGCACGGTGGAGTGCCCCCTGCATGGCAGCCAGTTCGACCTGCGCACAGGGGACCCGGTCTCCTTCCCGGCGGTGGAGGCGGTGAGGGTGCACCCGATCGAGGTCAGAGACGGCGAGCTCTGGGTGAGCCTGGAGGAGGGATGAGCGTGGCAGAGCCCGCTCAGCAGGCGGCGAGCAAGCCGCTCGACGTCTCGCGGCTGCGGGCCGACTTCCCGATCCTCCAGGAGGTGGTGAACGGGAAGCCGCTGGTCTACCTCGACAGCGCTGCCACCTCCCAGAAGCCGGAGTCAGTGATCCAGGCGATCTCCGACTACTACCGCTTCTCCAATGCCAACGTGCACCGGGGGGTGCACGCTCTGGGCGAGCGGGCGACCGAGGCCTTCGAGGGAGCCAGGGAGGACGTGGCCCGCTTCGTGAATGCCGATCCCAGAGGGGTCGTCTTCGTGCGCAACACCACCGAGGGTTTGAACCTGGTCGCCCAGGCCTTCGCCCGTCCCCTGCTCGGACCCGGCGATAGGATCGTGGCGACCGAGATGGAGCACCACTCCAACCTGGTCCCCTGGCAACAGGTGAGAGACCAGACGGGCTGCGAACTCTCCTACATCAAGCTGACAGAGGACGGCCGGCTGGACCAGGACTCGGTGGAAGGCCTGCTGCGGCCCCCGACCCGGCTCCTGGCGGTGACCCACGTCAGCAACGTCCTGGGGACGATAAACCCGATCCGCGAACTGGTGGAGCAAGCCCATGAGCAGGGGATCGTGGTCTGTGTCGATGGGGCACAGGCGGTCCCCCACATGCCGGTCGACCTCAAGGACCTGGGAGCTGACTTCTACTCCTTCTCGGGGCACAAGATGCTTGGCCCCACCGGGACCGGGGTCCTCTACGGAAGGCCAGAGCTGCTGGACAAGATGCCGCCCTTTCTGACCGGCGGCTCCATGATCTCGGTCGTCACCCTGGAGAAGACCACCTGGAACGAGATCCCCCACCGTTTCGAGGCCGGGACCCCGGACATAGCGGGGGCGGCCGGGCTCAGCGCCGCGATCCGGTACCTGGAGGCGGTGGGGATGGAACGGATCCGCCAGCACTCGGCCGAGCTCACCGACTACGCTCAGGAGGCGCTCTCGGAGGTCCCCGGGCTCACCCAGTACGGTCCCCGGGGCGAGGACAGGACCGGCATGGTGTCCTTCAACCTGGAGGGGGTGCACCCGCACGACGTGGGCACGATCCTGGACCGCGAGGGGGTGGCGGTGAGGGCCGGGCACCACTGCTGCCAGCCGCTGATGCGCCAGCTCGGGGTCGCCGCCACCACCAGGGCCAGCTTCTGCCTCTACAACACCAGGGACGAGGTGGACTGCCTGGTCCGGGGGCTCGGCGAGGTGAACCGGATCTTCCGCGACTGAGGCAGAGCCCCCAGGCTCTGTGCCAGCAGTTTTCCCCGAGCGCGAGGGGAGCCTCCCCCATTCGCAACGGTCCTCGGCCACGACCGCGGATGTGCTCTCCTGTTCGGCGGCGATCGGGTGCGGTGGACGCCAGCCAAAGGGCGCAGGTGAGTGGGAGGGCTTTGCCCCTGGCTTCCATCCCCCCGACTGCAGGGTGGCAGGCCTGACCGAAGGCGCAGAGCTCACCCACCCAGGGGGAACGGCACAGACGCCCCCGCTCAGCGCACGAGACACAGGTCTACGACGTTCACGGACCGCTCGACCAGATGGCCGCCATCACTGGTCGCCAGCTCCGGCCACTCGGCAGCGACCGTACCATCGCCGGGCTCGACCATTCCACCGCACGGCCGCGGTGCTCCGTCCCCGCCCTGCCCGCGCAGCACCTGGTAGTCATAACGGTCCTGATGGCTGCGACCCCATTCGAACTAACGCTCGCCAGGGACTTCCGATCGAGGCGGCTCCGGGTAAGCCTGTCGCGGCTCTCTTTAGATCCTGTCACGAGCGTGGCCCGGAGGCATCGGGTAGGCACTGGGGCGGATACCGTTGGGGTCGGATAGGTAGCCGACTCGAGGTGCGCCATGCCTGGCAAGAACCCGACGACCAAGACTGGACTGAAGAGGCCGACCCGGAGTCCTCACGAGATTCTCCGCAGTCGAGAACGCGACCTGGCGGAAGCCGCCCCCAGGCACGGAGGGCATGCACTGTCCCGAGCCTCCAAGACCAGAGTCTTGCTCCCTACCGATCTCCACACAGCGCTGGCCGCCGCCGTCGATGTCCGTCCCATGATGCAACGGGTTCTTGCCGCGAGCCTCGCTCTCATCGGGCAGGCCGATGGTGCGGCCCTGGAACTCGATGACGGCAAAGGGCATATGGTCTACGCCTGTGCTACGGGATCCTTGGGCCCGTTTGAGGGCTTGGCCATCCCTCGCAGCGGCAGCCTGTCCGGCCTCACTGTGGAATCCGGTATCACCCAGAAGTGCGACGACACAGAGCATGATCCGAGGGCGGATCACGAAGCATGCCTCCGAGTCGGCGCCAAGTCTATGATCTGCGTCCCGCTGCATCGGGAGGGCAGAGTCCGGGGAGCGCTCAAGGTCAGTTCGTCACGGCCGCATGAGTTCACCCAGAGTGACGTCCAGGTGCTCACCTCCCTCTCCGAGTTCCTGGGAGCGGCCGTCTCAGGGTCGGCCGACCTCGTTGAAGCGACCGGGCAGCTACTGGGCAACCTGGGGTCCGGAGGACGAAGCCGAATCGGTGAGCGGGCGCTCCAGGTGGAGACCTTCATCGCCGATGTGGTGCGGCCCGGCATGGCCGACGGCGTGGCGGCCCGGCAGCGGATAGAGAGGGCTATTAGGAGAGGCGCCGTTCATGTGGTTGGCCAGCCGATCGTCAATATTCAGACCGGACAGGTGGTGGGGGTCGAAGCCCTCGCCCGATTTCCGAAGCGCCCGTACCGGACTCCCGACCTGTGGTTTGCTGAGGCACACGCGGTCGGGTTGGGCGTTGATTTGGAGCTGCTTGCCATCCGGTCGGCGCTGTCCGTCCTGGACCGTCTTCCAACCCAGATGTACCTGGCTGTCAACGCTGGACCGCTGACCATCTGCGATGAGCGCCTCACCAGCCTGTTGGTCGCCACCCAGCCCGATCGGATCGTCCTCGAGCTGACCGAACACACAGCAGTGGGGGATTACGCCCCCCTGCTGTCCTCGCTGACTCGGTTGCGTCGTGCGGGCGTTCGCCTGGCGGTGGACGATACCGGATCGGGGATCTCAAGCCTCGCCCATGTGCTGAGATTGGCTCCGGACGTGGTCAAGCTCGACCGAGCTCTGACCATGGGCATCGATCAAGATCCAGCGCGGCGGTCCCTAGGGGCGGCATTGGTCAGCTTTGCCGGTGACATACAGGCGAAGGTCGTAGCGGAGGGCGTCGAGACGCCATCCGAACTGGACACCCTGCGGCGCCTCGGCATCACCTTGGTGCAGGGCTACTACCTGGCACGCCCGGCCCCCGTCCAGCTACTCCAGTGCCTGCTGCGAACTCCACCGCGCTGGGGCCCCATGCTATTGCAAGGCAACCACCTGTCGGGCCCAGCGGGACTTTCCGCGATTTGACGGGCGAAGTGGCTGAATGGAACGGGTGCTGCTCTATTCCTAGAGACGTGGTTCGGCCCCCGGATCGAGCTGGGAAGGTAGTGTGCCTGGTGGATTCGGAGCTGCTCGCGGAGGATGTGGACCCAGGGCCGGTGGGTCGCCCATCAGCGGCCCGGTAGAAGCGACCGTCGTTCACTGTCACGTAGCCGGCGTCGGCACTGCCGGCGGCGGTGCTCACCGAGACGCGGGCGCGAGCAGGTCGGCGGTCGGGCCAGATCAGAAGAGTGGCAGGGCGCGCTCGCCTCGCTTGGGTGGTACTCGCTGCCACGCTATCTGCTTGTCCTCGATGGCCGGTGCGATCTCTGGCGCCGGCCGAATCCCGAGGACGACGGGCACCGTCTGCACGCCGGTCAGGGCTAGTTGCGCTGCTCGCCGCTGGGCCCGTTCAACGTCGCGAGCCTGAGCGGTGACCGACGCTTCAACCACGCAGTAGACGGGCGAGTCGTTCGGACCCTGATCCCAGAGGAACACCCCATTGGCCCGGCGCACATCGCGGGCAGCTTGGGGAGTGACGCGCCCCTCTGAGATCGCCTTGGAAAGGTGCGCGGTCAGCTCCTCTCCGGTCAGCGGACGGACCGTTCCGAAGGCTGCGCCGACCGCTTCCTCGACTCCATCTGGAGACGCGAGCACCTCGCGCTCATAGTCCGCCCCCAGGAGACTGCTCACCTCGCCTCCCATCACATCCACGCGGGCTATAAGCCGCGCCAGAGTGTCCTCGGTCTGCGCCTGCGCCTCTGTGAGCTGGTCCATCCGACTGGCGAGCTGGTCCATCCGGGCGGTGAGCTGGTCCATCCGGGCGGTGAGCTGGTCTATCCGGGCGGTGAGCTGGTCCATCCGACTGGCGAGCCCCGCCAGGGCGATTCCCACCTCTGCAAAGAGGGCGTCGGTGTGCGCCGCGAGCCTTTCCACCTGCCCCGGCAGGGCCAACAGGTCCTCGGTGAGCACCTCGCGTCGGATGGCGTCGCGTGCGGCCGGGTCCGACTTCAGCGCCGCGAGCAGGGCGTCCAGATCAACGGTCATGGCGAGAATATACCCCGAAATCAGGCTGGCCCAGGCGCGCTCCCATCGTCCAGGTTCGTGGCCGCCATTGATCCATGTCCGTCGACACCCAAGAGCCTGGCCCGTTGGAAGTGGTGCCAGTGGCTGTGGATCAGCACCTTCCGCTCGCCGGGGTCCGAGAGGGGCGCTGCCCGATGGAAAGAGGGCGGTCCCTACCGCGACGTCGTCATCACCTCGGATTGACCTCTTGCGACGCCGACGACGCGCTTGGCCTCAAGGTCTCGTTTCAGGCACGGCGTACAGACTGAAGCCGAGCGCCGCTGCTGCGGTGGCCTGGGCGGCATCGCGGGTGAGTAGGATGATCTCCTCCTTGCTGACCTCAGCCAGGAGTTGGGCTGCCGCCAAATGCAGAGCGTCGAGAGTCCGCACCGTCGTCTTGAGGACTAGCTCCCGGGCCCGGCCGATCGTGGCCTGGGTGAGAGGGACCACCGCAAGCGGCCCCGTGGCGGCAGTGTGGGCTCGGTAAGCGTCCAGGCGCTCGGATACCCCGTCATCGTCGATGCGACCATCCCTACGGGCGCGCCGGAGCAGGCTCGCCAACTCGACATCGGCCAGCTCGCAGATGACCACGGGATCAGCGCCATGAAAGACCAAGTCTTGGATCCAACCAGCGTCCGCCTCATCGCCAAGGTAGACACTGCCCAGAGCGCTGGTGTCCGCGAAAATGATCAGCTCTCGTCTCGCTCCTCACTCACCACTCGGCTGGCATAGCCGGCAGGTGTGCTGACCACCGTCTTGAGGGCCAGGTCGGCCAGTGAGCTAGCCCGTCGGGCTTGTCCCGCACGTTCCATAAGGCGGCCATCAGCCACCGCCGCCGCCTTCCACATCTGACGGGAGGAAGGGGGGGCTCCCACCACAACGCGTAGAAGACGGTTCATATACGCATTCACCGACTCACCCGACCGCAGGGCCTGGCACTTGAGCGCCTCAGCAATCTCGTCGTCGACTCGGGTGATGATCTGCTTCACAGATTGCACGATACCAAAAAAGAGAATGTGATAGCAGTCCATGGGCATGCCGACCGGCTCTCACCAAGGGGGGTGGCGAGCTCTCCACAAACCCAGCGTCGCCTCGGGCAACAGCCGCCAGCCCCGAACCCCTCAGAACCCGCGCTCCCGCCTGCCTGTCCGCGCGCGCTCTTAGACCTCGACGACCCGTAGAGAAGGAGCGAGGCGGCGCACATCGGCCGCGTCCGAGGTTATGACGACATCACCGCGCTCTGTGGCGACCAGTGCCACCTGCCCGTCGACCACCTTGACCAGTGCGCTGGTGTCCGCGTAGACGATCAGCGCCGCTGCTCCAGTACGAAATCGACCGCGGTCTTCGCCCCTCGGGTCATCGCCACCGGCCCCTCGACACCCAGCAGCGGTGCTCGGTATTCGATGCCGCCGCTCTCCACGAGGGCGGCGATGGGCGGCGGGACACCACCGGGGTCATACGCGACGATCCGAGCTACGGGTCGACCCCGGTCGGTCACCACCACCTCCTCTCCCCTGCTCGCCCGCTTGATCGCCCGGCTCAGCTCCCCGCCCTTGAGGGCCCGCACTCCCACCTCCATTGTGGCCTCACCCTAGCACTCTTGGGGCCACCATCTATATGGGTTCCCAGCGCAACAATCACGGCCCGCTCGGCGTCCGAGACACGCAGCCGGGTGCGGATCCTCATCGTGGTGACGCAAGGCGCCTGCACCACAGGCCCGATCGGGTGGCGCACCCGGCTGCTCACTTGGTCACTCCGGCTGCTGGCTGTGCCAAGGCTTGTGGCCCCACGTCGTGCTTGGCACAATTGAGCGCCTTCAGCGCCCGCTTCCTCGCCGACCGCTTGCCGTACAGACGGGCGCAGAAACTGGTCAGCACCTCCACCATGTCCCGGACCAGGTCGTCCTCCACCTCACCCTCGTCGAGAACCACCAGCTGGCGCCCATGGGCGAGCA
>JAJYPP010000063.1 GCA_021795235.1 bacterium
CACGGGGTTTCCGTGGACCAGGGCGCGGCGTGTGTCATCGCCAGGCGCGCCTTGGGCTTCTCGAGCAGGCTTCGTCCTGCCGTGGCACGGACGCTCCCAGGTGCGAAGCGCCCGTCAAGGATCGGTCACAAGGCCGGTCGGCACACGCATCAACTCCGCCGTGCGGCGAAGGCGATGGGGAAGCGCCGTTCCACCTGGGATCGTGGTGGGTTGTGCCTGAGAGGGCACTCGGCTCCAACGTTGGGGCCTCCAGGCAAGGGTGAGAGCCGGACTCTCACACCTGCTCGCCGCTCACCTCGCCACCCGACTGATGGGGTAACCCGTCAAGCAAGTGGCTCCCATGCCCCTGCGCCGCTACGGGGGCGACAACCCGGCCTCACATGTCTGGGGGAACAGATTCCGCCTTGGCCGACGTTGGCCAACTTGGGAAGTAACGGTCAGGTTCTCAAGAGCGATCCGGTGCTGGATTCGCCGCCTCCACTTCACTCAGCCTCCGCTCTCGGCGGTCCAGCTCCAGCAGCAGCGCCTGTTGCTCCCCAGCCCCAGCGGCTCTGGCTCTGGTGGCGACGGCGGCCGCCTGGCGCACCGTCGTCTCCAGTGACGCAAGGGCAGCCCCGAGCTCTTGCCGCCACTCCCGCTCGCGGGCCTGCAGCCGCTCCACCACGTCGTGGCGGATCCGCCCGCAGTGGCGGTCGACCAGTTCCTCGCCGCGACGCAGGGCGTCCCGGCGGGCAAGGCTGATCCCCAGACCGCCTGGCGCCAGGCCCTTCAAAGCAGAGGAGATCCGCTCCAGAGCCAACTCCTCGTCCCTGGTCAGCAGCAGCCGCTGACTGCGCGGCCGCAGCTCGGTGAGCAAAGCCATCTCCTCCAGGTTCACCTCGAAGACCTCGGAGGTGGCCCTGACCGCCTGAGCGATCAAGGCATTGGTTCGAGCCGCATGACGATCTGCCACCTCCTGGAGGATGGTGCCCAGCTCCGCCTCCAGCTCCTGCATGAAGCTGCCGACCTCTGCAACTATCACCATCGCGATGCGCGCATCGAGCCGGTCGCGCAGATCCTCACGCCCCCTATCGATCTCCTCCTCCACCGCGACTTTCACGCTCGCCTCGCCCCGCTCGCGGAAGCCCCCTATCGATGGGTCCAGCGTGGTCGAGATCAGCCGCCGCATGTCGCCCGCCAGCACCTCTTCGACCTCCACCCTCTGCCGGGACACCTCCTGCAGCCTCTGATTGAGCAGGGCTATCCGACGATCCACCTCCTGGGCGGAAAGGCTGAGGGCCGCTCGCTCCAGTTGCGCCGCCTGGCGCTCCCTTTGCAGAGCCCGGACGGCCACATCCCTGGCGCGCTCCACCAGAAAGTGCCCGCGCTCTTGGAGCAGGAAACGCTCCAGCGCCGCCTCCATCTCCTGGAAGCCCTCATCCCTGAGCCTGGCCGAGATCGGGAAGACCATGGCCTCCTGGCCAGGACCCACCTCCGCCAGGATCGATCGGACGAACGCAATCGACTGCTGCAATTCCTCCGAACTCAGCAGATCGGCCTTGTTCAGGGCGAAGATCAGCCGGCTCACCTGGCCCCTGGCGGCAGCCAGGAAGTCCAACTCGGCCCGACTGGCGGGACTGTCCACCGAGAGCACGAAGATAGCGGCGTCGGCCTGGTTGAGAATCTCATAGGCAGCGCGTGTGTTGTGGGCGTGGATCGACCCAATCCCCGGCGTGTCGACCAGAATGACCCCGGTCTGCAAAATCCGGGCGGGATGTTGGATCTGGATCCTGGCCACCCCCTTGCGATTGCCGGGGTTGCCGGTCTCGGTGGCGTAGTCGCCGAGCGCCGCCGGGTCAACGCCCCGGAGCTCGCCGGTGCTCAGTTCGACTGTCACGGAAGCCTCCATGCCGTACTCCACCAAGAGCGGGACCGAGGTCATGGGGATCACCCCGACCGGCATGACCTCGGCACCCAGCAGCGAGTTGATCAGGGTGCTCTTGCCCCGCTTGAACTCACCAAGGATCGCCAGGGTGAGCCGACCCTCGGCCAGTCGGCCCGCTGCCTCCCTTCGGCTGCGGGCCTCCTCCGCGTCTCCCCGAGCCTCGGCCGTCTCCGCCAAGCAGACCAGCGCAGTTTCGAGTCCAGCGCGCTGCTCCTGCCATTCGGCCAGTGACTGGGTCGCTCCCTGCCCGCTGGCGGTGGCGTCTGGGGCGCGGGCGAGAAGCCCTTCCTTTCTGCTGAGGCTCATGACATCCTCTGGGGGTCGTGGATCCCAGTAGAAGCCATCAGCCGGGCGTCCCGGCAGGGGCGGGCCTCATCGCCAGAGCCGACTGTAGCAGAGCCGCTTCGGGCCGCCTCCGATCAGGCCGTGGAGGCGGCGGCGCCGCCCGTCAGCAGCCGGGTGCCGAGCACCGTCGCCAAGGAGAGAGCCATCCAGGAGGCGGCGTAGGCGAAGCCCACGCTGGGCGACACGGCCACGTAGAGGAGACCTACCACAGCAGAGGAGGTGAAGTCGCCAACCGCCTGAGTCGCACCCAGGACCCCGTACCCGCTGCCGCGCAGGTGGTCCGGAAGGAGCCTGGCGAAGAGGGTCGACTCCGCCGTCTCAGCCAGCCCGATGCCGCTGCCGGCCAGGGCGAACGCCGCCAGCAGGAAGAGAGGTGCGTGCAGTGGCAAGGCGAAGCCGACGTAGGCGAGGATGTACAGAGCCGCGCCGGTCGCGAACACCACCCTGGCATTGGCCCGGTCCAGCCAGTGGCCGCCTAGCAGGGCCACCACCGCGCCGAAGGCGTTGTGCCCGCTGTACAAGAGGATGGCCAGGAAGGTGGCCAGAGCCAGCGTGGTGGCGCCGTTGTGCATGAGCTGGGTCGCCCGCAGAATGAGCAAAGTGGTGGCCACGTTCCCCATCTCGAACAGGGCTATCGGGATGAGGGCTCGGACCACACCCGCCTGCCGCAGCGCGGCGAGCTCGAGCCGCACCCGGCGGGGCACGATGCTCCCCCCTTGGCGGCGGGCTTCCCGGGCAGCCACCGTAATGGCGACCGCCGCCAGGGCTCCCGGGATGAACGCGAAGTAGATGGCGGGCCGGATCCCCACCCAGGCTACGAGACCCGCCGCCAGCAGCGGCCCCACCACCGCCCCCAGGTTGTCACCAGCCCGCTCCACACCGAAGGCGCGCCCGTACCCGTGGCTGGGGGCCAGGGACGCGAGCAGGCTGTCACGGGCGGGGGAACGCATCCCTCGCGATGTCCAGGCCAGCGCCCTGAGCGCGCCGACCTGCCAGGCAGCAACGCACAGCCCGATGGCACCGGTAGCCAGCGCCGTGCCGAGGTACCCACCACTGGCGAGCCGTCCTCGCCGACCCTGCTCGTTGGCCAGCGGTCCCGAGAGCAGTTTGGCGACACCTGTGAGGGCGTCGCTGATCCCCTCGATGAGTCCCAGGGTGGCAGCGCTGGAATGAAGAACTGAGATCAGAAAGCTGGGCAGGATTGCGGTCGCGATCTCGTGCCCAGAGTCAGAGAAGAAGCTGGTCAGCCCGACGCTGGCGACACCCCTGGTGAGCCAAGGGCGCGGCCGTTCAGGAGTAGCCGGATCCTCCGGGCTCACGACCGGGCTCGCACGCTGCGACCAAGAGCTGGCGGCCCGGTCCTCTCAGCTGGCATTGCGAGCCTTGCCATCAGGCGACGGTGATCACCAGCTTGCCGGTGGCGAGCCCCGACTCGAGCTTGGCGAAGGCGGCGCCAGCCTGGGCGAGCGGGAAGACCGAGTCGATCAGCGGGTGTAGGCCGCTGGCCTCGACCGTCGCCAACAGCGCTCGGAACTCAGATCTGGTGCCCATCGTCGACCCCAGCACCTGCAGCTGCCGCCAGAAGACTCGGCGCAGGTCAGCGGGTGGGTCGGCTCCAGCGGTGGCGCCAGCGACCACGATGGCGCCACCTCGCCGAAGGACGCGCAGGCTGGTGGCCCAGGTGGGCTCGCCCACCGATTCAATGACCGCGTCCACCCCCTCGCCACCGGTCAGCGACAGCACCTCGGAAGCGGCCTCCCGCCCCGCGGCGATCACGTGATGAACCCCTCGGGCCGCCGCGGCCTGCCGCTTCTGCTCCGACCGGCTGCTGACGAAGACCCGCAAGCCTGTGGCCAGGGCCAAGCTCTCGGCGGCGGTGGACAGTCCGCCACCCGCCCCCTGAATCAGCACCGTGGCCCCCGGTCGGAGCCGGGCCTTGCTGAACAGCATCCGGTAGGCGGTGAGATAGGCGGTCGGCAGGCAGGCAGCCTCGACGGCGGTTATACCCTTGGGAACGGGCATGATGTTCCGCGCCGGCACCAGGCAGTACTGCGCCAGACTGCCGTCATAG
Organism: bacterium; assembly: GCA_021795235.1. Classification (GTDB taxonomy): domain Bacteria; phylum Chloroflexota; class Dormibacteria; order Aeolococcales; family Bog-877; genus AG-12. Next base: position 4,341 of record JAJYPP010000063.1, read on the forward strand.
GGACCCTCCGTGAGCATGGCAAAGTGGCGACAGAGGGTCTCGTCCGGACCCAGACAGGCGTCGCAGTGGCCACAGGTGATCACCGCGTGGGCCACGACCTCCGTCCCCAGAGCTTCGGGTTCGGCGGTGTCGGGCCCGAAGGCATCCACCGTGCCCACCACGTCGCACCCGAGCACCCGGGGATACCGGCTTGGCGGGGCACCCACTCCGCGGAGCGTCCAAAGGTCGTGGTGGTTGAGGGATACGGCACTGACCGCGAGCCGAACGAAACCGCGGGGAGGAGCTGGTACCTCCAGGTCCCCGATTTCAAGCTTGCTCAGCGGGTCGTCGGCATCAGCTCCGGTCGCGTAGGCAGCCAGCATCACCATCTCACCTCCAGGCGTCGGAGAGTAGCCATCTGAGTCCCCTCCAGGCGTTCGGCCTGTGCGCCAGTCTATCCGTACGGCTCGTCCAGGGACGACCGCGCTCGCCGGCGTCCGCTCCGCTCAACCCGAGTTCCGTCCAGACCGGGGGCCGCCCACCAGCACGCCAGCGTAAGCAGCGACGACCAGGTGCTGGATCATCCAGCGCGGTGGGAGCGGGCGCAAGACCAGAGCCAACGGCTCGGGCGGCACCCGATGAGGCCGAAACCTGTGCGGGAACCTCGAGCAGGGGTTGCCGGCTGTTGCCAGAGGTTCCGCAGGAGTGCGCCAGAGTCCACTCGGAGGCAACGGAAGCGCCTGATCTATCCTTCAGAGCAGATGGCAGGGACAACCAGAGAGGGGCGTCCGAGGCGCGGCCACCGGCCTGGATATGAGGGCATGCCCTCGGTCAGCCCGATCATCATCGAATCCCTGCGGCGGCGCATGGACCGGGTATCGCGGCGCATGGCGATCGAGATGGCGCGCACCATTCCCGTGGCCGAGGGGGTGGATGGGGGATCCGCGTTCGGAAGTGAGGTTCTGGCGGCCTGCCGTGAGGGGGTCGGAACCCTGCTCTCGCTGTGGGCCGAGTCCCGCGCCCCATCGCACTTCGAGCTCCAGCAGCTGGCCCGGATGGGTGGCCGGCTCGCGAGCACCGGAGTTCCGCTCGACGCCATCCTGCGCGCCTACCGGGTGGCAGCCCTGGTCATCTGGCAGCACGTCATCGACGTGGTTCGCAATCACCCCGAGATCGAGGCGGAGTCGGTGCTGACGGCGGTCGGCCCCCTGTTCGACTACCTCGACTCCATCAGCGTGGCCGTCAGCACCAGCTATCTTGAGACCAGGGAGCGGACCCGGCGCGAGCAGGACCGCCAATACGACCAGTTCTTTGCCGAGGTGCTGCAGGGCACGGCCGACCAGGAGATGGTGGGGCGAGCGGCGGCCGGCGGCACCATCCTCGAGTTTCCCTACCAGGTGGTGGTGGCCTCCGCCGACGACACCTCCGGAGAGGCGACCATAGCGACCGCCTGGATGGTGGTGGGCGCCCAGGTGGCCCTGTATCAGACAACAGTCGTGGCCCTGGTCCCAGCCCAGGTCAAGATCTCGACCCTGCAACGGCTGCTGCGCGCGGCGGTGGCCAGGGACGTCGCGCCCTGGGATATAGCCTGTGGGCCAATCGCCCACGACCTGGCTTCGGTCCCCGCCGCCGTCCGGGCGGCCAAGGACGCCCTCATCGTCGGTCAGATCCTCATGCCCGACCAGCACGTGCACTCCGCTAGCCAGCTCCACCCCTATCTGAGTTGGCTGCATGACCTTCCCGGCCTGACGGATTTCGTGGCGGAAACCTTGGGTCCCATCCTGGCTCGCGAGCGAGTGCGGCGAACACCGCTGCGGGAGACTCTGGAGGCTGTCCTCAGCCAGGGTGGCCTGTCGGAGGCAGCCAGGGTCCTGGGCATCCACCGGCACACCCTCCTCTATCGGTTGGAGCGAATCGAGCAGCTGATCGGCACCTGGGACCGTGCCGACGATCGCCTCCGATTGGAGCTGGCACTGCGTGGCTACCGCCTCCTAACTGTCCTGTCCGAACAGTCGGATCCGGTTTTGTCGGCGCGCACCAACATCGCCTGAGTCGCGGAGCGCAACGCCGAGGAGGGGCCCGCCCGTGGGCGAAGCTGCGGCTTCGGATTGGCCCCAGGGATCTCATCGCGGCCATACTCGACCATGTGATCGCAGACTCTGCGGGCAGCCCCCGTCGGCCGGAGAACCTGCTCTTCGGAGCAGCCCTGCTGGGAGCTCTGGACGTGGCCAGCTTTCTACTCGTCCGGCGCCGGCAGATCTTCAGGGCGTCACCGGGGCGGGCGAGCGGATCGATTGCCGGGCTCCTCTTGTGGTCGGGCCTGGGAGTGGCCAGCTGGGTCGAGGCATCCGGCTGCGGGAGTCGCCGTTTGCACCGCCTGACCACGTCGTTGGCCGTGGTCTGTGGGCTGGGCAATCTGGCCCTACTGGCGATTCACTTCAAGATCGGCAAAGGTCGGCAGCGATCCCTCTTCGGTGGAACCCTTGGCGCTGCGGCGCTGGGTCTGGCCGTTCGCCGCCGTCCTCGCTGAGGGCATCGGCCAGACCGCTGGCAGAGATCACCCATGGGAGGCCGGTGTCAGCTGGCTTGGCAGGCCGCCGGAACCGGAAGCCAGGCACCGCCCTGTGCGACGATCGAGAGATCTGGGTACCCGCACGGGGAGTCGAACCCCGGTTACCACCTTGAAAGGGTGGTGTCCTGACCGCTAGACGATGCGGGCGCCGACCGCCCCGCTGCCTATACTCGCAGGAAGAGTCTTCTGAGCTCGATGACCCGCTGAAGCAACGGATTGGAGCATGGCAGAGAGAGAGTCGCCCGAGAACGAGTCGAACGCCGATGACCCCGCCGTGGTCGCCCACAGGTACAGTCGCCTGGGAGCAACCGGAGTGACGGTGAGCAGCGACCAGCGGGCCAGTGTCGTTTCCCCGGGCTCGCCACTGGAGGGGTGGGTGATAGCCGCCGTCCTGATCCTGGCCAGTTGCCTGGCCATGGGGATCTACCTGGTCGTCCTGCACCATTGACGGATCTCTCCCCGGGGTCGCTTCCCGGTAGTCGCCGACTCAGATTCGCCCCCTCACCAACCGGCCAACTCCACATCGGCAGCGTCCGAACTGCCCTGCTGAGCTACTGCCTCGCCGGCGAGGACGGGCGCTTTCTCGTCCGCATCGAGGACACCGACCGGGAGCGGTTTGTACCCGGCGCTACGACCGGCTACCTGGGAGCGCTGGCCTGGATGGGGCTGCGCTGGGACGAGGGGCCCGACATCGGGGGCCCCTGCGCCCCCTACGTGGAGTCGGAGCGCTTGGAGCACTATCTCCAGGCTGCCGACCGCCTCCTCGACACCGGAGCGGCGTACCGGTGCTTGTGTTCCAAGGAGAGGCTCGACGACCTTCGTGCCGCGCAGAAGGCAGCCGGCCAACCCACCCGTTACGACCGGCGGTGCTGGCACCTGCCGAAGGCCGAAGTCCAGGCCGAGCTGGACCGCGGCACCAGCTCGGTCATCCGGCTGCTGATGCCGGAAGGTGAGAGCCGCTGGGACGACCTGGTGCTGGGACCCCAGGAGTTTCAGAACGGGGAGATCGACGATCAGGTGCTGATCAAATCTGATGGGTTCCCCACCTATCACCTGGCACAGGTGGTCGACGACCATCTCATGGAGATCACCCACGTGATCCGGGGCGTGGAGTGGGTCCCGTCCACCCCCAAACATCTGGCCGTGTACCGCGCCTTGGGATGGGTGCCGCCCGCGTTCGCGCACGTGCCGCTGGTCCTCGGTCCCGATCACAAGAAGCTGTCCAAGCGGCACGGCTCGGTGGCCGTGGCCGACTACCGGGATATGGGGTACGTGCCCGAGGCCCTAGCAAACATGATCGCCTTCTTGGGATGGTCGCCCGGGACTGAGGAGGAGATCTTCACCTTGGAGGAGCTCAGGTCGCGCATGACCTTCGACCGCCTCCAGTCCAGCCCCGCCGTCTTCGACCAGCAGCGCCTCGACCACCTCAATGGGGTCTGGATCCGTCGGCTCTCGATCCCCGATGTGGCCCAGCGCCTGCGACCATTCCTGCCCCAGGCTCAGGACTCCCAGCTCGAACCTATCGCCGCCATGGTGCAGGAACGCATCCATCGCCTCGATGAGGTGCCGGGGCTGATGCAGTTCGCATTCGCCGAGCCGGATCCCACCCGGGAGGAGCTCATCGGCCGACTCGACGCTGCGACGGCGATGAACTTTCTGCGCGCCGCAGCCGAGTTGGTCGGCGGCAACTCCACCGCCCTGATGGACGACTTGAAGAGAGCCGCCGAGGAGTCGGCGTCGGAGCCGGGAACGATCAAACGCCACGTGCGCGACTGCATGCAGGTGGTGCGGGTGGCGATCACCGGGCAGCGAGTCTCGCCGCCGCTGCCGGAGTCCATTGACCTGATCGGCAAGGAGGTAGCCCTGAGCAGACTCCGGCGGGCCCTGGCGGTAATCGCCAAGGTCGGCTGATGGCTTGGCCGTCAGATCCGCCAGGGAGTAGCCCGCGCCCGGCACGGTAGTATCGTCGGCGACCGTCGCCGGGAATCGCTCTTAAGAGTCACCGATCCCGCGCGCGATCGACGGTGGGGCGTGGCCAAGTGGTAAGGCGCCTGACTCTGGATCAGGAGATCGGAGGTTCGACCCCTCCCGCCCCAGCGCCTCACTTCGATAAGAGCACTTAACTCCTTGGAAAGAACCACTAAAAGGCGCTGCAAAAAGGGTGCAATTTTCGGGTGTCAAGCGCTGTTGAAGATCACCTTCGCCAAAAAGGTGCTGTAAAGAGTTAAGATCTTTACCGGAGATCAAAATGGCCAATTTGACAGTCGTGGAACCCCAGCGACCGTCGCCGCTAGGCGACCTGGCCCAGGACTTCCTGGCCGACTGCCGCGCCCGCGGCCTTTCGATCCGGACCGTGGAGGCGTACGACTACCCGGTCCGCCGGGAGTTCCTGCCCTGGTGCGCCGGGGAGGGGATCACCGATCCGTCCCAGCTCACGCCGGCTCTGGTCGGCCGGTTCACCGCCCGCCTGCTGGACGAGGGCGGCAAGCGCGGCACTCTCAGCCGAGCGTCGGTCAGATCCTACGTCCGGTCGGTGCGGGTGTTCCTGGGATGGGTGGCCAAGGCTGACGGCGGCGCAGCCGCCGTGGGCGCCAGCCCAAAGATGCCCAAGGCCGAGCAGCGGATGCTCGACGTGATCACTCGCGACGAGATCCAGCGGATGGAGAATGCCGCCAAGACCGAGCGCGACAAGCTGATCCTGCGGCTGCTCGCTGATTGCGGCCTGCGGCTGGGGGAGCTGCTCTCGCTTCGGGTCGAGGACCTCTTAGAGCCCCGGCGGGGGGAGTTCGCCCTCAAGGTTCGGGGCAAGGGGAGTAGGGACCGCCTGGTGCCGGTCCCGCCGCACCTGCATAGGCGGCTCAAGCGCTACCTGTCCGGCCGCGGCGCGGACAGCCATGACCGGGTGTTCGTGGGGCTGAGGAAGGGAGCCGATGGCCGCTACGCGCCGGTCACCAAGAGCGGGGTCGAGCAGGCGGTCCGTGTGCTGGCCAAGGAGACCGGGATCGAGAAGCGGGTCTATCCCCACGTCCTGCGGCACAGCTTCGCCACCGAGTGGCTCCGGCGGGGCGGCAACATCATCTCCCTCCAGCGGATCCTCGGCCACTCCGACCTCTCGATGATCCAGGGAGTCTACAGCCACCTCGACTCCTCAGATGACTACCAGGCGGCCATGCGAGTCCTCATGGGGCAGTAGCCACTCGGGAACCCAGCGGGCGCGCTGCGGACCCCCGCAGGGTTGGCGTTCGACAGCCTCTGTCAGGGCCCTGAGAGCGCGCACCGAGGCGCATACCCTGGGGAGGTGGCCGACGCTGCCACCTCCCCGAACCTGATCTTCGCGATCGTCTGCAAAAGAGTCTGCAGGAGAAGGGCGGCGCCATTTCAATCACCCTGGCGCCTGTGCGAGCCATTCCGGCTTGCCTATCCAACTCGCGCCGTCCCAGGTGCCAGCCGGGGCGGGCTATCGTTGATTTACATGAGCAAGCCGCTACCGCCAGCGTCAGAGGATCTGTTGAACCGCTACGGCGCCGTCCTTGGCGACCTCGGTGCAGCCCATGGGTTGTCCAGGCTCCGCCACGCTGCCGCGGGCGTGGTGGTCGCCGATGTCGAGGACGGCCGCACTCTCAGTGATCTGGCCCGCTTCGAGCTTGAGGCCGAATCCCTCCTCGGAGCCGCCCTGGCGGTGATCGCGTCCGACGCCCCGGCAGCTGCTCGGCTGGCCTCCGCGCCGCTACAGGCAACCAGCGCCGCGTGAGCGACCCCCAAACCGGGGTCGCCGAGATCGACTAGGCCCTGGCGGCCCTGTACCTGATAGCGAACATGACGAGTGAGGGCCGGGTGGCATTCGACGTCTCGGCTGACCGACGCCTAGCTCTGGCGTTCTTGTGGGTCAATGTGGGCAGTGCCCTCAGGCAGTTCTGCCGGTTGTTGGGAATCGCCCAGGGCTCATCCCCGTTTCCGGGCCCGATCAGGATGCGCGACAGGTTGTGCTACCAGCCGCCGGACACACTGTCGGCCCGGGTGCTCTGGAATACCTGTGCCATCGATGCCGCTCCCCTCGTCACCCTACTGGCCGACCTCCGCCAAGCGTTGACGGAGTCAAGATGAGCGTCCCTCCCGTCGGGATGCCACCCCTCCCGGCGTCTGCCCCCTCGACCTCGCCGCCGAATCACACGTGCCGCCTCCGCCAATCTGGTGACGACGCCATGCCCTGAGTGGGTCATGGGTCCGATTCGAAGTCGTGATGTATTTTCCCGCTACTGTGTGACAAGGCCTGTAGCGGGTGAGCCCGCCCCGATCCGGACCCCGTGGCCCCCGGCCAGAGTTGTCTCCCGACGCCGCGCGCCTACTCCTGGATCCGGCGAGAGTTTGGGCCCGGGGCGTCTCATGGGAGCCCACCGAGCGTGCCCACCCAGGTGCTCGCCTGAGGGTGAATCGGGCAACCGTGGAGTAGTGGCCTCGCCGCACCGGCATAGCGTCGCGGACGCAGCACACGAGTTGGCTGTTGACGGCCTCCACGAGCGGGCATCCGGCCGGAGCCGCCCGCTGGCCGCCTGATCGGCAGCGCGGGCGGCTCTACCGTCGCCATGATCGCGGAGCGTCAGTCGACCGGCCTCGTGTGCCACCAGCGGGTTCGACGGTGGCCACCTCTCCGAGGTGGCCACCGTGGGCAGAGCGCCCAGGATGCGCACCTTGGTTAGCCTCGCCGAACTTCTGGCCAGGGCAGTCATTGCCACGATGGAGTCGGCTTGGGTGACCAGCAGCTCCGTCCGCCCGGGCGAGGCACGGGCTCTGGTTTATCAACGGGCACCGCACGACCCCGTGCGACTCAATCGGCACTCTTCCGACGAGGCTGGAGTGGCCAGAGCTCCCGCTGCGGAAGGTTAGTCCGGTTGCGGTCCCACCCTGGCACACTGGCGCCATGGCAAGCATCTGGGGGATGACCCCGCGGCAGAGCATAGAGGCCGAGTGCGCACAAAGGGGAAAGTCAGCGGTGGTCTCGGGATGTGTTGACCTGCTCCAGGGACGGGAAGTGGACGATGCTCTGGTTCTGGCCCTCGGCGGCCCGCATGCAGAATACGTGCTCGGTGGTGGAGAGGGAGGCCGTCATGGCCGTTGGCCGCGGGTGTGGGCATGCCGCGGACTTCTCTACGCATGGGAGAAACAGGCGACGCCAGCGATCGTTCAGGCGACCAAGGACGAGGCGTGGCGAGTCCGCGAGATGGCGGCCAAGGTGATCGCTCGGCATCGAGTCGAGGACGCCATCGGCGCGGTGGTCGGGCTTCAGGGTGACCCGGTGACCAGAGTTCGGGCGGCAGCGGAGCGGGCCGTTATCGCCCTCTACGATCCGATCCGAACCTAGACTCGTTTCCGGGCGAGGCCGCAGGACGGGGGGCGACTGCCGCTCCCACCTCTGGTCCCATGAGCCCAGTGTGAACACGCGGAAATCGCCGTCCCGGGTTACCGCCCATCGCCAAGCATCCCGAGGCGCTGGCCGCTTGGCGGGCAGAGACACCAGGACTTGGCAGCGGCGCGCCGGCAAACGGTCACATTGGATCGAGCACTCTGCTCACGATCCATGCGTGCTTGCCAACCTGGCGACCGCGCGTGAATCCGTACTCCTCGAAGAGTTCGACGGTTGCGCTGAACAAGAAACGCCCCGGCGCCTCGCGGCCGGTGGTCACCTCGGGGATAGCCTCGACCAGCCCGCCGCCTGAGTGAGCGATCTGATCGAGGGCACCCTCCAGCGCCGCCCTTGCTAAGCCCTGGCCGCGATGTCCCTTGTCGACGTAGAAGCAAGTGATCCGCCAGTCCGGGCGTGGCGGCGCGTCCTTCGCGTATTCGCGGTTGTGCTTGATGTTTGAGAGTTCCTCGGGGCTGCCGTACTGGCACCACCCCTGGGCGGCACCGCTACCATCGAAAACGAGGGCAGCGTGAGCACGACCGGTCCGGACCCGGTCCTCCTTGACCGCCCGATAGCTGAGCTCACGCTGTCCGCACTCTGGGTGGTAGCCGATGCACCAGCACCCACCGAAGATCCCGTTGTTGCGCTCCACGAGCTCCGCGAAAGCATCCCAGGTGGATGCGTCAAGCGGCCGGATGGTGTAGGACATGGTCGAGTACTTTATCGCGCGAATGGTGCGTCTTCCCAGCTCGCCTGACCCAAACTGAATGGACCCGCCGACTGTAGCGAAGCGGGCCCTCCCACAGCGCGTCAGCATCCTCCGGGTCCTTCTCGGACGGACGCTATGTGGAGGCAGAGAGACGGGTGCCCTGGCAGCCCGTCGATACTGCCGCTTGAGCCAGCGATTTGCACTGCACGGTCGCCACGCCGGCGGTAACACACCTTCGAGCGCGCCCCATCCCTTGGCCCTTCGGTTGTAGTGCACAAGGACCGCTCACGCCCGAGGCCGCAGCTACTGGCGCTTGAGGGCTGGGCCGCCGGAGCCAGCCCGTGCATCCGGACCTCACTGCCGCTCACAGGTTCCGTAGGGGCCGACTGTCGGCACATTGCGGGCTCCGCGCCCTACGTGCCACCCTATGTCGGTGCACAAGACAAGCGTCTACCTGAGCGACGAGGAGATCGCGCGCCTAGTCAACTTGGCCGAGCGGGAGGGGACGTCCCAGGCCGAGGTCATCCGACGCGCCATCAGACTTTATGACCCGGGGCGACACCCAGACCGGAACTTTTCGCTCATCGGTAGCGCCGACGGCCCTGGCGGTTCAGTCGGGGACCTGACCGAGAACGCGCTACTTGAAGGCTTCGGGACTTGACCCTTGTCCTGGACGCAGCGCCGCTTGTCGCAGTCGCCGACCGTAGGGACCACCTGAACAGCTCCGTCGCGGCACGGCTCAGGGAGGAGCCGGGCGAGCTGGTCATCCCGGCTCCCGTGACCGCCGAGGTCGACTCCCTCCTCCGTCGCCGCCTCGGCCGCTCTGCGCGGCGGGCCCTCCTCGACGACACCACGGCCGGCCGGTTCACGGTCGCGGGCTTGGAGCCCGAGGACCACAAGGTGGTGGCAGATCTCGAGCGTCATTACGACGATCTCGATGTGGGTCTGGCCGACTTGAGCGTGCTGGTGGTCGCAAGGCGTTTCCGCACCCGACGTATCCTCACCTTCGACCAACGTCACTTCCGGGCCCTGCGGCCACTGGGTGGTGGCCGGGTCACGCTACTTCCATCCGACGCAACGGCTGGTTGAGCTCCTGCGGGCGCGCACATCTACAGTGTGGGGAACGCCGCCGGACCGAGGGCAACGAGCCGAACCGCACCCCTGGCTTGCGGCGGTGGGTACGGGATTCGGGAGCACCAGACCACTGGCTCGAGAGCCGTCAGACAACGAAGCTCATCTGATAGCAGAAGTGGGTCCACCGGATGAAGGAGTGATTTCGCGAACGCAATTTCCTGTCTCTACCGACGCGGGAAGTGGATTTGCGGCGCTGCAGCTTTCCCCTCCAACCGCGGAGTGTGGCGATCACCACGCCCCCCCCTGAGTAGTACGCTGATCGTTGAGGTAATACCGATGATCACCACGGTGAGTCCGAAGGGCCAGGTCACCATCCCCGAAGCGTTGCGTGCCCGCTACGGGTTCCCGCCGGGCACGAAGGTGGTGTGGCTGGAGCGCGACGGCGACCTCGTCCTCAAGCCGCTGCTCTCGGTCGAGCAGTTGCGTGGGCGCTTCCAGGGGAGCGCGCTGAGCGCAACGCTTCTGGAGGAGCGCGCCCGGGATCGCAAGCACGAGGATGGCTGATCGCGTCGTCCTCCACACCCACGCGGTCCTCACCTTCATCTCGGGCCGGCGACGGTCAGCCGCACAGTGACCCTGTCGCCGATGTCGAGCCCTTCGGCACGGCGCACCGCGTCCTTCACGGGAACGATGTACAGCCCGTCCTCGGGCCACAGCGAAGTCGCCCACTCTGTGGCGCCGATTCGCGCCCGGACCGGGATCATCCCCCAACCATAGGTGACGGCCCTGGACAAGGCGTGCAGCTTGCGGCTCTCCTCATCAGGTACCGAAACGAAGTAGAACGGGGACGGGCCGCGCCAGTACCAGAGGCCGCCGGTGAAATCAAGGTCCAAGCCGTCGGGCTCACTCAGCACGACGGCCGCCTGCGGCGGTGCGGTGAGCTCGCTTGTGACCGCGGTCCAGCCCGCAGGGCCTCACCGACCAGCCCACCATTGGCCGCGGCAGCTTCGACCCGAGAGCAGTGCCCAGCGACGGCGCCGGCCCGGAGGGCGTAGAGCTCGTGGGTGTCGTTCGCGGCGGCATGAACTCCCACCAGCTATGGACGTTCCACTCCATCGCGTCCCACGCAGCCTTGATTGGTCTTCCGCTCCCGTTGGTGGTGAATACTGATCCGCCACAGGGACGAGATGCTCGAGCAGGTCATCGCGGGCCAGTGTGGCTGGGCGGCCCAGGGTCTGCAACTCTGCCACGTCCAAGTAATCGGCCTTCCAGCGCGGGACGGATGCGCAAGCGGTCGAGCGCACCAACCAGGACTCACGCTCCGGGCGGGCGGAGAGCCGCGTCCACGAGCAGTCGCTGTCGGTCATGGCGGCAACCGTAGCCCTCAGTGCAGGCTTCAGGGAGGCCCGCCGCTTCGGTGAGACAGTGCTAGAACTGGGCGTCGAGGTCCAGACCTGTTTATCGCGGCCGCCGCGGACGAAGCGGGCAGCGCCGTCCTCCACCACGACGTCGGCTTCGACCTGGCGGCCGAGGTCACCGGGCAGCCCAGAGCGTGGGTGGGTCCCAAGGGCAGCGTTCCCTAACATTGCCATCACACTCGGAAGACTGGCACAGACCGCTAGGGCGGAGCGATGTCGAGGAGAAGCTCCGTGACCAGACTCAGCGACCATGACCTGACCGAGCGAGAGTACCGGACGACGGACCGGCTCTCGCAGCGTCGCCTCGACCGCACCGGATGGCTACGAGGCAAAGATGAGCGATTGCTGGCATTGCAGGCGCTGGCCGCGATCGGTCCCTCACGAGTCCTCGATGCGGGGTGTGGCACCGGAGACTTCGCCGCCCTCATCGCAGCGCCAGAGGTTCTGTGCGTTGACTCATCCGAGGCGGCCGTGAAAGCCACCGAGGCCAAGGGCAGATGACTGGACATCGAACTTGAACTCGGCCGCATAATTACTGTTGCGTTTATGCGCTGAGTGTGGTATCCTGGGGGGGTGGAAACAGCGCCGGACCACCAAGAGGAATTTGAGCTGGAGGCGC
>JAJYPP010000016.1 GCA_021795235.1 bacterium
CCTTCCCGCCTCGGACCAGCTGCCAGCCGGAGCCCGAGTTAGGTCATACGCCCCCGCGGTCTCAAAACGCTGTCATTACAAGGGCAAACTGCTGCTCCGTCCCTCCAATCTCGGAAAGTCAGGCTAGGCCAGCACCGGGTGGCACGTCAGGGCCAACCACTCCTTGGGATCGAGGTTGGAGGTCAGCCCCGTGCTGCGCCGGTCTCGCTCGGCCCCGATCTTGTGGATGTCGTGAAGACCGATGGCGGCCATGGCCGAGAGCCAGAGGTCGGCAGCCAGGAGTAGGTCGACTCGTACCAAGCGGCGCAAGTGCTGGTCGCAGCTGGCATCGAGGCGGCCCCAGTGAGGCACTGTCGGAGCTGGTCGGCACGAGTGCGGAGATTGCCGCCGGGGCGGTCCCGGCGGTGAGGGCGAGCTCCCCGAGTCCCGGCACGGCAGCAGCTGCCGGCTGGCGAGCTGGAGCTGCTCCGGCGGCACCCGATGAGGCCAAGACCCGTAAGGGAACCCCGAGAAGGGGTGCCGCAGGAGTGCGCTCATAGTTCACTCGGCGGCAACGGCGTGGATCAGTCTGCTGTCCTGCGGATGCTTGGTCAGCAGGAGGGCACGACGGATGTCCATATAGGGAGCTGATACGGCCCCGGTCGGCGCGTGAGGAGCGGTCTGCCGGGGGCGGTAAATGGGGAGGCGCCCAGGCGTCGACGCGGCCATTCCCGGTGCTACAATCCGGGCCACCTCGGAGTCTGGCACGGGTGCTGGGCGTGGCGCCATCCATGGTGCCGGGACCGGCTCCGCGCCGGTCGCTGCGGGCCCGGAGCGTGTGCTATCTGGATGACGAGCGTTGGGAAAGAAGGGGGGACTCGAGTGAGGCAACCATTCATGGCGCGGCGGGAGGGTCAGGGAGTTCGCTGGCGCGGGGTCGTGCGGCCCTTGGTGCTGGCGACGGGGGCGAGCTTGTTGCTCGCCGCCTGTGGAGGCACCAGCACGGCTGGCGGTGGTGCCTCTCCATCTACGGGCACCAGCACCAAGGCCTTTCTGGGTTGCCTGGTGACGGACACCGGCGGGATCGACGACCGTTCCTTCAACGCCTCCGCATGGCAGGGGATGCAGGAGGCGGCCGCGGCCAATCCCCACATCAAGGTCAAGTACCTGCAGTCCACCTCGTCCAGCGACTACGTGCCCAACATCCGCGCCTTTGAGACTCAGCATTGCGGGATCATCGTCACCGTCGGGTTCCTGATGGCGACAGCCACCCAGAATGCGGCCAAGGCGGATCCGCATCAGAAGTTCGCGATCGTGGACTACACCTACACGCCTGCGCTGCCGAATGTGCTGGGCCTGTTCTACGCCACCAATCAAGACGCCTTCTTGGGCGGCTACCTGGCGGCCGCGATGTCCCCATCTCATGTGGTGGGCACCTTCGGCGGCATTGACATTCCCCCGGTCACGATCTACATGAACGGATTCGTGGCGGGGGTCAGCTACTACAACGTCAAGAACCACGCCCACGTCAAGGCGCTGGGCTGGAACCCGGCCACCAACACGGGGACCTTCACGGGCAGTTTCACGGACCAGAATGCGGGCCGCCTCGACGCCACCACCCTCATGAACGCAGGCGCGGACGTCATCTTCCCGGTGGCGGGGTCGGTCGGGCTGGGAGCGGCGGCGGCGGTGCAGGCGGCGGGGGCACCTCACACCATGGAGTGGGTTGACACCGACGGCTGCATCTCCGCTCCCCAGTACTGCGGGATCTTCATCACCAGCGTCACCAAGGGCATCGCCGCCTCGGTGAAGGCGGCGGTCTTGTCGGCGGCTGGGGGAACCTTCAAGGGCGGGAACTACACGGGGAACCTGGCCAATGGCGGGGTGGCTCTCTCACCGTTCCATGACTTTGCGGGGAAGATTCCCGCCAGCGTGGTGGCAGCCTTGAAGACCATTAAGCAGGGCATCATCAACGGCACCATCTCGGTCAACCCGGCCAGCTACCCACCCGTGGGCTGAGCCGGTCGGTGGTGCGGAAGCCGGTCCGCCCGACGGCGCGGGCGGCCGGCTTCCTGGTCCGGGGTGGCCGGGCCGGTCTCGCGGCGGGCGGGACATGCTGAGCCAGGCAGAGCAGGGATTGAAATGAGAGTCGAGCTTCGGCATATCACCAAGCGCTTCGGGCAGATGCTGGCGACCGACGGGGTTGATCTCACGGTCCAGGAGGGGGAGATCCACGCGCTCCTGGGCGAGAACGGCGCCGGGAAGACGACCCTGATGAACGTGCTGTACGGTCTCTACCGGGCAGACGGTGGGGAGATCTTGATCGATGGGCAGCCGGTCCACCTGACCAGCCCGCGAGATGCCCTCGGGGTCCACATTGGCATGGTCCACCAACACTTCATGCTGGTTCCGGTTTTCACAGTGGCGGAGAACGTCATCCTGGGAGCCGAGCCGGTCCGGCGGTTCGGTGGCTTCCTGGACCGGCAGCGGGCACGCGAGGAGATTCGCAAGCAATCGGACGCCTTCGGGCTGGCTGTGGACCCCGACGCGGTCGTGGAGACGCTGCCGGTGGGGGTGCAGCAGCGGGTTGAGATCGTCAAGGCCCTGGTCCGGGACGTGCATCTGCTAATCCTCGACGAGCCCACGGCGGCGCTCACTCCCCAGGAGACTGAGGATCTGTTCCGAGTTATGCGCTCTCTGCGGGCGGCCGGTCGCTCCGTCCTCTTCATCACCCACAAGCTCAGTGAGGTGTTGGCAGTGGCTGACCGGATCACGGTGATGCGCGCCGGCCGGGTGGTCGGCCGGGCGGTGCCTGAGGAGACCAGCGAGACGGAGCTGGCGTCCATGATGGTCGGCCGCGCGGTGGACTTCCGGGTGCCGAAGGCCCCCGCCCGGCCGGGCGACGTCGTCCTCAAGGCGGACGGGTTGGCGGTGACGGACGAGCGGGGCCGACCGGCCGTCCGGGACCTGTCGCTGGAGGTTCGGGCTAGGGAGATCGTGGCGGTGGCCGGGGTCCAGGGCAATGGGCAGTCCGAGCTGGTCCGCGCCCTCTTCGGGCTGCTGCCGCTGCGAGCTGGACGGATCACCATTGCCGGCAAGGACCTGACCGGGGCGACCCCTCATCAGATGGCGGCTGCGGGGGTGGGGTACATCCCTGAGGACCGCCAGCGCGAGGGGCTGGTGCTGTCCTTCTCGGTCGCCGAGAACCTGGTGCTGGATCTCTGCGACCGGCCGCCGTTTGCCAGGGGCCCGATCTTCAACCCCCGAGCGGTACGCGAGAACGCCCAACTGCGCCTGACGGAGTTCGACATTCGCACCGCCTCCACCGAGCTGCCCGCCTCCACCCTGTCGGGCGGTAATCAGCAGAAGGTGGTCCTGGCCAGGGAGTTCTCGCGCCCCTTGAAGCTGCTCATCGCGGCCCAGCCGACCCGTGGTCTGGACGTGGGGTCGACCGAGACCGTGCACCGGCGGCTGGTGCAGGCGCGCGATGCTGGGACCGCCGTGCTGCTGGTGTCCACCGAGCTCGATGAGGTGCTGGCCCTGGCTGACCGGATCGTGGTCATGTACCGAGGTGCCATCAGCGGGGTTGCCGATGCGTCGACGTCGCGGGAGAAGGTCGGACTGTTGATGGCAGGAATCGGAGGGACGGATCCGGCGGGCTTGGAGCGGGCCGGATGACACCTTCCGAGGTGCTCCCGGAAGGCGAGTCCGGCCCGCTCCAAGCGGGCACGGCACTGGCCGAGGCGCCGCCACCGGGGCCGGGCAACACGGTGGGAGAACCCTCACGAGGGAGCGGGCTGACCCGGCTGCTGACCAGATACAACACGACGGTCGTGACGGCCCTGGCGATCTTCTCTGCCTTCGTTGTGGGCGCGGTGGTCATGATCGCCACCAGCCCCCAGGCGTTGGCGGCCTGGGCCAGCTTCCCGTCCAACCCCGGGGGCGCCGTCATCACCTCGTGGACCCTGGTGGCGACCGCGTACGCGGCGCTGCTCGGGGGTTCCCTGGGAAACCCGGGGGCCTACCTGCATGCCTTCACGACCAGAACCCCAGCGGCCTTCGACACCGCCTTCAACCCCTTGTCGGAGACGCTGGTGGCGGCGGCGCCACTCTTGCTGGCCGGGCTCTCGGTGTCGCTGGCCTTCAAGGCCGGGCTGTTCAACATTGGCGGTCCCAGCCAGGTCATTGCGGGCGCGATCACGGCTGGCTGGGTCGGCATGACCATGCCCGGGCTGCCCCTGGTGGTGCACATGCCGCTGGCGGTGCTGGCGGGTTTGGCGGGGGGGGCGGTGGCGGGATGGATCCCCGGCATCCTGCGGGCCCGCACCGGTGCCAATGAGGTGATCGTCACCATCATGCTCAACTACGTCGCCCTCAACCTGCTCGTCTATCTCCTCAGCCTGCCGGTATTCCTCCCCTCCGGGCACGCCAATGCCATCTCCCGGCCCACCCTGCCCTCGGCGCAGATGCCGCTCTTGGCCGGAGCGGGATTGCGGGTGAACGCCGGCATAGTCCTGGCTGCGCTGGTGACGGTGGCCGTCGCTTTGCTGCTGCGACGCACCACCCTGGGGTTCCACATCCGGATGTTGGGCGCGAGCCCGGGCGCCGCCCGAGCCGCCGGTGTCAGCAGTCCCCGCACCATCACCGTGGTCTTCGTCCTGGCAGGTGGCATGTGCGGTCTGGCCGGGGCGGTCGAGATCCTTGGTGTCTCCAACCAGCTGGTGCCGAACTACGGTCTCACGATCGGCTTCACGGCGATCATCGTGGCCCTGCTGGGACGCGCCCGCCCGGGAGGGGTCGCTCTGGCGGCGCTGCTCTTCGGGGCTTTCCAGGCGGGCGGGCTGCAGATGCAGGCGTCGACCAGCGTCCCCATTGAGCTGGTGCAGGTGATCGAGGCGGTGATCGTCTTCTTCATCGCCGCCCCGGCTCTGATCCGGGCGATCTACCGGATCCGCACCACCGGTGGCGGCCTTCGCCTGATCTCGCAGGGGTGGGGCGGATGACCCAGGCGAGATGGCGGGCCTGGGGCCCGGCGGTGATGGCGGGCGCCAACCGCAGGCGGGCCTGGCTGGGTGTCGCGTTGCTGGGCCTGGCCGTCGGTGCGGCCTGGGTGTTGACACTTCCGGTCGGCCCTGGGGTGGTGGCACGACTGAACATGAACGCTGCCCCCGCCGCGGCGCTACCCATGGTGGTGCTGCCGGTGAGAGTTACGACCGCCGTGCTCGAGGGAGTGTGCGCCGGGGTGGGCGCCTGGCTCCTGCTCCGGCCCCACGGGAGAGCCTCCTATATTCTGTTCTCCTTGGGACTGGCCGCCCTTGGCATGGCGGTGATGATCTGGGCGGCTCGCGGCGGGGAGATGAGCTTCGAGGGGATGCTGGTCAACACCCTCATCGACTCGGTCCCGCTGATCTTCGGAGCCCTCTCGGGGTTGATGTGCGAGCGCTCGGGAGTGATCAACATCGCCATCGAGGGGCAGCTCTTGGCGGGGGCCTTCCTGGGGGCCATGGTAGGGTCGCTGACCGGTGACCTGTGGCTGGGGATGCTGGCGGGGGCAGGGGCGGGAGCGCTCTTGGGGGCGCTGCTGGCATTCCTGTGTCTGCGCTACCAGGCTGACCAGATCATTGTCGGCTTCGTGCTCATCACCTTCGCCACCGGGCTCACCAGCTTCCTGGACCTGCAGGTCCTCACCCCCAACCAGGCGGTGCTCAACAGCCCACAGGTGTTCGGCAACTTCCCCATCCCGTTGCTGGACCGTATCCCTTTGGTGGGCCCAATCCTCTTCGACCAGAACGTGTTCCTCTATATGGCGGTGGGGCTTGTGGTGGTGATCCACGTGGCCCTCTTCCACACTCGCTGGGGGCTGCGCGTGCGCGCTGTCGGGGAACATCCTGGCGCCGCTGACACGATGGGGATCTCAGTCCTCTTCACTCGCTACCGCAATGTCATCTTGGGCGGGGCCATCGGCGGCATCGGTGGCGCCGCGCTCTCCATCGGCTCCACCGGTCAGTTCACCTCCGACATGTCCTCCGGGCTGGGGTTCATCGCCCTGGCAGCGATGATCTTCGGTCGCTGGAAGCCGCTGTGGGCGGCGGCAGCGGCGATCCTGTTCGGCTTCGCCGACTCCCTGCAGAGTACCTTTGCGGTCCTGAACGTCCCCATTCCCTCACCATTCCTGCTCATGATCCCCTACGTGGTCACGATCCTGGCCGTGGCCGGCCTGGTGGGGCGGGTGCGCCCCCCCGGGGCCGACGGGATCCCCTACCAGCGGGAGTAGCGGCCCGCCTCTGGCTGCGTTGGTTCACCACTGACAGAGCAGGTAGCCCCGGTCTTGCGTCAGCGCCTCTCCTTAGGTCGGTTGGTCCGGGACTCCGATGGGGCCGGCCCCGACGGCCGCGTCGTGAAGGTGAAAACTGGAACCGCCTCCGGACCCATTGCCAGGGTTCACGGCGCCCTCAGCCCCTGGGTCTACGCCGGGACCGGAAGCCCGCCGGATGGGGCAGCGAATGATACCTCGGGGCCGCGCCCACCACTGAATCGGGCCGACGAAACCATCGGCTCCCTGCTCAGTCCTCGTCTTCCGCCTCTGCCTCGACCTCGCTGAAGGTGCCGAGCAGGTGCTCGGATCCCTCCTCGAACGAGAAGATGGAGCCGCAGCCCGGGCATTCGAGCTGGGAGGACGGGTCGAGATCATCGGGTGGGAGGAGCCGGGTCTGGCACGCTGGGCAGAGCACCGTGGCCGGTGTCGCCACTCCGCCGTCGCGGGCGCGGGCGGTGGCGGCCGCGGCCAGATCGATGGCGACCGATCCGCAAACCTCGCACCGAAATGATGCCAGCCGCTGTTCGTGGCTCAGGTAGATGCCCCTGGAGTCCACGTAGACTGCTCCGCCGATCAATTCGAAGCGCCCCGGCTGACAGCCGTTGGGGCAGACCAGGTGGCGCTTGCCCGCGGTCACGAGCGCATCACCCCTCACCGCTGCTGAACGAGGGGCGTTGCCATCCCTGGGGGCCCTCGCCAGCTGCGACGATCTCGGAGTAGAGCTCGTCGAGGTCCGACTGGGTGTTGAGGTCTGCGACCCTGGCCCGCAACCTGGCGGCACCACTGCAACCCTTGATTGCCCACACCACGTACTTGCGGGCCAACCGAACACCACGCTGCTCGCCATGATGAGCCACCACGGAGTTCCAATGGACCCTGGCCAACTGGACTCGCTCCTCAAATGTGGGATCGGGGCCGGGGTCTCCGAATTTGAGCTGGTGGACCGTCTGTGCCAGGAGGTGCCAGTCACCCATCATGCCGCGCGCGATCACGACTCCGTCAACCACGCCCTGGCGGATCCGCCCCTCCACCTGTTGGGGATCGCGGACATCTCCGGAGCCGAGCACGGGGATCCCCCGTACCGCCTCCTTGACGCGGGCGATCTGGTCCCAGTCGGCAAAGCCGGTATAGCGCTGGGCTCTGGTGCGGCCGTGGATCGTGACCGCAGCCACCCCGACGCCCTCAAGGGCCGAGCACAGCTGCGGCGCGTTGATGCTGATGTGGTCCCAGCCCAACCTCATCTTCGCCGTGACCGGGACCGGGACCGCGCTCACCATTGCCTCCAGGACCCTGACGGTGGCCCCGATCTCGCGGGCGAGCGCCGCTCCCGAGCCCAGCCGGACGACCTTGGGCACCGGGCAGCCCAGGTTGACGTCGACGATGTCGGCCCCGCGCTCGACGCAGATCTGGGCGGCGTCCGCCATCATCTGCGGGTCGCACCCGACCAGCTGCACGGCCACCGGATGCTCGCCCGCTCCCAGGTCGATCACTCGATCCACCATCTCCGCTGGCGCCCGGACCACGGCCGCGGCGGCGGTCATCTCGGTGCAGGTGAGGCCGGCACCGAGTGCCCGAGCCAGATCCCGGAAGGGTCGGTCGGTGATCCCCGCCATGGGCGCGATGAAGATGGGATTGTCCAGTTCGAGCTGGCCGATCCGAAGCCCCCCGGCTGACGTTACGGGAGGCGCCTGGGTGGTTACCGGCAAGTGATCGTTTACCTCTCGGCTGGTGACGGCGGCGGGACGGTGCGCGACATTCCTGTGCCTTCAGTATCAGGCATGCCCAAGCAAGGGGGTCCCAGCCGGCGGCTCGAGCCCGCGCGCGGATATAGTCGCCAGGCAAGGAGGCCGTGAGCGCCCAAACCTGCGGAGGAATCCACACTGCTGCTCGCCATCGACGTCGGGAACTCGAACCTCACGATCGGGGTCTTCGAAGAGGAACGGTTGGTCGCCCACGGGCGCTTCGCGACTCGCCGCGAGGCCACGCCCGATGAGCTGGGGGGCCAGATCTTCACCTTTCTGCAACAACGCGGTTTGCCGGTACGGGTGCAGGCGGTCGCGATCAGCTGTGTGGTGCCCACACTCAACCAGCCGTTGCTCGAGATGGCGGAAACCTATCTCAGCGTGGACGCGCTATTGGTCGGGCCCGGGACCAAGACCGGAATGGAGATCCACTACGACCCGCCCCGGGACGTGGGAGCGGACCGAATCGTGACCGCGGTCGGGGTGCACCACCGCTACGGAGGGCCAGCGATCATGGTGAGCTTCGGTACGGCGACGGTCTTCGACGCCATCGACGAGCGCGGGAACTACCTGGGCGGCGCCATCACTCCCGGGCTCCAGCTCTCGGTGGATGCGCTGTTCTCCAGGGCTTCCCGGCTGCCGAGGGTCGACCTGGCCGCCCCCGGGCGAGTGCTGGGGCGCACCACGGTCACCTCGATGCAGGCCGGGATCATGTACGGCGCGGCGGCTCAGGCGGAGGGGATGGTGGAGAGGATGCGCCAGGAACTTGCCCGGCCGGCCAAGGTAGTGGCCACGGGGGGGCTGTCTCCTTTGATCGCGCCCCTGGTCAGAGGCGTCGATGTGGTCGACCCACTGGTGGTCCTGGAGGGGCTGCGGGTCTTGGAGGGAATGAATCGGCGCCCCTGAACTGGCGGGGGCCAAAAAAAAGGGCGCCCCCCGAAAGGGACGCCCCGAGAGGGGGGGGCTTGGTTGGGGCCGGGACTCGGATCTCACGGCCGAGGCTAGCGTAGCACCCCTGAGTGAAGGCCGCAAATTCCGAAGTGCTGAAGGTCTCGCTACGGCTGTGTCGAAGCGCAGCTTGCGAGACCACCAAGGTTTAGGTAGACTTCCAATTCCCCGACTCGCGTCGTGAGTGCTCGCGTGAGCGGCGTTATTGATTCCGGTGACAGCCGGTAAGGAGCGATGGAGCAATGCAGGACAAGCCGGTACTCCTGACCCAGGGGGGTCTGCAAAAGCTGCAGGACGAGCTCGACTACCTCATTAACGAGCGGCGCCCCGAGATTGCTCAGCGGATCAAGCACGCCAAGGAGTTCGGCGACCTGAGCGAGAACGCCGAATATGAGGACGCCAAGAACGACCAGGGCTTCATCGAGGGGCGGATCATGACCATCGAGCAGATGATCCGCAACGCCAGCCTGATCGACACCGGCGAGAAGGTGGACGGGTTCGTGCATCTCGGGTCGACCGTGAACGTGAAGGATGAGTTCGGCGAGACCAGGTACACCATAGTGGGCTCGGCTGAAGCCGACGCCGGCTCCGGCAAGATCTCCTTGGAGTCCCCGGTGGGCAAGGCGCTGATGGGACGCCGGAGCGGAGACGAGGTCGAGGTAGAGACCCCTGGTGGAGCTCGGCGGGTCCAAATTCTCCAGGTGGCGTGATCCAGACGCCGCCCGTTGGCGGCGGCCCGCTCTCCGACGCCATCCAGGACAGGCACCGGAAAGCGTTGGCTCTGCGCCAACGGGGTGTGGCGCCGTGGGGGGTGGACTTCCATCCGACCCACACCTGCACGCAGGCTGCCCGGGAGTCGCCCCTGGCCCCAGGTGAACCCGGCCGGGCGGTTTCGGTGGCCGGGCGGCTGCTACGAATCCGCCGGGGAGGGGGAATCGCCTTCGCCGACTGCTTCGACGAGTCCGGGCATATCCAACTCCTGGTCACCAAGGAAGTGCAGGGGGCCATGGGGCTGCTGCTGGACCTGGATCTCGGCGACATCGTGGGAGCCAGCGGTGATCTCACCAGATCCAGGTCGGGAGAGCCCAGCGTCGGGGTCCACGAACTGACCCTGCTGGCCAAGGCGCTGCGGCCTCCAGCGGACAAGCACCGGGGGCTGGTGGACCCGGAGCTCAAGTACCGCAGGCGGTACCTGGATCTACTTTCCGACCCGCCGCGCCGACTCCTTTTCCGGCAGCGCTCTGCGATCATCTCGGAGCTGAGATCGGTCCTGGAAGAGCGCGGCTACCTGGAGGTGGAGACTCCGATCCTGCAGCCGATCCCGGGTGGCGGCGATGCCCGCCCCTTCCGCTCCCATCACAACTCGCTGGACTCCGATTTCTATCTGCGCATCGCTATCGAGCTGTACCTGAAGCGACTGCTCGTCAGCGGCTTCGAGCGGGTGTTTGAGATCGGCCGCACCTTCCGCAACGAGGGCCTTTCGCCGCGCCACAATCCCGAGTTCACTCTCCTCGAGGCGTACCAAGCCTACGGCGACCTCGAGACGATGATGGACCTGTGCCAGGCGATGGTCCACGGTGCCGGTGCGGCGGCGGCGGCCCTGGGTGCCGAGCCATCCGAGGCCCTGATGCGGCCCTTCGCCGCCAGCACCATGGTCGACCTGGTTCGGTCGGCGACCGGGTTCGATGCCCTCGAACTGTGGTCGGATCCCGGTGAGATGGCCGGCAGAGCCCGGCAGATGGGAGTCCGATTACCCGCCGAGGCTGGGGCGGGGCGGATTCTGTTCGAGGTCTACGACCAGTTGGTGGAGCGGACGATCCAGCAGCCCACCTTTGTCGTCGGACATCCGGTCGAGGTCTCGCCCCTGGCCCGCCGTGGCGACGACCCGAGGTTCGCCAGACGGTTCGAGCTAGTCGTCGAAGGCCGTGAGCTGGCCAACGCCTTCTCCGAGCTGAACGATCCTCTGGAACAGCGGGAGCGGCTGCTGGAACAGGCGCGGCGGCGGCAGGCGGGGGACGAGCAGTCCCAGCCCTTCGACCTGGACTTCGTCGAGGCTCTGGAGCACGGGATGCCGCCGGCCGGTGGCATCGGCCTGGGCGTCGACCGGCTGGTGATGATGATCACCGGAGCTCAGACGATTCGCGACGTGCTGCTCTTCCCCACGCTCCGGCCCCAGACCGATGGGGAGCCGCCTTCCCTTAACCTTTAGTGCGTGCTCGGCCTCCAATTCATCCGTGACAATCCCGACCGCGTGCGCCAAGGCGCCATCCGCAAGGGCGAGGAGGCTCCGGTCGATGAGATCCTGGCACTCGACCGCGCGCACCGCTTGGTCCTGAGGGAGGACGAGTCCCTTCGGGCCGCGTTGAAGAGCAGCTCCGCAAGGTTCCCGGAGCTGGCAGGTGATGAGGAGGGGCAACAGCGGCTGCGCACGGAGCTGGCGGAACTCAAGCTCCGGATCCAGGCCACCGGCCAGCGCCGCAAGGAGATGGAGGACCAGCTCCAGCAGTTGCTGCTGGTGGTGCCCAATCCTCCCCATGAATCCGTCCCCGACGGGGTCTCCGACGAGGACAACCAGGTGGTCCGGACGTGGGGCGGCTTGCCTCACTTCGACTTCGCTCCGAAGACCCACTACGACCTCGGGGAAGGGTTGGGGATCTTCGACTTCGAGAGGGCGGTGAAGATCTCCGGAAGCCGGTTCGCTGTCCTACGCGGCGAGGGGGCGCGGCTGGAGCGGGCCTTGACCTCGCTGATGCTGGATCTGGCCACCCGGGAGCATGGCTACCAGGAGGTGGCCCCTCCCTATATCGTCACCCGGAGCTGCATGGTCGGCACCGCCAACCTGCCGAAGTTTGAAGAGGATGCCTTCCACGTGGTGGAAGGAGACAGGTTCCTGATCCCCACGGCCGAGGTCCCGGTTACCAATCTCTACCGTGAGGAGATCCTGGAGGCAGAACAGCTGCCCATCCGGCACGTGGCCTGGACTCCCTGCTGGCGGAGCGAGGCCGGGGCGCCGGGCCGTGACACCCGGGGTTACATTAGGCTTCACCAGTTCAGCAAGGTGGAGCTGGTCAAGTTCGTGCGACCCGAGGACTCCCTGGCGGAGCTGGAATCGCTGGTTGGGGATGCCGAGTCGGTGCTGCAAGCGCTGGGGCTGCACTACCGGGTGAGGCTCATGTGCGCCGGGGACATGGGATTCGCGCAGTGGAAGAAGTATGACCTCGATGCCTGGGCGCCGGGCATGGGCAGATACTTGGAGGTCTCCTCCTGCTCGGCATTCGGCGACTTCCAGGCTCGCCGCGCCGGCATCCGCTTTCGCGCACCAGGCCTACGACCCGAGTTCGTGCACACTCTCAACGGCAGTGCCCTGGCACTGCCGCGCACCCTCGACTGCCTGTTGGAGACCTACCAGACGGAGCGCGGCACCGTCGTCATCCCGGAGCGACTCAGGCCCTACATGGGGGGGCTGGCCGAGCTGGTCTGAGAGGATTCCGCCTCAGTCCCATCCGAAGGGTCGATTGCGCACTCTGCTTTTCAGGTGGGGCCCGAGCTGTGGGGTCCGGTGATGCCTTCCGGTCCACGACTTCTTCCGACGTCCTTTTCTGAGGGCCTCGAGTCAGACAGGCCAAGTCCATGCAATGGGGGCCGTATCAGCCCCCTTGAGGGCGTGGAGATCCGGGAGGGCTGATCCGGCCGGCGCGGAGATCCGGCCCTTGGGGGCCGGCACCGACCGGCCGCCGCGGCCGGCCTGTGGGTCAGACGCCGGCCAGGTACCTCTCGACGCTGGCGGCCGGCCCCTGAAAGTAGTTGGCGTGGGTGCGCTTCACCGTCTCCAGGGAGTCCGACCCTATGAGGACGATCTCCAAGGCCGCATCATCCTGGAGTTCGCGCTCCTTGGCCGCATAGGCTGCGACCGCGGCCTCACTGTCGTCGCCGAACTCCACCACCTCTACGAGTTTTCCCTGCTGGTGATTGAACACCAACAGGAAGTGCTGGACCCTGCTGCTCATGATTCCCTCCTGGGTTCGGTCCCCAAGAAGGGTAGTGCTCTCGATCGAAGTTCGGCCAACTCCGCTCTCAAGCGCCTCGGAATCATCTCCCCGCCCTCCTCCGCGGCCATGGCCTCGGCCACAGCTCTTAGGAAGTCAAGTACGGGCGCCGGGCCGATGCCGCTCTTGAGCTCATCTCCGATCCTTCCCCCGACCTGCTCTATGGAGAACGCCCAGTCGTGCATCACCTGGGTGCGCAGCTGCACCTCGACAGCCCTCTCGATCTGGTCTCGATCCTCGTACATCACGACCAGATGGAGAGCCCGGTAGCCCGAGGTCCGGGGAGCCCGGATGTAGTCTGAGACGCGCGCTGGTGGCCGGTTCTTGCGCAAGCGCCGCTCCACGGCGCGGAGTTCGTCCAGACTGGCCAGCACGGCGCGGCAGCCTCCGATGTCCTGCATCCTGGCCAACTGCATGCTGGGCTCGCGCTGCAGCTTCTCCAGATAGTGGGAATGCGCTTGAGCCGCTGCGAAACCTGCCCGGGGATCTGCTCGGTGCGGAGGATCGATCTGAGGCCGTTGCGGGCCTTGACCAAGGGGTACTGGTGGGCAGCTCGATAGGCCACCAGGACATCGAGGGCCCAATCGAGGCGCGGATCTTGGAGGTCTAGGCGCCGCCGCCCCACATCTCTAATGATCTGGCCGGCCTTGTTGACCTGCGACTTGCTGGGCACCACGTTTGGATGATTCCCTTGATCGACTGAATGCGCGTACCAGCCTACGGTTGAATCGGTCGGGCTGTGGCGGTCTGGAGGGGGATCGTCCTGGGCGGCGCCCCGGCGCTGCCGGAGAACTACGGCCTGGATCTGGATCAGGTGGTCCTGCGAAGGCAAGCTGGAAGCCTTGGTGACCGGCCGTCGCGTCGGAGGAGGGGGGTGCCTGCATGTCGCTTTCCGGACCGAGTGAGGGATTGACTACACCCGTCCGCCTAGACCATCCGCCCTGCCCGGAAAACAGCCGTTCCCGGCCTGCCGAGAGTACCTCTTACCGGCGGCTCACGGGCCCAAACTGGTCTTTCTGATCTCCCGCCGTGGGCCACATGGTGGCGTTGCGATGCTGCGTGACCCGGTCCCCAGTCAGCTCCCTATATCGGACCGGTCCCTGCTCGGCGCAGGAGAGGGAGCCGGGCGGCAGTCGGCCTGCGTGAGGTCAGGCGGGCTGGAGAACGAACCCCTCGGCCGACGCGGCGGTGCGAAGGTGCTGGTCGAAACAGTGAAAGACGGTGAGGTTGGGTATCAGCCGTCGAGTCAGGATCGCCGTTGCGAGTTGGATAGCATCGCCGGCGGTCAGAGGGTGCCGATCGAGAATGAGGATCGCTTCGTCCAGGATGTCCTGCCCTAGCCGAATGACAGTGAAGTCGACGCCTGCCGCAGTCTCTCGCCGGCTGAGGTCGTTCTCGAAGGTTGCGATCAAGATGTCCGCACTTGCTCTGGACATCCCCTCAATTCGGCTCTTGCGTCTAATCGCAGACACCACTTCGACCCGGGCGAGTTCGGAGATGATCAAAGCCCCCGCGCCCAGCACCAGCGCGGTCTCGGGCTCCTTGGCGTAGATCTTGACCACAGCCGAGCTGTCGGCGAAGGCGGTCAGGTCCTACCCTCGATGACGTAGTCGCTGAGTGAGCGCCCCATCGAGGCCTCACGACGCGCCTCACCAACCTTGGCCTCGGAAGGGCGGAGCTGGCGTGGTGGTGGCACTTTGGCCAGCAGTCCCGCCCGCCTCAGAACGTCCCGGGTCGTATCTTCGTCTGGCATCCGCTCTGATTGCTTCTGCAAGAGCTCTCCTGCCGCCCCGGTGCGGGGTTGGGCGACGTGGCGAGTCTCGAGCCACTGGAGCACTCTTGCCCACCAGTGCCCAAGCACCCTCCGGGGCTGGACCGACGGACCTCGAAGGGGCGTACGGGGTGGTGTCCTGATCATCTTGGCGCCACCCGTGTGGACTTGCGCAGGCGATCGGCGGCCTGAGGCTCATGTTGCGGGCCGTCGAGCGCGAAGACCACCACTTCCAGACCCATTCGGATGACCTCCCATCGCGTCGCATGCCGCATAGATCTCAAGGCGTTGACCCTGGCAATCCTGGTTGGCCACTGGCGACCTCAGTGCCCCTGTGGGGCCACAATCGACCTCCAGCGAAAGACGATGCTCGGCGTCGCAGTCGGGTCTCCATTGCCTTGAAGCCTCTGCGAGCACCTTACCACTGAGCAGCATGGTCGGAGCACGATCGGATCAGCCCTTGAGATGGTCAGTGCGGCCCCGACGGCCCGATCAACTGGGAGCCACGGCCCTCCAGGGCAGTCGCATCCCTACCCTCCATCAGTGGTTCACCAGCTTCTTGATCTCAAACGCCACCGACCAGACAGCAAGCCGAGCCAATCCTGGAAGGGTGGGGGAGGGGACCGGTCGCCTTCCCTTGGAGCAAGATCTGTGACCCATCGCCGATGGCCGAGTGGCTACGGTCCTTCGACGTGAGACCCAAGCCTACCCGCCCTTGGGAGGGAGCCGTAGCCCAGCTTCGGTAATCCGGAAGAGGCGAGGAGTCGAAGTGGTGATGAACCGCCATCAGCTCATGCCAGCGGCTGGCCTCGCCGGACCCGATCAGCCTCACCCTGTACCGGCCCGTCTCCGGAGGTGGTTCCAGCCCCGGCTGTGCCGTTCCTCAAGGTGTGAGTCCTCGATGGTACAGCGCACTGCCTCCGAAAAAGTCAGCCCCTCTACCCGCTCAGCTCGCCCCGCTGACTTTGACGGCAGGGCCTGGGGGAGATGGGCGTTGGCGAAGGCGCCACCATCTCACGCAGCGGCTCTGCGCTCAACCTGGTGGCTTGTCCCGGAAGCGGGAGGACAACGAAGCTGGCGCTCCCTTGGTCGACCCTGCTGACCGAGGAAGCCCCGTGTCGAAGCCGAGGCTCGCGAAGCCGGGCAGACGCTTGGTGTGCATTCGGGCCAGGACGGGGACTGCCAGGTCGACGTAGTCGTGGACCTCGACCGTGGCCTTGTCGGCCGTCGGGCGCAGCACGCGGCCGACGTACTGGACGATCCGCCCC
This sequence comes from bacterium, assembly GCA_021795235.1. GTDB lineage: Bacteria > Chloroflexota > Dormibacteria > Aeolococcales > Bog-877 > AG-12. The sequence goes on from JAJYPP010000016.1 coordinate 16,071, forward strand.
TTGAACGCGATCGGGAACGCCAGGAACAAGGTGTCGAGCGGTGGGCAGTCGAAGCCCTCACCCAGGAAACTGCCGGTGGCGACGAGGAGGAGACCGCCTGCCGGACGGGGAGCTCCCAGTTCCTTGATCACCGCCGCTTGGGCCTTCTTGCCCATCCCGCCTCGGAGCACCAAGGGCGAGTGCCCGAGCCTTCGGAGTTCGGCAACGAGCCGTTCGAGGTGATCGGTCCATTGTGTGAGCACCAGGCAGTTCCGTCCCCGGGTGATGGCGGAGGCGATGTCCCCGCATATCGCCTCTGTCCGCTCCCCATCCTCGACGAGGGCTCGGAACAGTTGCTGAATCCCCAGGTCCTGCGCGTCTGAAGCCTCGAACGCGGTTCGGTGGACCACGAACTCCAGCAGGTGAGCCCCGCCGTCCGTTCCCTGAGTCATGCGGTGACGGACCGGTCCGCAGTACATGGCGATGAGCCCTTGCAAGCCGTCACGCCGGTACGGGGTGGCGGTCAGGCCCAGCCATCGCCGTACCGGAATCTGGCGGACGCACCGTTCGAAGGAGACCGCGGGGACATGGTGGCATTCGTCCACGACGACGAATCCGTAGCCGGCGGTGATCTCACCGACGTCCTCGCGGCGGGCGAGGCTCTGCATCATGGCGATGTCGACGACGCGGGTCGCCCGAAGGCGCCCGCCGTGGAGTTGACCGATCTGACCCGCGGGGAGACCCAGGTGGGTGGCTAGGCGCTCGCGCCACTGCTCCACCAACGGCTTGCGGTCGACGATCACCAGTGTCGGCCTGTCGTGGCGGGCGATGAGCCCACAGGCGATGACGGTCTTGCCGGAGCCGGGTGGTGCGACCAACACCCCTTGCTCGTGACTGGCCAGGGCCTCACATGCCTGTTGCTGCTCGGAAGTCAGAGCCGCCAGGAGACGCAGGCCGACCGGTTCCTGGTCCGCACACTCTTGGTGGACGACGAGCTGGCTGCCGGCCTCGGCCACGATCGAGGCGGTCTGTTCCCGAACGCCTCGGGGCAGCAGCAGACCGTCAATGGTCTCGCCGTAGCAACGGATGAGTCGCGGGGTGTTCCAGGTGGAGAAGCGAAGCCTCTCCTTCTCGTAGTACTCCGGGTTGTGCAGCGAGGCCAGGTGCTTGAGGGCCGACAGCAGAGCCGGCGGAACGCCGCTTCGATCCACGACCAGCATCGCGCCCGAGCGCGCGTGAATTCTCGCGGGTGGCTTCTGCGCTGCCGCGGATCGAGGTCTCAGATAGGCGGCGCCCTCCGGTCCGGCCCCAACCATCTGCATCGAGTCGACCATCGAGGCAAGTGCCCCTGGCGTCACTCGCGGCAGACGGTAGAGGTGCGCCCATTGGTCCTCCACCGGCTTGAGCGTCGTGGGGTCCAGGAACACGGTTGTTCCCTGCTTCCGGCACTTGCCCTGGAGGGGAAGGGCGATGAGGTTGCCGAACGAGCCTCTGGGCATGAAGTCCTGGGTCGGGAACAGTCGGTCGTAGCTGGCCAGGTCGAGCTCACCTCGTTCAGTCATCGCCTCCCGCAGCAGGTGCACCCCGAGCAGGCGCGCCGAGGCCGCCGGCACCGGACCGCTGAAGAAGATCCAAACGTGGGCCCCGTCCCCGGAGCGCGACCGCTCGAGCGCTGCGGAAATGCCGGTGGTCCGAGCAGCGTCCAGGTAAGCAAGTGCGTCGAGCGCCCACCCGACTCCGTCGGAGTCACACGACAGAAGGTGGCAGACGTCCCCAGGCAGCAGAGGGTACAACCCGGCGTGGACAGAACCAGCGAGATGGTCAGCGACGACCTCTTCGGACAGTGGCAGGTACTCGCGCCCTGGCTTGCGAGCATTGGCCCAGCCACCCTTGACAGCCGGTGCCCAGCCCGACGTTCCGCTGCGCCCGTTCTCCCATCGGAGCGCATACACGTCCTCGCGCCCGGCGAACAGTGATCGAAACAGAGACACCTTGGCTGGGCCGGTCGATCGCTGGTCCACAGGCGGCAGCCCGGCCTCGTTGCCCGGCTCCGGCCGGGGGAACAGGTCGGCGTTCCATGGCTCGGCCGGGGCACTGCGGTCTCGGTCGTCGAGGCTCAGCAGACCGCGGAGGCGCCTGTTCTCAGCTTCCAGCTCCTCCACTTGACGGCGAAGCTCGGCGATCGAAGGCGCAGCTGACTTGTTCATCACTGGGTCTTGATGATCCTCAGGACATCATGCCCCCTCACCGCTCGTGAGGCCGCGTCGGTACCAGGGTGACGAGTTCGCGCAGCTCGGTGCCGAGCGCCGCCGCGATGTCGCACAGCCCGGCCAAGCCGGCTGACGTGTAGCCGGTTGCCTGATGCCGTTGTGGATCTGCTGCTCGGCAATGCTCAGCTACTCGGTGAGACGACGCTGTGTTCAACCACTGGCCATGCGGGTCTTGACCAGGGCATTCGGGAGCCCCGGCAGCGAACCTGCCTCGAAACTCTTGAGCGCCCCCGACCGGCGACGCTTGTATTCTCTCATTTCCGCAAGAGCGGCTGCCTGCGAGGGCAGGGCTGAAAGGTCCAGTTCGTGCCGCCTCCCGTCGGGGCCGGGGATGCCACGCTGACCGTCCAGGATTGCGATGGCTTCCTCGAATGGCCACCGCGTCCGAGTTCAACCTGCCAGCGCTCATGGCGGTCGTTTCCGCGCGGCAGCGCAGTCATTCCGGCGGCACCAACTCCCAGTTGGTTGGGCAGTTGCCATTCAGCCGGCCCGACAAAGAGGCTCAGAGATGCGGTAAGCCAGTTCAAGCCCACCTCGACGAATACCGCCGTGGCGCCGGTGGCGGGACGGTGTGACGGCCGCCACCGGGGCAGCCTGGGTGGTCGGCGTGCCTGATCGTCCTGTCCGGCACGGACCGGGCCCTGTTCCCACCCTTCTGTCCGGCTCCAGCGGTGGCGCCCTGATCCACCGGCTCGCAGAGCCTGTCGACGGGATCGCAGAGAGCTCCCTATGGCTTCCCGAGGTCGAGGCCGCAGAGCTGCCGTAGTTGGGCCTCTCCAACCGAGGTAAGCCGGAGTGCCCTGCACCGGGGCTCTCGCTCGACCCACTGCCGCTCGAGCAGCGAGGTGGTGATGGCCGCCCCGAGCGCCCCGGCGAGGTGAGGTCGACGTGCGGTCCAGTCCAGGCAGGGTCGGGCGAGGCTGCGGCGTTGGCGCCGGAGTGCACTAATGTCGACATCGAGCCCGGCCAGCTGTACGCACCCGTAGGGGGTGATCGTGAAGTCATCATCGCCCGCTGCCAGCCACCTGTTGGAGAGGAGAGCCTCGAGGAGCGCCACTCCCAAGGTGCCGGCCAAATGGTCGTAACAGGTCCGCGCGAAGCCGAGAGCCTGGGCATCGCGCGAAGGCCGGCGAGATCCAAGCGGAACCGGCGGGCAGATCCGGGCGAGCGCCTCCAGAGCCTCAGCCACGTCCGTCCCCGCCAAGGCGAAGTACCGGTGCCGGCCATCGGCGACCACCCGGACCAACTGTCCCTGGACGAGCTCCCCCAGGTGCTCGCTGGCAGTGGAGGGTCCAACTCCCGCGATCCGGGCCAGTTCGGTCCCGGTCATCGCCCGGCCGTCGAGCATCGCTCCCACCATCACCGAGCGTGCCGAGTTGGCCAGTAGCTTGGCCACCTTGGCAAAGTCGACATCCATCGCCAAAGAGCATACCGCAGCCATACTTCGGGGCGATCCGAAGAATCCAGGGCGTATTATCTGCTGCATGGTCACCACCGCGTCCGAGGCCAGTACCGGCAACCCTGGCGCGCTGATTGTCGCCGGAGTTGAGCGGACCCTGGCGCTCGCCCGCACCTGGCTCGCTTGGGACGGCCGCCCCCGTCTGGCCGAGGACGGCCGGCGGATCTACACTCCCAACAAGGCCATCCGGCGTCACGCCGATCATCTCGTGGACCACATGGCTGAGATGGAGGCTCTGCTCGCAGGAGAGGTGACTGAGCCCGACCACTGGTATGCGTCCACGGTCACCCTCGCCAGCGACTGGGCGCCGTTCACCGAGGCAGAGCTGAACGAAGCCAGCCAGCGTTTGCGGCGCCTGGCGCGCACCTGGCTGATGCGTCTTGGCGGGATCGACCCTGAAGAGTGGGACCGGCCCCGTGACCCCAACTGGTGCCTCCGCCGTACCGTCGAGCATGTGGCGCCGGCCTGGTACGCCGAACAGGTCGGCGACCTCATGGGAAACGGCCCAGTCGCGAGTCCCGCCCGGCCCTTGGTGCCCGCGGCGTCGCCGCCGCCCAGTGGCTCGTCGAGCAGTGCCACCATCAACGCAGACGCCGAGTTCGTCTTCACCGAGTGGGACCGGCGAGCTCGGGCCCGGGACGTGGAGGCGCTCCTTGAGCTGTAGGCGTACGACGCCGTCTTGGAGAGCCCCTTGGTACCTCGCATTCTGGGGCGGCAAAGTGGAGTATTACAGGGCAAGGAAGCGCTCGCGCGTTTCTTCGCAGAAGGGGGGCGGCGTCGCCCGAACGAGCTGGTACGCTGGCACCGCAACGAGACCTACTTGTGGGATGGTCGTCACCTCAGTTGGGAGTACCTGCGGGCCGCTCCCGACGGCGATCAGGTGGACATAGCCGAGGTGATGGAACTCTCCGGCCGGTACATCATCGCCCACCGAATCTACTGGGGCTGGTTTGGCACGGAGATGCTCATCGCCCACGCCGTCGCGCACGCCCAGCGAGCCTGACGCGAACACCGAGATGTCGATCCAGCTCCTTGCCCCTGGCTCTCGTTGTCTGTGTTCTGGCTCTGGCCAGGGCACTGCCGATGGCGTGGTCCCCGCGGCCGCGAGCCCGGGTTGCCAGGCCGGCTCGTCAGATTCCGAGCCTTCCTCGAGGTCGCTATCAGCGGACTTGTGTCGAGCCTGCCGGGGATGCTGGCCATGAGGGTCCAGTCGCTTTCCGCACCTACTTGGCCGAAAGTACCCATGGATGTCACCTTGCGCCAACGGGGTGCCGTGGCAGTGGTATCATTGTGCCGAAAGTAGCTATTCTGATATACTTTAGGCGAAGTGGTGTCCAGGATTCGCCCATCGGAAGTTGTCGACGCCTTAATCGGCAAGGGACGCTATTGGGCAACGACCGCTGAGCTCCAGGAACTCATGGGGCAGGCGGAGATCGGCCTACGAAAAGCCATTTCGCGCTTGATGAAGGATGGGCGTCTCTTCCATCCCACGCGGGGATTCTACGTCGTTGTGCCAGCCGAGTATCGGTCCTGGAAGGTGGTGCCGGCCGAGTGGTTCCTGGACGGCATGATGGCGCATCTCGGCCGCGATTACTACGTCGGCTTCTTGAACGCTGCGGCCTTCCACGGAGCCTCGCACCAGGCCCCTCAGACGTTCCGTGTCTTGACGACGTACCCGCCTCTGAGAGATCGCGACATCCAGCGTGTCCGGCTGCGCTTCACCGCCAGCGAACATGTGGCTGACATGCCGACCCAGCGCCATCCCGTCCACACGGGATATGTGACGGTGGCGACAGCCGAAACGACGATTGTCGACCTCGCATGGAGGCCGACCTTCGGTGGGGGCATCAGTAATGTTGCGACTGTCCTGAAGGAGATTGGTGAACTCGACCCCGAGATTCTTGCCCGGATATCGCCGCTCAGGGGTCGGCCGACGGTGCGCCGCCTCGGCTGGTTGATGGAGCGGCTCCGTCCAGATCTTGATGTGCACTGGTTGCGAGTCGTGGCCCGGCCAGAAGAAGGTGAGCCATCCCTCTTGGTCCCCGGCCCTAGGTCTGGCGCGCTTGACCGGGGATGGGGTCTCCGGATCAACGCGACAGTGGAGCCTGACGTTTGATACCGGCCGCACATATAACCGCGTGGGGTGGGATGGCGCCCTGGCCGACCGACGCCGACATCGAACAGGATTTGATCTTGTCGCGGCTAATTGTGGAGATCGCCAACAACGAGTTGCTGGGTGACGAGCTGACCATCCGCGGCGGCACTTGCCTCCACAAGCTCTATCTGCCCACGCCCTTGCGCTACTCGGAGGATCTCGACTATGTGCGCCGTACGCGTTCGGGCATTGGCCCTTACATGGACGCCCTGCGCACGATCGCGACCGGGGTCGGGCTCGTCGAAGGCGGCCGCACCCAGGTCGGTCAGATGGTTCACATGACCTTCACCGCTGACTCGACCCATGGGCAGCGGCGCATTCGAGTCAAGATCGAGATGAACATCCGAGAGACCGAATCCTGTTTTCCGAGAACGTCGCGTCCATATCAGGTGTTGTCGCGCTGGTGGTCGGGCCGTGCCGGAATCAACACTTTCCAACTCGAGGAGTTGCTCGGGACCAAGCTCCGTGCCCTCTATCAGCGACGCAAGGGGCGAGACCTTTTCGATCTCTGGCACTTCCTGACCGCGACTAGCGTCACCGACGAGCGAATCATTGAGGCGTTCAATCACTACATGCGAGAGGGTGCGTTCACTTATCCTGATCTCGCCGCCAATCTGTCAGCGAAGCTGTCCGACCGGGACTTCGCCAGCGATCTGAGCGAGTTGGTGGTCGCCCCACCCTCAAACTACGAGCTTGCGGGTGCTGCCGATCTTGTAATGGAGCGACTGGGTAGCCGTTTGGCTAAGGCTCCACACCTGGATGAGATCGCTGGTGGCGGATGGCGCTCAGCTACACGAAGGCCCTGAGGAACATCGTTGCGGGGATCGCGTCCATCGATCCGCAGGGGCCAACTGAACCACGGGTGAGTCGGAAGTCAGGCCAAGCCGTCGGGCGACGGTGCTGGGCGTCCGGCTACGCGGAGGACGCCGACCGGTAACGGAGAGGAGCGCCGCGGTGGCAAAGACGCCGGGATGGGGCCAGGTGCGGCTACTCCGTACCGCCGTACGCTCGGGGGTATGGCCATGGCGGGATGAACAGTGGAGGTCAGCGAGGATAGGGCCGTTGCTCTCCATGACGTCGTTGGACTGGAGCAAGCCAGCTCAACCCGAGCCCATCGGGGCCGTGACAAGAGGGCGGGTAGGTTCGCCGGGGAGGGAAGAGGGCATGAGTTCATGTAGGTGACGCCGTGGTGGACGCTGGGAATGGGCCTCTTGCTCTTGGGGGCGGTGGCCTCCACACTGGATGACGATGCCCGTCGAAACCCCAGTTCGTCCTCGTGGCCGCAAGCGCGCCAATGGCGAGGGGTCGATCTACCAACGATCCGACGGGCTCTGGGTTGCGGCGATCACCGGGGCGGATGGTCGCCGCCAGCGCGTCTACGCGCACACTCGCGCCGATGCCGGTCGGCGGCTGACCCAAGCCCTCCAGCGGCGGGACCAGGGCATGGGAGAGACGGTGCCCGCCGGCCGAGACACTGTGGCAGCGTGGCTGGAGAGCTGGCTGACTACCGTCAAGCCGACCCTGCGACCCCGTACCTGGATTCGGTACGGAGAGCTGTGCCGGGTCCACCTGATTCCCGCTATCGGGCGGCTCCGTCTCGGCCGCCTCCAGCCCGCTCACCTGCAGGCACTGTACGCGGAGCGGCTGGCGGCCGGGTCGAGCCCCACCACGATCCATCACGTCCACATGGTCCTCCACCGAGCCCTCGTGGCCGCTGTCCGGCAGGGGCAGGTGAACCGGAACGTCGCCGAGCTGGTGACCCCGCCACGAATGGTGCAGGCGGAGATGCGGGTTCTCGACCCCACCGAGGTCCGTCGGCTATGCGCGTTGGCCGCCGAGGACGCGGATCGCGGTGCGCTGTTGATTCTCGCCGTGACTACGGGCATGCGCCAGGGGGAACTGCTGGCCCTTCGCTGGCGGGACGTTGACCTGGAGCGAGGAACGCTGGCGGTCACAGGAACTCTCCAGCGGGTGGCGGGAGAGGGCTTGGTCCGTGGCGATCCCAAGACTGTGCGTTCTCGTCGGCAGGTCCGCCTCACCCCGACCGCAGTGTCGGCGCTGCGCCAACGGCAGGCGGTCCACGCCGCCACCCCGCTGCAACTGGGGGAGCGCTGGAAGGATGGTGACTGGGTGTTCACTGGCCCGCGCGGCACTCCGCTGGATGGCAACACAGCCCGCGCTGCGTGGCGAAGCCTCTCTCAACGGGCCGATCTTCCCATGATCCGCTTCCACGATCTGAGGCATACGGCGGCTACCCTGCTCCTGGGCCAAGGGGTGCATCCGAAGGTCGTCGCCGATCTGCTGGGGCACGCGACGGTCGCGATCACCCTGGATCGGTATTCTCATGTGGCCATGGCGATGCACCAGGAAGCGACGGATGCCCTCGAAGCGGTCCTGCAGGACCATCACATTTCTCGGGTTGGATCAACGGTTGGATCAAGCTCCCTGGAGTCACGGCCAAAGTCTGGGTGATTTGATCTCAAATCTCCCTATGGAGGGATGGCAGAGCGGTCGATTGCGGCGGTCTTGAAAACCGCTAATGCTGCAAAGCATTCCGGGGTTCGAATCCCCGTCCCTCCGCCAGTTTGAGATCAGCGGAGGGCCAACATCCCAGCCCATAACTCTACTTGAGGCTATTTGTGGAGCAGTAGTGGAGCAACGCGCTCAGGCCGGGCCAGACGCTGGACGCTGCTGGAGCAGGGAGTCGAGGGTGTCCGCCGCCGCCCGGCTCATGGTCTGAGTGACGTGGGAGTACGTGTTGAGGGTGATCGCCACGGTCTTGTGACCCAGAAGCTCGGAGACGATCTTCGGGTGAACACCCTGGCTCAGTAGGAGCGTCGCCGTCGTGTGGCGCAGATCATGAAAGCGAATCCGCGGGAGGCCGGCCGCCTTCAGCAGCGGCTCGAAGCCTCGCCGGACCAGGAGGTCGCGACTCATCGGTCCCCCGAGAACGTGAGGGAACACCAGATCGTGGTCCTCCCAGACATCTCCAGCTCCACTCCGCTCATCAGCCTGACGCGCCTTGTGGGTCCGCAGGGCCTCGACCGCCAGGACCCCCAGTTCAACCCGATGCCTCGACTTCTCCGTCTTCTGCCGCTTCGTGCTCGTGAGGCCAAGGCCGGGGAGGCGCTGGAGATTCCGGACCACGGCGAGCGATCCGTGGTCCAGGTCAAGATCTTGCCAGCGCAGGCCGAGCAACTGCCCCTGCCGCATCCCCGTGGTCACGGCGAGCACGTACAGGGCCTCAAGGCGGTTGCCTTGCGCGGCGGTCAGGAGCCGCTTCACTTGCTCCGCATCCAGCGTGGCCATCTCGGTCGGGGCGTCCTGAGGCGCTTCCACCAGGGCGGCGGCGGAACGACTCACGAGTTCCCACTGTTCGGCTTGCCTGAGGGCCTTATGCAGCACCGAGTGCAGACGATGGACGGTTGACGAGCTAAGCCCCCTCTCCGCCGCCGCCGCATAGCAAAGCTGGAGGTCCCGAGGGCCGAGGCGAGCGAGGGGAATGCGGCCGATGGCCGGGACCGCGTGGATGCGCAGAAGCTGTTCATACCGCACCCAGGTCCGCACTCCGAGCCTTGGCTTGGCCGCCTCCAACCACTGTTTGAGAAACGCGTCGGTCCGCAGGCGGAATCCGGCACCGGACCGAGTCATCCCCTGAGCCCGGACAGCCTCCGCCAGCTTTGCCGCAGCCTCGGTCCGGCTCTTCGCGTACCACTTCTGCCGCCGCCCCGTCGGCCAGGTGATCGCGGCCACCCACCGACCGTCGGCCGCCCGGCGGTAGATCGACCCCTCGCCGTTTCCTCGACGGCTCATATGAGGCCGAGTTGTGGTCCGAAGTGTGAGCGCATGTAGATCTGGCGGCCCTCGGGCACCTTCAGCGCCTTCCAGCGCTCATTCCAACCAGCCTCGTGAGGGAGGTCTTGGGTCAGACGCCAGACGATTTGGCGGTTGGCGAGCATCAGCCGAGCGTCCTTGGTTGGCAGACCAGGCCTGACGGTCAGGCAGCCGGTGAGGCACCTCATGAGGCCACGCACCTATCTGCTCTCCCGTGCTCGCATCCTCGCCGTCGGCTCGCGACTACTGATCTTGTAGGGCACGGCGTCCGTACACGAATACACCAGCCAGCGCGGCCAGGCTTGCGCCAGCAACCGCAACTGCCACGGCCTGCTCGCCTCGGTACGCAGCGAAGCCGGCCAACGCGAACCCAGCGACCGATACGACTAGACCGAACACTTGGCCGGTCAGCCCTAACCAGAAGGCGTCCCGCACTTGTCTCGTCTCAAGCTCATGCCGTTGACTCTGCTCTCGCTCCGTCATCCGCACTATTCGCTCAGCCGACCCCGGAAGTACGTGCTCGAATCCTGCCAAGAGGTCAGGATGCGGGAGCGGGCCCGAGTACTGGGCGAAGATGGCCTGTACCTCGTGGCGTACCTCTTCACGCATCTCAGAGGAAGGCGCGTTCGGCGGCGACAGCTCATCCGGCCCGGATGAACCGGCGTCCTGCCCCCCATCGGATTCCCTACCTCCGAGCGGTACCTGCTCCCTATTGGACGGGCCCACTCTACGGCTGCATCGCTCAGGCCGAAGGCCGACCGTCGTGCCAAGCGCCGAGCACCTTTGACAGGTCGCGTCCAACGGCGGCCCAGTCTCCGGCGGTGCCGGGTCCGCACCGGTACGACTCCACAAGTCGCGCTTGGCGGAGCCGAGCCTGACTCGCGCTCAGATCGAGCACCCAGCCAGCCGTCCTGGCGAGGGTGCGCACAATCACAAGTGCCGCCGTCCTCTCAGCGTCACTCATAGGTGGCCGCACAGAAGGACCATGAAGCCGGATTCCTCGACTCACACCCTTCCTCCGTCATCAAACCCGACTTTCTCATGGTACCCGGTTCAAGCGCGCTGAACACGGCCTCTGGCCACTCCCACCCTCACCATGCTGGAGGTCGTCCGCATCCTCTCTCCAACTGAAGTACTTGTATTGGCCCATCAGGGGCCAGAAACATCTCACATGCGAGGACAACCACGACTCCTGCCTAGCGGCACGCCGGTGTCAAAGTGGGTGTGATGCGAGTGATGGCTGACGTGGGCGCGTGGCCAGGCAGGGCGGAAGCCGGTCGGCCTGTCACGGCCGGGCTCCACCCCTCCAGCCTTCACTCCCTCGCGGGTAGGCGGTGGCGCTCACGCCGCGAGCCAGCTTTCCCGACCGGTCTGAAGCTGCACCCAGGCACATTCCCCCAGCGAGTGGGCATCAGACTCTGACCTCGATGGCCCTCCCTCTCCCGGTCCGCCTGATGACCGCCGCCCGGACCTACAGTCGAGAGCAGGCCACCATGGTCAGGGCGCAGGACCGGGCCGAGCGAGCCGCCGGACTCTTGCGCGGGGCTGCGGCCGCCAGTCCGGAGGGACGGCTCGCCGTCGGCGCTTGGAGGGTGTGGCTCGACCAGCCCGGCGGCCTCACCGTGGCGGCCGTGCCCGCTGTCCCGATGGACCAGCTCCCCCTCCCTCTGGAGGGGTGAACCCATCGGAGCTGGCCGTGGATCGTATACCTCTCCCACTGCCGGACCTATATTCAGCAGATGAGCGTCTCACGATCCGACCTCCCTTGGGTTCGCCCAAGCCGCTTCCTCGACCATCTGGGCCGTCTCTGGGTGATCTCGGACACCCACTGGGGCCATCGCCGGCTGCGAGAGGTCTTGGCACCTGGCGTCCGCCCGGCCCACGTCGATGCCCTAATGGTCCAGCGATGGTGGGAGACCGTCGAGCTGGACGACCCCGTGCTTCACTTAGGCGACGTGTTCATGGGCGACCTCGCGGCGGCCGACGTGCCCGACCGCTTCCCCACCCTGCCCGGACGGATCTTTCTCGTGCCCGGCAATCACGACGGCACCGATAAGCTGGCGGCCCTCGCCGCAGTCGGCTGGTTGATGCTGGAGCCCTTCGCCTTCGAGTACCAAGGGTGGACGGTTCGCTTCAGCCACCAGCCGCTGGAGGACCTGGCCGAGGGCGAGCTAAACGTCCATGGGCACATCCACCAGAACCCGCCACCGACCCCCCGCCACTTCAACGCCTCGGTGGAGAGGATCGACTACCGGCCGGTCCTGCTCAAGCACGCCATCGACCAGCTGATCGAGGCGAACGGAGGGCCGAGGCAGTGGGGAGCACAGCCGACAGCGCAAAGAGGACGCTGACGGCGGCGCCACGGCCAAGCCAGAGTGATCAGCAGTTCAGACCCGGGCGACTGAGTTTGGTATCGGGTCGCATCCCAGGGCGATTCGGAGTAAACGATTTGCCTGGCCGCAACCCGTGCTGCCGCCCCGACGGACTGCACCTGCTCGCCCCTTGCGGCGGGTACTGATCTCGTTCCGGGGGCATAGGGGGTGCGGCATCCCCCTTCCCTGGTGAGTCCACCCCGCCTGGCCAGTGTCTCTTGAGATCAGAAAACTGGTGAGCCGCCGGTAACGGTAATAACCGGCGGCTCGGCCGGAGCCGATTTCTGGCCCCTTCCGCAGGCGTATGCGCAGCGGTGCTCCGGGACCGCCCACGCGGTGCGCACCCCGCACCGGGGCTCCCCTGCCGATGGTGTTGGATGGCACGTCATGCCACCGGCGCCCAGACATGTGGCTGCGCCTGCCGCCGAACACCTTCGCAGCCACCTTGCCGGACTCGCCCAGCGGAGTTTTCCAGGCCGTCGCCCAGCGGCAGGCTCAAAGCAGGCGGCGGCCGGTGGCTCGGCGCCGCCACAGCCCTCCAGGGGACAGATATGCGCTCCGGGCGCGAACCCTGGTGGCCGAAAGGAGGTGGCTCTTGTCCCGCTTTGGTGGAGACCTCGACCCCCGCCCGTGTTCCAGCTGCGGTCTGCTGCACCCGACGCTGTCCCGGGACGAGTGCCCCGTCCATCTGCGGGCCGCAGCGCTCCGGGAGCAGGCAGAGGCGAATGCCGAGGAGCAAGAGGAGTACGCCCGGGCCAGGGCTGCGGCCGTTCACGCGGCGGGCGAAGCAGATGCGTCAGATGCCGAGCCCGACGGCGCGGCCACCATGGCGGCGCGGGCCAGGGCGGCCGTGGCCGAGGCTTCGGACGCCGTCAAGGCCGAGGTGGAGTCGGTGGCCCAATTGGCGAGCAAGGCCGAGGACGACTACGTCGCCACCCGGCAGCGCAACTGGCTGCGGGTGGTGGCGGAGCTGCCCTGGGGCCAGCCGCCTCCGGCCCGGCGGACACCCATGGCGGCAGCGCTCGGGGCTCTCGACGCGGCCCACGGCGGCCACGCCCGCGTGAAGTCCATCCTCTCCGACCGTGCGGCCGCAGCCGCTCACCTGGAGCGTCATGGAGATGGCGAGCACCGCCTGCGGCCCCTGCTCCTGGTCGGCCCGCCGGGGACCGGCAAGACTACGCTGGCACGGGCCATGGCCGATGCTCTGGGCCGTCCATGCGAGGTGGTGCCGGTGCCGATGGCGGCGGTGGATGAGTGCTACCTCGCTGGGGCGGACCGCATCTGGTCGGGAGCAGAGCCCGGCGCCATCATCCGCACGGTCAGGCGGCTGGGCACGTCCAGGCTCCTGCTGGTGCTCGACGAGATGGACAAGGTGGGCACGGGGAACTGGCGAGGCTCCTCGCCCACGGCGTGGCTGTTGGAGCTGCTCGGCTCGACCACCTGGACCGATCGGTTCCTCGGGGTGCCCTACCCGACCTCGGCGATGAGCTTCGTGGCCACGGCCAACTCACTGGACCCGATCCCAGCACCACTGCGGGACCGCTGCGAGGTGGTGGAGGTCCCGGGCTTGACTCCCGCCGAGCGGGTGCAGGTGGCGGGCTCCCATCTGTGGCCCCGGCTGCTGAGGGCGTACCACCTCCCCACCCGGACGGTGCCTCTTCCAGCGGACGCTCTGGAGCTGGTGGTCACCGGATACGCCGGTGCAGAGGAGGCCGGGCTGCGGGGAGTGGAGACGCGGATGGATGCCCTGCTGAACCGGGCCATCGCCCAGGGGGCGCCGGCGCGGCGGGTGTGGATCACCCCGGAGTTCGTGGCTGATCGGCTGGGTCCGCGTCCCGAGGGCGAGGTGCAGCGGCGTGCCGTGGGGTTCGGGCCGGCGCGATTCGCTGCGGAGCCCGAGGGCGAAGGAGCCGTCTGGGCGGTCTCACCCGGGCGGCTCATCCGCCCACCGGCGCCCCCACGCTCTCCGAGGCCGGTGGCTGGATCCTGACCCGCTCCCACCTCCACGCAGGGAGCCGGCGGCTCGCGGCGCGTGCCCTGGGCACAGTCGCCGACCTCAGCGCCCCGCGACCTCCAGGACTGGGAGGATGCACCGGACTCGGGCCGCTGCGCCGGAGAGGGCTACGAGCCGCCCGATAGGTACCAGAACGCCCTCAGAGGGGGCTATGCCGGTCCCTGCTACTGGCGCGCGGGCCGCCCAAGGCTTGCCAGCCCGACCCAATGAGATACACGCATATAGTAGGCCCCGGACCGGAGTCAGTCTCCGCGCCCGGGGCAATATCTCCCCGGCATAGCCGGGGTACACCGCAGACCTTACCACAGGAGAGCAGTGTTGAAGCTGGGCTCAAACGTCGTGGCCGAGTGCCGATCTGCCTCGAGGACAGGATTACATGGGTAAGGTTTCGCTGTTCGTCGACGGTGGCTATTTTTTCAAACAGGGCTCTCATGCCGCTCTGGGCGAGAAGCTGGGGCGCCACGAACTCCTGTTCGATGCCAAGCAGTTCATCTCTGAAGTTTCCGAGTGGTTGTCGGCCACATACCCAGGCGATGAGCTACTTCGGACCTACTGGTATGACGGTGCCAGGCAGGGGGTGCCGACCCTTGAGCAGCTTGAAATCGCTGCACTGTCCTTCGTGAAGCTACGCCTGGGCCGACTCAATGCTTCGGGGCAGCAGAAGGGTGTTGATACCCTCATCGTGCGCGACCTCATGGTCCTCTCCCAGGAGCGGTCGATACACCGCGCGATCGTGCTGTCGGGAGATGAGGACCTCCGAGAAGGGGTCGTATATGCCCAGGACCGTGGCGTCCGAGTCGCGGTAGTCGGCATCGAAGTCCATGGGCACCGATCCCAGTCTGCCGAACTCGTGCGCGATTCAGATGAGAGTCTCGTGTTGCCGGCCGGCCTCCTCAGTCACTCGCTCAAGCGCAGGCCGAGCCAAGTCGTCGTGCTTCCCCCGCCGTCGGGGCCGGTCGGGACCGATCAGCCTACTTTGCTGAGCCACGCTGGCAAGTGCATCGCCGAAGCGCTCGGCGTAGCGACTGAGTACCTAGCGCAGGCGACCGGGCCGGAGATTGCAGCACTCCTGGAACGGTATCCAGAAGTACCTCGGGAGCTTGACGCGCTCATGCTGAGCCGCGGCGCACGGTCGGCCGGGGTGTACCCCTTGTCCCAGGTGGAGCGTCGTGCTATGAGAGCCGCCTTCTGGAACACGATCAAGCCACCACAGGCGGGCGAATAGGCCCATTGTCCGAGGTCAGCCGTTCTGTCTGCTCGATCACAAGTTCGACCGCCGACTCTTTGTTGTCGGGCGGGTGAGGGTACTTGGTGATGAGGGCGTCCGGGACCACGACCTATTTCGACCCTCGCGACCTGAGCTGGGAAGCCGAGGGCACGGCCATCCAGGCGGCCACGCCAATCTTCGTCGGCCTGTCGGTGGCGGTCGAGGTCCGCAACGAGGCCCGGGTGTGTTAGGGGCACCACTGGTACGAGAAGCACTTCGGGGTCCCGTGTCCTCCGTACTCCTCGACCGAGGCGGCCATAGCACGTTCCCGTCGACCGCGTCCTGTGTGGGGATCCGGCTCGAGGAGGATGACCACTGGCGCGTCTACGCGCCTTTCGGACTCTCCGATCTCGTCAGCCTGGTCGTCCGCCCCAACCCGACCCTGGCCCCCAGGCACGTCTGCGAGGAGAAGGTGTCCAGGTGGCGCCGGCAGTGGCCGAGCCTTCGGATCCTGCCCTGGCCGGAGGTGAGCGGAACGGTCGGAGATGAGCTTGCTCGGGCTCCAACTGCGGTGGGGGATCCAGCTTCCCAGGAGTAGGCCCGGTGAGGGGGAAGGCCCTCGGTTGGCCGGGAGCGACCGAGGGCCTCAGCCGCCTGCTGACTGGGTAATCGGCGGCTCGGGAGAGGCCATTTAGGGCAGGGAACACCCGTGCGACGCTGAGTGCATGGACATCACAAGCGGCACCCCGCAGATCACCATGGCACCTCGGACGACCGGCGGCAGGACCCTCGCATCCTCGGCGAGAACGGCTCGACGAGCCCGAGAGACAACGCCCAGCCACGACGATATTGCCGTGGAGGCGGCGGCCCAGCTCTTCTGCGACTCGCACGCCAGCCCGGCCACCGCCCGCTCCTATCGCACGGCGCTGGCCCGCCTCACCGACTTCTGCCACGCCGAGGAGGTCACGGCCTGTCAAGAGCTGACTCCGTCCCTGCTGGCCCAGTACCAGGCCACCCTGGGCGATCTGGCGCCCTCGACCAGGTGGCACCGGCTGGCGGTCGTGCGGGCCTTCCTCAGCTGGGCGTCGAGCGCCGGCTGGTGCGACCTCGCCTGCTCCGATGTGATCCGCCTGGTCCGGCAGCGCCGCCCGGCCCGGCTCGCCCCCTGGTCGGCGGAGGAGTGCCACCGGCTGCTGGCGGCCGGCGAGAGCTGGCGGGATCGGGCGCTGGTGGCGGTGCTGGTCGCCAGCGGGGCTCGGATAGGGGAGGTGGTGGCCGCCGCGGCCGGGGACTTCGATGGGGAGTGCCTCGTCCTCACCGGCAAGACCGGGCCCCGGTCGGTGCCGCTGGGTCCGTCCGCGTGCTCGGCACTCACCTGGTATCTGCGCCATCGCCACCCTGAGGACCCCGCCGGCCCTCTGTTCCTGGGCCGCCAGGGGAGACTCTCGGCCCGCCAGGCGCGGGACGTCGTGCACCTCGTCTGCCGCCGGGCCCGGCTCTCACCCCGGGGCCCACACGCCTTCCGTCACGCCGCCGCCAGCAGGTGGCTGCGGGCGGGGATCCCACTGGCGGTGGTGTCGGCCGCCCTCGGGCACGCCCGGACCTCGACCACCGTCGACAACTACGGGCTGGCGTTGGCGGCGGACCTCGCGTGCGGGCTCTCCGCGGATCCGCTCTGGGCTGAGGACGGCGCTCGAACCGCGGGCAGGCCGGTGGGCATGGAGGGGACGGCATGAGTGAGGAGCTCGACCCCGAGGAGCTCAGCGCTGAAGGGCTGGACCACGAGGCTGAGCCAGACACTGTCAAGCCGCCCTGGCACGCCTTCCTGCCAAAGTCGCTGGCAGACCGTGCTCGGGAGGCGGTGGCCGACTGCTCCGAGCAGGTTCGGGAGACGGTGGAGTCCACCATCACGGCCCGGGCGCAGAGCCCTGAGGAGTCCGGCGCCCTGGACCGGTGGCTGGAATGGGTGGCGGCTCTTCCCTGGGGCCGGGTGCGGGTGGACGAGCCAGTCGACATGGAGGAGGCGGCCATGGTCCTCGACACCGCCCACCAGGGCGACGAGCAGGTGAAGCAGTGCCTGCTGGACCGGATCGCCGGCAGCTGGATGCTGGGGCTGGCCCGCAATGGGCACCGGCTCCGCCCGCTGCTGCTGGTGGGCCCGCCCGGGACCGGCAAGAGCTCGCTGGCACGGGCGGTTGCGGAGGCGATCCACCGGCCGTGCGCCTTCGTGAGCGTGCCCACCGCGGTGCACGACGGGATCTATCTGGTGGGCTGCTCCCGCGCCTATCGGGATGGCGAGCCCGGTGTGATCATGAAGGCGGTCCGCGCCGCGGGCACCACCCGGCTGGTGGTCGTGCTCGATGAGCTGGACAAGGTGATGGCGGGGTCCAGCAACGACGGCCGCTCGGCCGCGCCCAGCCTGCTCGAGCTGCTCGATGGGCACGCCACCTGGACCGATAGGTTCCTGGAGCTCCCATTCGACCTCTCCGAGGTGCTCTTCATCGCCACCGCCAACGAACTCGCGGCGATCCAGGAGCCGCTGCTGGACCGCTGTGACGTGGTGCGGATCCCGGGGCTGGGCATGCAGGAGCGGCTCGACGCGGCTCGCTCCCATGTCTGGCCGAGACTGCTGAAGTCGTACGGACTCTTCGAGGCGCTCCTCCCCTTCGACGATGATTCCCTCCGGTGTGTCGTCTCCGAGCACGCGGGACGCGGCGAGGCGGGGTTGCGTGGGGTCGAGAGCCGGCTGGAGGCATGCCTCTTGCGGGCTCTCCGGCTGGGACTCGACGGGGCCTGGCCCGTGTCCATCACCCGGGAGCTGATCCGAGAGGCGCTCGGCCCGCTGGCGAATGGGACCGGGGGGAAGCCCATGGGATTCGTCCAGCCAAGGTCATCCAGCCCTGACACTCCGCCCAGCAGAAGGATGCCCGGACCGGCTCTTCGAGGCCGAGGAGACTGAGGTGGGCAGGGGAGATGGGATCGGCGAGGAGTTCGCGTTCCTGATCCTGGTGGCGGGCGTCGTCGTCATCCTTGTGCTGGTCGCCTGGTGGGCCTTCGCCATCGTGTGCATATCTGGGGCCCTGATGGGATGGCTGTGGGGAATATGGAAAGGTGACGGGCCGGGGCATGCCGGGCGGACCTGGGGGTGCCGGTTCGCGTCCCTCTGGCACTATCCCTTCATAGGAGCCGGCTCCGTGCTCGCCGCGATGGCCGGCGCGGTCGCGGTGCACGAGATCGTTCGGGGCGCCGATCCGGCTCTTCCGCTCCTGGTTCTCGTCTTGATCCTGGCCCGGTCTCTCTCGATGGCGTGGTTCCCGCGGCCCGGAACTCAATTCGCCGGGCTCCGGGTCTTCCCATGGGTCGCCGTGACCGGCCCCGTGTCGACAGCCCTCGGGATGCTGGCCGTCTGGGTCCTGGTCCTGGGCGGCCAGACGGTGGGGCACGCTCACGGCCACTGGCTGGCGATGACCAGCGTGCCTGGGGCGATCGCTATAACTCTGCTGGCGACGGTGATCGGGCGGCTGGGCCGGACGCTGGTCCCCAGCTCCGGCAGGTTCCGGCTGGATACTCTTGCGCTCCTCGCCCCGGAGGCGGATGCCCTCGGGCGGGACCTGGCGCTTTGGAGGAACCCGCACCGGCCAGGCCCGGTCGCGCCGCCTTCCCCCGGCGACCAGTCCGACGGGCTCGGTCGATCCCCATGCCTCCACGGCGACTGGCTCATCCCGCCGATGGGCCCGGCCCATGCCCCGTGGGCCGCGTTCCGACCGTCCGTCCGGCTCAACTGGAGGCGGCTGCTCGGCCTGCCGGTGGGGGCCGTTGTCGGTGCCGGTGTCGGCGTTCTGATCGAGGTCGTGTACAGGTCTGGTCCGCCGCTGGCCCAGTCGGTGGGTCTTCTGGTGGCGGCCTGGGTCTGGCTGGTCGTGGTCGTAGGACCGCTCCTCTGTACCTTCCTATATATGGATGGGGATTGGGTGGGGGAGAGGGGATTGTGGCGCAGGTGCGGTTTGGCTCGAGCTGATCTCGGCCTGATGGTGCGAACGTCTGGCGGCATCTTTCTCGAGGTGAGGGCCTCTTGTCTCGCCGGGCGACCCCGTGGGTTCGGGTCGGTTCAGCTTCGGCTGCGCTGGAGCCGAGAGCAACTGGCAGCCCTCGCCGGCGAGTTGCCGGTGATCAGCTACGGGATCTGGCGGGACGGCGCCGACGGAGACCCGGCCTGGGCCGACCTTCCCTCGGACCCCACGCCGGTGCCGCACCTCCGGGATCGGGAGGACATCCACGCCACCTGAGCTCGTGGACACCGTGTGCCGGGTCAACCGTGGGTGTCCTGCCTCTCGGCTCCAGGAGGGGTTTGAGCTCCAAGCTTCCGCCCTTTGCATGGGGACACCCGGATGACCCAGCTGTGGCGGGAGACCGTCAGGCCAGAGGAACAACTGACCCCCCCTTGGGGACGTGTTCGTGGGGGAGGAGAACTGGTCCAGCTCTCACCCAAGTCGGTAGCGACTTCCGGTCCGAATCAGCGCCTCACCCCTTACTGCGCTGACAGCACACTGAGACCATTCGAGCGCCCGCAGATGGGGTCGAAGGGCCCGGATCCAGAGGACTTGGGTCCTTCACCCATGGCCGCAGTCGGTGGTGAACCTAAAACCCCTCTTGGAGCTGACGTTAACTTTCCTTATCAGGAGCTGGGGAGGAGGGCAGTTTGCTGCCCGTGTGTCCTGATGCCCGGAAAGTGAGCCGGTTGTCGGTGGCCAGTGAGAGACTTTGAGGGTCCTAGAGGACCCAGGAGGAACTCACGTGAAAGGCAGGAGCCGCCCCCTCCCATTACCGTGACTTCTCCGGCGCACACCCCTCCCGGCAGGGGTGCGTCAAAGTTGGCCACCTGAACTCCGATCGGTCGGGGCGGTGCCAGCCGACCGCGGCCGCTGAGGGGCGCCGGTGAACTCGTCCGAGCTCCACGCCGCCACGGCGACCCGGACTTTGACGGGGACCTGCCGCTCTACTCCGCAAACTTGACAGGGGGCTCAAGAAGTGCGAAACTCCGTTCCACTTTGAAACGTACGAAGGAAGTTCGGAGCGTGGCGGAGGAACGCGGTTGACTGAGTGTTTTTGGTCGAGCTGTTGGGCAGAACGGTTGGCGGGCCACGGTGGCGCGATGATCCGCGATGATGCAAGGTCGCATGCTCAGAATAATGAAGGAAGGTGCCCGGTGGTAAGACGAGGAGAGGAGCAAGGCCGCATGTGGCAGCCCCGGCATGACTGGTGGGGCGGGGCTAAGGTCATTGGGAGTGCGGCGAGCAATGGTGGGCTTGGGGGAAGCACAGCGGGAGTCAGGGGCTGGGGATGGCGCGCGTGAGCGCGACCAGCAGGCCAGTGGCAGGGGAGGCGGGTCCGACTGGATGTCGGCCCAATGTGGTGGTCGTACTGGCCGACGACATGGGATGGGGCGACTTGGGCTGCTATGGCGCCACCAAGATCCCGACCCCGGCAATGGACCGGCTGGCTGCTGAGGGGGTGCGGGCAACAGACTGTCATTCGGCGTCAGCCGTATGCACTCCAAGTCGCTACGCCCTCCTGACCGGGCGGTACGCCTGGCGGGGGCCTCTGAAGCGAGGTGTTCTGTGGGGGCATTCGCCAGCCATCATCGAGGCTGACCGGCCGACGCTCGCCTCCGTGCTTCATGAGGCTGGATACGCCACGGGTGCCTTCGGCAAGTGGCACCTCGGCCTCGGATGGCATTTCCGCGATGACCGAGTGCTCGACGCGTTCGAGCCCGGTACGCCGCTTGTGGCTATGGCCGAGGTTGACGATGGCTCTAACGTCGATTACGCAGCCGGTTTTGCAGGCGGCCCGACGACCCTCGGGTTCGAGCGGTTCTTTGGCATGACGGGTTCGCTCGATATGCCGCCCTACTGTTTCTTGGACCAAGACCACACGCTGGGGATTCCCGACCGACCCAAGGCACGGTATCTACCTGCGCAGGGACAGGGGCTTCAGGTCGCCGACTGGGATGAGGAGGCCGTAGATGCCCGATTCATTGAGGAGGCCTGCTCGTGGATCCGGGGGCAGGCCGCCGCTGATAGGCCGTTCTTCTGCTACGTCGCCCTGTCGGCACCCCACCAGCCCTGCGTGCCACCCAACTTTGCCCGAGGAAGTTCGAAGGCCGGAGCTCGGGGGGACATGGTCTGCGTCGTGGACTGGGCGGTCGAGAAGGTCGTCAAGCTGCTTGACGAGTTGGACTTGGCAGCAGAGACGCTGGTGATTGTGACGAGCGACAACGGTGCTCGCATGGCCGAGGTTGACGGTGGCACCCACGGCCACCGCGCCAACGGCGATTGGCGGGGCCAGAAGGCTGACATCTGGGAGGGGGGGCATCGGGAGCCCTTCGTGGCCCGCTGGCCGGGACGGATCCCGCCGGGATCGGTGACGGATGAAATGTTCGGACTGGTGGACATGATGGCCACCATCGTCACCGCCACCAGCGTGGAGGTCCCTCTCCGTGCTGCCGAGGACAGTGTCAACATGCTCGGCGTGCTGACTGGTGGGCTAGGACGTTCCCGAGGAAGACCGCTCGTCCACCACAGCTTCGATGGTACCTTCTCGATTCGAGACAACTGCTGGAAGCTTGTGATGGGGAGCGGGTCGGGTGGCTTCTCGAAGCCGTTCGGCCGTCACTGCGATGACATCTTCGTCGAAGGCCAGCTCTACAACCTCTCCGAAGATCCAGCTGAGACGCGCAACGTCTGGTCCGAGCAACCCGAGGTGGTCGACCGCCTCTACGCTGAACTGAAGGCTCTCGCTCGGGGGCCAGCCAGCGGACTGTCCTTCGACGTGGTCCGCGTCGGTGGTGGGACGGTAAGGCTCCCTTCAGGACTGGTCACACGTGTGGGGCAATGCGGTAGTAGTTCTACTCTCCGTGGAAGGCCTACGGAGTGAGGGGGACAGTAGCGAGTTCGGCGTCAATGATCCTGTGGTCAGGGCGGCGTGCCGGCGCAACCCGGTGCGGCGAGTTTTGGCAGTACTTGGTGCCCGAGCCGCATCAGTGACCGACACGAGTCTGAAGCTTCGACCTCGGAGGGACCCGGTCTCCGCCCAGGAGCCGCCGATGCTCTTGCCACGACCCCCGTCCGCGCCCCCGTCCTTCCACGTGATGGCCAAGCCCACCGGTGCCGTCTGCAACCTGGACTGTCAATACTGCTTCTACCTCTCCCGGAAGTCCCTCTACCCAGGATCCCGCTTCCGGATGGGAGAGGATGTCCTAGAGGCCTACGTCCGCCAAGTCATCGAGGGCCAGAGCACTCCGGTGGTCACTATTGCCTGGCAGGGTGGGGAGCCGACCTTAATGGGGCTTGCCTTCTTCCGTCGGGCGATGGCGCTGGTCGAGCGCTACCGCCGCCCCGGCCAGCGCATCGAGCACACCATCCAGACCAACGGAACGCTCCTGACCGATGAGTGGGCAGCGTTCCTAGCGGCCCAGGATGTCCTAGTTGGGATCAGCCTGGACGGCCCCCGAGCACTGCACGATGCCTACCGGGTGGACAAGCGTGGTGGCCCCACCTTCGATAAGGTTATACGGGGCCTCGATCATCTCCGCCGCCACAGTGTGCGCTACAACATTCTCTGCACCGTCCACGCAGCCAACGTTGCGCACCCGAGCGACGTGTACCGGTTCCTTCGTGATGACTGTAGCGCCTCCTTCATACAGTTCATTCCCATCGTCGAACACCTACCCACCCCGGAGGACCCCGAGGCGACGAGTGATCGGTCGGTCGACCCCTCCCAGTGGGGGTGCTTCCTTGTGGAGGTCTTCGACGAGTGGTTGGCCCATGACGTCGGGTCGGTCTTCGTACAGACCTTCGAAGCGGCGCTGGCCTCATGGATGGGGCTACCCGCGAGCTTGTGCGTCTTCGCCGAGACCTGTGGCAATGCGGTGGCCCTCGAGCACAACGGGGACGTCTACTCCTGCGATCACTTCGTCACCCCGGAGCATCTCTTGGGCAACATCCGGACCACCCACTTGGTCGAGCTGGTGGCCTCGGAGCGCCAGCGCCGCTTCGGGCAGGCCAAGCGGGACACCCTGCCTCGGTACTGCCTCGACTGCGACGTGCTATTCGCCTGCTGGGGCGAGTGCCCAAAGAACCGCTTCGTCTCCACCCCCGACGGCGAGGGCGGCCTGAACTACCTGTGTGAGGGCTACAAGGCATTCTTCCACCACGTCGACGCTCCGATGCGGCTGATGGCTGGCCTGCTCCACTCCGGGCGTCCTGCCGCCGAGGTGACGACCGCGTTGGCCAAGGCACCGCGCAACGCCCGCCGTCTCCGTGGCGTCGGGCACACAGACAGGGCCGGTCATGGTCGTTGATCCCGTGGTACTACGCATATCCGGACGTTGGCCGCCACTACCCGCCCGGGGCAGCGCAAGTCAGGCCGCCCTTTCGAGTGTGCGACGGGAGAGTTGGGTGGAGATGGCGGACAAGAGTCATGATGTGAGTAACCTGCCTGTGCGGCCACAGCCAGATAGGAGGCCAAGGTGCAATCATCTCCACTTCCAGAGGTGGGGATATGTATGGCGGCTATCGCGGCGTTAACCGAGGAGAGGAAGGAGTGAAGTGATGCGACTCAAGGACTACAGGGCACTGCTTGTTGGGGCAGCGAGTGGGATTGGGCGCGAAACTGCTCTAGCATTTGTGCACGAAGGTGCACGGGTAGCAGTTATCGATGTTAATGAGTTGGAGGCAATCCACGCAGTCGAGCTATTGGAAGGCGAAGGTGGCAATGTGACCTTTGTGAAGGCTGATGTGGCATGCGAGCCACAACTACGCGAGGCTATTCTAGCCGCGGCTTCCTTTCTTGGAGGGGTGGACGTGCTGGCGCAGTTTGTAGGTGTACAACGCGCGGGGACAGTTGAAGGGTTTCCCACTGAGGACTGGGAGCGCGTGTTCGCCGTCAATGTGCGCAGCCAATTCTTGGGGGCAAAATATACGATTCCGTTTTTGCGGCAAAGCGAACGTGGCGTGATTATTAACATGGCTTCCGCTGCGGGTATCAAAGGTGGCCCCGGTTTAACGGCCTATGCTGCTTCCAAAGGGGCAGTTATCGCCTTTACTCGGGCTTTGGCTGCCGAATTGGCCCCCAGCATTCGTGTCAATAGTGTAAGTCCTGGTTGGATCGATACGCCTTTTAATCAGCCGGCTATCGAGTTTATGCACGGGCTTGAGAGAGTGAACGCAATTGTTCGGGATACCGTGCCGCTTAGACGACAGGGAGTGCCCAAAGAAGTGGCGCCATGTTTTGTGTTCTTGGCCTGTGAAGACTGCGCGTATATTACGGGACAAAATATAGTGGTTGATGGTGGACGGTTATAGGTGACTTTCCGCAGGTGGGGCAGGTGAAATCGTGACACATCAGGACTGAGGTCGGCGGTAGAGGGCGGGCGACATACCGAGGAGTCGAGGGAACAGGACGCCTTGACTTCGAGACGGCTTCCCGTCATCCTAGGAGTCGGTCCTGACGACCGTAACCATCCGGAAATGAGATGAAGGAGCGAGCTAGAGTGTCTCAGCACTGTATGAGGGGTGTGAGCACAACGCCAGCCAGGGAGGTGCAGTGCCAACGGTTTTAGAGTGTCCGCCTGAACCCCTCAGGGTCGTCGTCTCGCCGGATGGCATGGTTGACACAGCGGCGCCAACCCTTGTCCGTCGCATTTCCGAACTAGAGGGACTTTACGAGGACGGGCAGGCGTGGACGCAGCTGGTCGCGGCGGGTGACCCGGTCGTCTACACCGTTCAGTCCTCCCCGGTCCCTGAGGTCGAACACGAACTTCCGCTATCGACAACAACCATCTTGCCCGGGACGTGTGCGGGCGAATTCTTTATGACCAAGGGGCACCAGCATGTCAACCCCGAGGGTGAAATTTATCTTGGCCTATCGGGGGTCGGCGGCCTCCTTCTCTTCGATGGGGGGACGTCACGCTGGATCGACATGGCGCCCGGGGTCATCGGCTACATTCCTCCAGTGTGGGCGCATCGGAGTGTCAACGTCGGCACCGAGCCCTACCGATTCCTCGCCGTCTATCCCGGTCGCGCTGGGCATGATTACCAGTGGGTGCTCGGCAATGGCCTCGGTCTGCGCGCCTTCGGGGCACGCTCTGGGTTTGAGTTGCGGCCGCAACGAGCACTTCGGTAGGCCGTTGTCAACTGCTCAAGGGATCTCGTTGGAGGCTGAGATAATGCTCCTCGCCCACGACCTAGGGACGACGGGTAACAAGGCGTCGCTTCACGATGACGATGGCCGACTGCTCTCGGCCATCACTGTCCCGTACCCGACACGCTTTGCCAGCAACGGTGTGGCAGAGCAGGATCCTGCAAAGTGGTGGCGTGCGGTCTGTGACGCTAGCCGGGCGTTACTCAACGCGCCGGGCGCACCGGTGGAGCCGGTCCGTGCTGTCGGCTTTTCCGGTCAAATGATGGGGGCGACGTTGCTCGACGCAAGGGGCCGTGCGGTGCGGCCATCGATGATCTGGGCGGATCATCGAAGCGTGGCGCAGTGCCGCCAGCTGATCGAGCGCATTGGGATGGAGGAAGGCTATCGGATCACCGGGCACCGATTCGATCCGACCTACACGCTTAGCAAGGCCATGTGGGTGCGCGAGCATGAGCCTGAGGTGTGGAGTTCGGTTAGGACGGTCTGCCAAGCGAAGGACTTCATGGTCTATAAGCTGACCGATGCCGTCGCCACCGATCCGTCCGACGCCTCCAGCACGAACGCCTACGACCAGCGCAAGGGCGCATGGTCACAAGAGATTCTTGGCGCGGCCGATATCGACCCCGCCCTGTTCCCCCAGATTGTCCCGTCCGCGACCATCGTCGGCGAGGTCACCAGAGCGGCCGCTGATGCGACGGGACTCGTGCCCGGCACACCGGTGATCATGGGCGGTGGGGACGGCCCTATGGCCGCCGTAGGGGTCGGGGCGGTGGCGCCTGGCGCGGGTGCCTACGTCTATCTCGGCTCTTCTTCCTGGGTCTCGGTCGCGAGCAGCGAGCCGCTGCTAGACCCAAAGATGCGGACAATGACCTTCAACCACGTCGTACCGGGCCTCTACGTTCCGACTGCGACGATGCAGGCCGGAGGGGCGTCGCTTGAGTGGCTCTCAGAGCTCCTCTACCCGAGCAGCGGCGGGTCCAATCTGCGGGAACTCGTGGGCGTGGCGGACACCTCCGAGGCGTCGGGGGACGGCCTGTATTTCCTCCCGCATCTCCTCGGCGAGCGCTCGCCATACTGGAACCCAGCCGCAACGGGTGCCTTCGTCGGGCTCCAGCGTCACCATCGTGCCGAGCACTTGATGCGGGCGGTTCTCGAAGGCGTCGCCTTCAACCTCGGGACCTGTGTGACCGCTTTCCGTGAGGCTGGGCACGGTGTCGACTGTGTCGACGCGATCGGCGGCGGCGCTGTGAGTGACGTGTGGCTACAAATCTTCGCGGATGTCTGGGGAGCGCACGTGAGGAGGCGCTCGGTCGTCGAGGGGGCGAACAGTCTGGGAGCGGCTATCACCGCAGGAGTTGGGATCGGGTGCCTTGACGGCTTCGACGTTGCCGCCAATCTCTCCTCAGTGATCGCGGAGTTTGCCCCCGACCCGGGGCGCCATGATAACTATCGCCGCCGCCATGAGGCGTTCCTTGCCGCCTACAGGCAGCTTGATCCGTGGTTCGCCCGGTGATGGCAACCGAGAATCGGCCCGTCGTGCTCGTCACCTCGCGATCGTTCTCCTCTGGTTCGCGCGACCTCGAAGGCGAGCTCACGTCGAGGGGTTTCCGCGTTGTGTGGGGCCAAGCGACCCATGATCTGCCCTCGCTCGAGGGCGTTCTCGAGCATGCCGTGGCGTGGATAGCCGGCACGGGCCCGGTCTTGGCCGAGCACTTCGCCCGGGCACCCCGGCTACGTGTGGTCGCCCGCTACGGTGTGGGCATCGACTCGGTGGATCTCGCCGCGGCCAGCGAGCACGGGGTGGTGGTGACGAATACCCCTGGGGCCAACTCCGATGCGGTCGCCGATTACGCTCTTGCGCTCCTACTCGCCGTGCTGCGTGGAATCACAACGGGCGACCGGCGGGTCCGTTCATCGAACTGGCGCGCGTCGCGCGGGCGAGACATGAGGACCCTCACGGTCGGCGTGGTTGGGCTGGGACGGGTAGGGCAGGGCGTCTGTCGGCGGCTCACCGGCTTTGGCAGCCGCATCATCGTGGCCGATCCTTACGTCTCCGACGCGGATATCGCGAGGTTCGGTGCGGAGCGGTCGAGCTTCGAGCAGATGGCTGCGCGCTGCGACGCCGTCACGCTCCACGCGCCCGGTGGTAAGTGTCTAGTCAACGAGGACTGGCTCTCCAATGTCTGCTCCCCGCTCGTGCTCGTTAACACAGCACGGGCCGATCTCGTCGACGAGGCAGCGTTGGCGGCGGCCATAGCGCGAGGGGCTGTCGTTGGCTACGGTGCCGACACACTCGCTCACGAGTTTGGGCAGGGGAGCAGCAGTCCACTGCTCGACAACGCCCTCGCGGACCGCGTCGTAGTGACGCCGCATGCGGCGGCTCAGACAGTGGAGGCGATCGACGCCATGGGCGCCACAGTCATGGACGATGTGGTGGCCGTCCTGGAAGGACGGCCACCCATCCACCGCGTCCTGCTGGAGGCGCCATGAGGACTCCCTCGTCGCTGCAGGACCTCCACCACACCGGACTCGTCGCGGTCATTCGGGCACCTGACGTCGAGGGAGCGCTCGGCGGCGTGGAGGCGCTGGTCGCAGGCGGGATTACTGGCATCGAGATCACCTACAGCACACCCGACGCGGCGTCGGTCGTCCGAGAACTCGACCGGAGATATGGCGACAAGATCTTGCTCGGCGTGGGGACGATCCTTGACGCTGACCAAGCGGTAGCGGCGACCGAGGCCGGCGCGCGCTTCTTGGTAAGTCCGGGCATGACCGACCGGCTTGCAGAGAAGATGCTTGCCACCGGGCTCCCCGTTCTCGCTGGCGCGTGGACGCCCAGCGAGGTGATGCGGCTACTTGAGCTGGGCATGGATGGGGTGAAGCTGTTCCCGGCGTCGACTGGGGGCATCGCGCATCTCCGCTCGCTCCGCGGCCCATTCCCCGATGTGGCCTTCGTGCCGACCGGTGGTGTAACCGTGGACAACCTCGGGAAGTGGCTTGCTGCCGGGGTGATCGCCGTCGGGATCGGTGGGGAGCTCTGCCCGGCCTCGGATCTCGCTGCGCGTGACTACCCATCTATATCAGAGCGGGCGCGCCGGTTCGCGAGCGCACTTATCCGCCACCGTCAGCGATGACCAGGGGGACTAGTGCGATCATCGCTTCTACCGGGGAGGATCGTTTTTCTCCCTGCCACATCGGCTTCGTCGGCGTTTCGACTGCGGGCTCTTCGATTACGAAGGTCTTTCCACGCTGGATGGACCTGCTCGGCCGACCGGAGTTGAAGCTCATTGGCCACGACCTCCCGCTGTCCGCCACGAACGAGGAGTACCGCTCCCTTATCACAGCGATAAGGGCGGACCAGTACGAACTCGGCGCCTTGGTGACGACTCACAAGCTTGGCGTCTACCGAGCTGCGTCGGACCTCTTCGACGAGCTCGACGAGTTTGCCGTGCTCTACCGCGAAGTTTCGTCGATCTCGAAGCGGGGCGGTCGTCTCGTCGGCAAGGCGAAGGACCCGATCACTGCGCGCCTTGCCATGGAAGAGTTCCTACCGGAGCGGTACTTCTCCTCATCTGGCGCCGAGGTCGTCTGTCTCGGTTCTGGCGGCGCCGGTACGGCGATCACCTCGTGCCTAGCTGCGCGGCAGGACCGTCCCCGCAAGATCATGTGTACCGACCGTCGGGCTGAAGCACTCGAGGCGCTGCGGCGGACTCATGACGCGGCCGGGCTTAGTCCAGTCACGTTCGGCTACGAACTCACGAGCTCCGCGGCCCAGTCGGACGAGTTAATCGGTGGCGCCGCACCTGGGAGCCTTGTCGTCAACGCGACAGGGCTAGGCAAAGACCTTCCGGGCTCGCCTGTCACCGGCGACGTGCGCTTCCCGACCGGCGGCATCGTATGGGACCTGAACTACCGGGGTCCTCTCCGATTCTTGGAGGACGCCCGTAGGCAGGCGAGCGGTCGATCGGTGACCGTCATCGATGGCTGGCGCTACTTCATCCATGGTTGGACGCAGTTCATCGGCGAAGTGCTTGAGGTTGAGATCGTGCCGAACCTGCTCACGCGGCTCTCCATGGCCGCAGAGGGCGCGCGGTGATCGGGTCGGTGCGCACCGTTCGTGGCGACGCACCTCCCGAGCGGCTCGGTAGGACGAACTATCATGAGCACCTCTTCCAGGTCTCTCCGCTGCTTGAGGGCGACGAGCTCGACAATGAGAAGCACAGCGGCGAGGAGGCTGCGACGCTCCATGAAGCCGGCATGGACGCGATGGTCGAGGCGACGCCGACCGGTCTCGGCCGCGACCCACTTGCTATGGCACGCGTCAGCGCGCGCTCAGGCCTTAAAATCATAGCGACAACTGGCGCACATCGCGAGCAGCACTACGGTGAGGGACACTGGCTCCTTAAGATGGGCGCCGAGGAACTCTGTAACCGTTTCGTGCGTGACCTGACCGAAGCGCTCCCCGCGTCGGAAGACCACGCGG
Organism: bacterium; assembly: GCA_021795235.1. Lineage (GTDB taxonomy): Bacteria > Chloroflexota > Dormibacteria > Aeolococcales > Bog-877 > AG-12. The sequence continues at coordinate 46,044 of JAJYPP010000016.1, forward strand.
CGGCGGCGCCGGCCATCACGTCGGGCGGGCCGGTGCGTGCAGGAATACTGAAGGCGGGAGTGGGGTACTGGTCGATCACGAGGTTCGAGTTGAGAGTTCTCGAGGCTATAGCGGAGGCGCACACTCGAACCGGTGCCCCGGTTATGGTCCACCTTGAGCACGGGAGCGCTGCTTTCGAGGTTCTCGGGATTTTGACAGGTCTGGGGGTCAGCGCTCAGCGGATTGTACTTGCCCATGCCGACCGCAACCCGGACCCCGGGATGCACGTGGAACTGGCCGCTGCTGGCACTTACCTTGGCTACGACAGCGGGGCACGTCTCAAGGACCGCCCGGACTCCACCGTCATCGCGTGCATCCTTGAGACGGCAGCACTTGGAGCAGCTGACCGGCTACTCCTCGGTAGTGACTTTGCCCGCCGCTCGCGCTACGCTGCCTACTATGGCGGGATGCCCGGGCTCGCCTACCTGCCGAGCCGCTTCGTGCCGAGACTTGCCCGGGAAGGCGGGCAAGATCTCATCGATGCGATGCTTGTGCGCAATCCTGCGCGCCTTCTCACCTGGGCAACGTGACGGTACTGGGGCGGCCGCTCGTGCGCAGTGCTCCCGCCTACCAAGCGTATTGGAATTACCATCTCTTTCGAGTTCACTCTGCCCGCACTCATGGCGGTTGCTCCCGAACGGGAACCACAGTGGTCCTGCGCGGCAACAGGGTGAGCGGCGCATTGTTGGCGCATGGCGATGGGGCGGCACGGGCAGTCGCTGCGCAGACTTGTGGAGCACCTGCTCAGAGGGCCACAGCGCTCCAGGCGGCAGCCCCCCAGGGGAGCCGCACCCGAATCAGTTCGGCCACGGCGACCGGTCCGTCGCAGTGGGGGGAGGGGGCGCCAAGTGAGTAGCCGTGCCGGGGCGTGCCAGCTCCCGACTACTCGCCTGGTCAAGGCTGCACGATCGTCGCTTGGCCAAGGGAGGCGTTCACACCCCGAAGGTCCGCGGAAGAGCCCAGCTGGCCATGCTCCAGATATCGATCCACTGTGCTCATTGCGTCTAGAAACCAATAGTCACCCCACATCACGGACTCATCCACGCCGAGCCCATTAGTTTCGTGGTAGATGCCGTGCCGGAGCAGCCCTTCCCATTGGGGATCGTCGTAGGATAGGAAGTCATGGTCGCAGAGGCGGGACAGGATGCGAAGCGCGTAGTTCGCGTAGCCGCGAGCCTTGGCCTGGTCCTGGACCAACCCAGCTAACTGCCACAGTCCGCCCGCTGCGATGGCAGCAGCGGAACTCTCGTACTGAAGCGTCGGGTTTGGCTCTTCCCAGTCATTTGGCGGGACCAGAGACTCGCCAGTGCGCTCGATGTAAAAGTCGGCGCAGTCCTGAGCGGTTTCCAGGAAGCGCCGGTCACCACTATAACGGTAGGCAGTACCGAACCCATACATGGCCCAGCCCTCACCGCGGGCCCAAGACCCGTCCTCCTTGAAGCCCTGCTGGGTTGATTGTCGCAGGAACGTGCCGCTGTCGAGGTCGAAGATGCCCTCGTGAGAAACACTGCCATCGCCGCGCACGAGAGTACGGCGCGTGGTGAGGCAGTGCTCGTAGCCGATCCGGGCGAGCTCCGCATCGCCGGTGCGCTGGGCGGCGTAAAAGATCACACCCACGTTCATCATGATGTCGATGAACAGGCTGTCCTCAGCCAAGAAGCTGCGCAGGAAGCGGCCCTTCTCGTTGAATCGGAGCGCCATGGTCCGCCCCGCCTGCACCACGACCTTGTCACGGGACCGGTCACCGGTGAGCTCGAACCAGCGCCGCCAAGTGGACCAGAACAGGAAGCCCAGATCGTGGACGGTGTGGTCATACTGGCGTTCCTTGATGAGCATCGAGTAATGCTCGGCGGCCGCGCGCAGATCTTCCCGACCGGTGTGCTGCGCGAGAATCCACAGCTGACCCCCGAGAAACCCCTCGCACCAATTGGTCCACGAATCGGTCTGGAAATCCCACTTGCCATTGACAGTGTACAGAGGGAACCGGTCAGGGTGCTTGGCGATTAGGCTGGGGACCTTCTGCTGGGCGGTGGCCCATGCCCGCTCGCTGGCGGTGGCATAACCGTCCGGGATGACCACCCCGTCCGGGATGACCAGCCCCAGGGCGGTGGGCAGGATCCGGTACGTCATGAGCGTCCTTCGAGGTGCTGGGGAGCGGGCACCCACCGGGTGGCGCGCGGCCTCACCTGCAGCTGGATCGCCTTGGACTGAGTGAAGGCGGAGACGGCCTGACGCCCGAGTTCGCAGCCCTCGCCGCTGCTGTTGTAGCCACCGAAGGGCAGTTCGAGGCAGCCGTCCATACACCCGGTTACCCAAATGGTGCCGGCGCGCAACTGTCTGGCTGACAGCAAGGCCGAGTCGACGTCCCTAGTGAAGATGCCAGCTGGCAGGCCGAACATCATCGAGTTCGCAATCCCGATGGCCGGCTGCAGGGTGTGGAAAGTGAGCACTGACAGCACGGGCCTGAAGATCTCCTCCTGCGCGATCGACACACCAGGCTGGCCGCCTCTGAACACGGTCGGCTGGTAGAAGCTCCCGATGTCTGTGTGTAGCCGTCCCCCGCCGAGTACCGGTCCCGCCCCAGAGCTCTGGCGTTCGGCGACGTACCGTCCGATGGTGGAAACCTGTTCACTGCAAGTAATCGCCCCGATCTTGGTGGCAGGGTCGCGCGGGTCACCAACGGGGCTCGCTTGACGATCTGGTCCTGGAAATCCTTGGCGATGCTGGAGTGGACTAGGCCGCGGCTGCCGGAATTGCAGCGCTGCCCAGCGTTGAAGTAGACGCCGAAGACGACAGCATCAATGGCGGCATCCAGATCAGCGTCGGCGTAGACGATCTGAGGGCTGTTGCCACCGAGGTCAAGGCCGATCCGTTTGCGCTGTTCGCCTCCGGATGGAGCGACCTTGTGTCCGACAGCCGTGGAGCCGGTGAAGAGGACCATATCCGTGTCAGGGTGGCCGGTCATGGCGTCGCCACCGCCGGTGATGATGTTCGCCACGCCATCGTCGGCGCCAGCTCGAGGAGGAGCCTGCGGAGGTCGACGGCGGTGCTGGGTAGTGAGCTGGCTAGGCTTGACGACCGCGATGCAGCTGCCTGGTATCGCGAACGGCAGCTTCTGGCTGACGATGAGCAGCGGGAAGTTCCGGGGAGTGATGATCGAGATGATGCCGACGGGTTCGGTGACTAGCACGGCTAGGGCATCGGTGCCCAAAACGTTATGAGCGTCTGAGTAGGACTGGCGCGCCAATGTGGCGCCGTACTCCCACAGGTCGGCCGAGCCGTCTACCTCGTCCAGTGCCTGGGTGATCGGCTTGCCGGCGCCAGCAAGGCGATCACGGTCTCTGCGGATCAGCTGTCCGACCTGGTGGAGCACGCGGACCTGGTCCACGCTGACCCGCCGGGGCCAGGGACCGGAGTCGAACGCCTGACGTGCAGCCGTCACGGCCCGATCGACTCCCTCAACGCCGCCCTTGACGTAACGGGCGACGACGATGTCGTGCGGCGATGATAGCCCCTCGAAGATGTCACCAGTCAGGGCTTCGCCCTCCTCGCCCCCGACGATGAGCTTGTTCTGGCTGACCGCATGCCCAGCGATGGTGTCTTTGCTCACGGCCTTTACTTGCGCCTATCGTCCGGTGAACTGCGGTGCGGTGCCCGATCGGAAGGCATCTATGCCGGCCTGCAGGTCCTGGGTGGCGACGGTGACGGAGCCGGCGAGGGTCTCCAGTATCCGTGAGGGTGCTCCATTCGCGGCGGCATCGATGATCAGTTTGGCCAAGGCCACAGCGACCGGGCCGCCACCGACGATGCGGTGGACGAGGTCCGTCACCGCAGACTCGAGGTCGCCCGCGGGCACACTGGTGGTAGCCAGGCCCCAAGCCTCGGCCGTCGGGCCATTGATGGTGCGCCGCGCCACGACGATGTCTTTGGCCCGTGCGCGGCCCACGAGTTCAGTCAGGCGCTCGGTCCCGCCCCAGCCGGGGACGGTGCCCAGCCCAACCTCGGGGAATCCGAGTTCTGTCGTATTGGTGACAATGCGCAGGTCGCAGGCTAGGGCCAGTTCCAGCCCGCCGCCGAAGGCTAAGCCATGCACGACTGCCACGGAGGGTTGGCGCAGAGCGGCGAGAGCATCGAAGACCCGATGGCCGCGGGCCGTCCAATCCAGCATTTGCACCGCGGTCAGGTCGGCGAAGCGGCCGATGTCGGCCCCGGCGCAGAAGCACTTAGGGCCCTCGCCGCGCACAAGCACAACTCGCGCGTCGGAAGCTGTGATGGTGGCGACGTGCCCGCCTAAATCGTCGAGCATTTCGGGGGTGAGTGCGTTCAACTTAGATGGTCGACGCAAGGTGAGCGTAGCGATTCCTGCGTCGATGGTCAGGGAGACGCCTCCGTATGCCGTGCTGTCAGTACTCATCGCACCTACTTCGTCTCGGTCGAGGCGCGAGAGCCAGACCCATTGGCTGGGGCCAGAAGATGCGCGCATCCATCTTGCTAAGGTGGTCGGCGACTTGCAGGCGGAAGACCACCTTATCCAGGATGTCGGTGCGCAGGTCGACGCCTGGAGCGATCTCCACCACGGTGAGGCCCTGGGGCCGTAGTTCGATCACGCAGCGCTCGGTGACGTAGAGGACCTTTTGTCCCTGCGCAAGGGCACGCTTGCCCGAGAACGTGATGGCGGAGACCTGCTCGACGAACTTTGGGATGGTACCGTCCGTGCGGATGGTGACTTTGCCGTCTTCGATGCTGATGTCGCGACGCCCCGCAGTGAAGTTGCCGCTGAAGATGATCGACCGGGCGGCGGAGGTGATGTCGGCGAAGCCACCGACGCCGGCGGTGACGTGGCGACGACCAGGCAGATGGTGGACATTGACGTTACCCTGCTGGTCGACCTCAAGGAACGAGAGCATCGCGTGGTGGAACCCGGCGCCCTGGAGGAGAGTGAACTGGTCGATGCTGGACATGAGCGCCTGAGGGTTGAGGGCACACCCGAACGCGAACCCGGTCAGTGGGATTCCGCCGACGGCGCCCTGCTCGATGACCCAGGTGACGTCCTCGGCGTGACCCTCGTCAACTAGGATGCGAGGCACCAGTGCCGAGATTCCGAAGCCAAGGCTAACGATGTCCTCGTCTCCCAGCTCAAGGGCGGCCCGTCGGGCGATCACCGTCTCAAGGTTCCATCGAAGGGGTTCAATGAGGTCTAGTGAGCGGCGGGCCCGTCCGCTGATCGCTGGGTCGTACGGCGTCTGAGTGGTCTGCAGCTGGTCGGGGTCGACCACGATGGCGTCGACTAGGATCCCGGGCACTCGGACCAGTTGCGGGTCAAGGGAACCGTGTTCTGCGAGCCGCTTGACCTGGGCTATGACCACGCCACCGTTGTTGTGTGCGGCGTAGGCTTGATCCAGAGCGCCCAGTGTCGAGCCCTCATTCTCGAAGGTGAGATTGCCTTGAGGATCAGCAGTCGTGGCGCGCACGATGGCAACATCGGGACGAACACTGGGAAAGTATAGGTACTCCTCGCCCTTGACGTGGATCACCTCGACCAGGTCCTCCTTGGTGACCTCGTTCATACGGCCACCGTCGCGCCTAGGGTCGATGAAGGTTTCCAGGCCGACACGGGTGAAAACGCCAGGCTGCCCGGTCGCGCCAGCGCGATGCATCTGGAAGAGGACACCGGACGGAAAGTTGTAGGCTTCGACCTCGTTGCGCTCGATCATCTGCCAGATCCGTGGTGGCTCGGCCCTGGACGGACCGCTGGGGTAGGAGCCTGCAATCACCCGCGACAGCAGTCTAGGGTGGGCCAGGTGGTCGATGCCCCGCATGCCATACATGTCCCCCGCCGCAATGGGGTGAACAGTCGTTAGTCCGAGTGGCGCACCGTCCCGCTCGAAGCGCTGGCCGATGCTGCGCAGGACGGCGTCCGGGCACCCGAGCCCGGATGAAGACGAGACGCTGACAGTTGCCGCATCGGGGATTAGGTTGGCCGCAGCACAAGCGGCCAGAACGGGTACTTCACGCATCGGTTCCCCTTGTCAAATTAGATCTTAGCCGCTGCCCACTGGACTCCGACACGTTGGCCGGATCGGACCGAGTCCAGAACGGCTTGAGCGACCGCCAATGCTCGGCGCCCCTGCCAGGTAACAGTGGGTCTTCCCTCGCCATGCACAGCGGCAGCGAACGCACTCATTGTGAGTTCATCGCAACTGTTCAGGTGCCCGAGGGGAAGAGCCAACGGCTGCGGCGGTGCAGGAGGTCTGGACTCCGGCCTCTACTCCAAGGCTGTACTCACCCCCTGCCGCCGGGCAGGGGGTGGCTTCTCGGTCACCGCGCGCATGGACAAGGCAATCCAGCGGGCGATTGTGGCCATCCCCGAAGAGGCATGGGTGCCGATCCCCCACCGGTCCAGCGCTGGCACCTTCGGTGAAGACGAGCGGGGCCAGCCCATGTCCGGTGCCGATGTGGCTGAGGTTCCCTATCCCGCCTTCGGCAAGAAGGGGATGCGGGTGCGCCTGATTGTGCATCGGGTACGGCCTACTCTGGCTGGCGGCCAAGAGCGGCCACTTCGGGGAAGGCGAACTGGAGTCGATCCTGGGCTTGCGATTTAACCTCTGAGAGGAGGTGAGGGGACCTGGGCTGGGTCGGGCTGGTCAGCCTGCAGCATGAGATCAATGGGGCGTCGCTTCCATTCTGCATGATGCTCTCAAGCACATCGAGTACCCGATCAAGAACTCCAGAGGGAGCCGGACCGCAGAACGCATTCCGCTGGGTGGAAGGCTCGTTCAAGATGGTCTATTATTGTGTTAGTCTTGGTCAGATGTCAAGAGGGTGTGTCGCCCCTCCCTGGAGGGGCTCCGATGCGCAGCGCTGGCGGAGCGGGCGATAAGCGTGGCTGTAGACCGCCTTTGGGGTATTGGCACCACCGTCGCTCACCCGTTGGTCTTGACCTTCGGTGAGTTACTCGTGCGCCTCGCCACTCCCGACCACCAGCTCTTGGAGCAGGCATCGACGCTTGGGGTCAGCTTCGGGGGCGCCGAGGCCAACGTTGCGGTCTCGTTGGCGCGGTTCGGGGTGCCGGTTAGGTATGTGACCCGAGTGCCGGACAACTCGATCACCCGCGCGGGCCGTCGCCTCATGGAGGCGTTCCACGTCGACACGTCCCACATCGTCACTGGGGGCGACCGAGTGGGGCTCTACTTCGTCGAGCCCGGGATCGCCCAGCGGCCGTCCCGGGTCGTGTACGACCGCACCGGGTCGGGCATGGCGTTGATCCAGACTGGCGACGTCTCGTGGAAAGCGGCTCTGGAGGGCTGTACGTGGTTCCACACTTCGGGCATCACTCCCGCCTTGTCGGAGTCGGCAGCGGCCGCCACCATGGAAGCGGTGGCCGCTGCCCAGGCGGGCGGGCTCACCGTATCCATCGACCTGAACTACCGTGCGCAGCTCTGGCAGTGGTCGAAGACACCGGGGGAGATCATGGCCGAACTGGTGAGCCACGCTGACATCGTCTTCAGCAACGAGGAGGACATGGACAAGGTATTTGGGATCAAGGTCCCACGGATGGGGGCGCAAACCGAGGCGCTCGAACCTCAGCGGTATGCTCCCGCCTGTGCGGAGTTGCAGCATCGGTTCCCGAACCTGAGGGCAGTGGCAGTAACGCTGCGCGAGTCGGTGTCCGCCAGTGAGAACTACTGGAGCGCGGTGCTAGCCACCGCAGACGGCTTCCACACCTCCCAGCGCTACCGCATCGCCCCCATCCTGGACCGCGTCGGTGCGGGAGACGCGTTCGCTGCGGCCGCTATTCGTCAGATGCTGTCCGGCTCAGCCAACCCGCAAGCCATCCTCGACTTCGCAGTCGCCGCCTCGTGCCTCAAGCATTCCATCTGCGGAGACTTCAACCTGGTCGACGCCGACGACGTCGACCAGCTCGCAGTCGGTGACGGCACCGGAAGGATCGTCCGTTAGGTTGACAACTGGGAGAGCATACATGGGCCGATTTAGCGGCTCTTCACGCAAGACCAGTAACTTAGACCCGAAAGCCGGTATAGTGGGCGGGTGCCACGGGTAGGACAGCCGAAGCCTGAGGATGGTCGGCGGTTGCGCGACCGGATCGCCCTGGGAGTGTTGACGGCAACGTATCCCCAGGGCTTGGTGGACAAGGTGATCGAAAGCACTGGGAAGCGTGAGTTGCGCTACCGGCTGTTACCGGCACGGATGGTTGTCTACTACGTGCTGGCGATGACCCTGTTCCAAGAAGCGGGCTACGAGGAGGTGCTGCGGGAGCTCACCGAAGGTCTGCTCGGGCGAGCCCGGAATGCGCTCCAACGGCCGAGTTCGGTGGCGATCTCGAAGGCGCGAGCGCGACTGGGGTCGGCGCCCCTGAAAGCACTGTTCACAGCCGCGTGCGTACCGCTGGCGCAGCTGGATAGCCGGGGCGCGTTCTATCGGGGATGGCGGGTGGTCTCCATGGATGGCACCACGCTCGACACCGCAGACACCGCTGACAATGCCCAGACGTTCGGCCGGCCTGGTTCCAGTCGGGGAGAGTCGGCATTCCCGCAGTTGCGCATCGTGGCGCTGGCGGAGTCTGGCACCAAAGCCATATTCGCAGCCGCGATGGGGGCTTATGGGACGGGCGAGCCGACCCTCGCGCGCCAACTGGTAGCGGCGATTGACCCGGGGATGCTGATCCTAGCGGATCGAGGGTTCACCGCCCACCCCCTGTTTTCGGCCATGGCTGGGACAGGAGCGCAGCTGTGCTGGCGCGCCAAGGCCAATGCGGTCATGCCGGTGCTGGAACGCTATCCCGACGGTTCGTTCCGCTCCGAGTTAGTGGCGTCATCCGACAAGCGCAGACGTCAAAACGTGCTCACCGTGCGGGTCATCGAGTACAGCGTCGAGGACCCTGGTCGGCCCCAGGCCGAGTCTGTCTACCGATTGGTCACCACGATCCTGGATCCCAAAATGGCACCTGCGCATGAGCTGGCCGCGCTCTACTCGGAGCGTTGGGAGTTCGAGTCCGCGCTGGACGAACTCAAGACCCACCAGCGCGGCCCCCGGGTGGTGCTGCGCTCCAAGACCTCCGATGGGGTCTACCAGGAGGCGTGGGGCATGCTCTGCGTCCACTACGCGATTCGAGCCCTGCTCTGCCAGGCCGCTCACAACAGCGACATCGACCCTGACCGGGTGAGTTTCACCCGGTCCCTGCGAGCCGCCCGCCGCAGCATTCGCCGCTCCGTGGGCGACCAGGTCAGCCTGGCCGCTGACTTCCTCCAAGAACTGCTGCCCCGGCGTCGCCTGCGCGCGAATCCCCGCGTAGTGCGCCGCAAGATGCCCAGCTTCAGTGTCAGGCGCCCAGAGCATCGCCACGGGCCGCAGCCCACCCTGCCCACCCCGGCAGCCATCAGGATCCTCTCACCACCCTAAGTTACTGGCATTGCATCTTGCTGGGCCTTGACGGCCATGGCCGCCTTGGGACTCAACGGGATGAGCTGCTCTGCGGCCACCTTGGTGTTGTAGAAGCGCAGGCACGGTCACCCCACGCTGTCGGGAACCAGGCAGTCGGCGCGGAGCCGGCATGTGTCGCCAGCGCGCAGGCCGGTCTCGATCAGGACTACCACGAGGTGGCGGGTCGTCGCGTCAGGGAGCTGTGCCAGCGCTTCCTGCGGCTCGAGCTGGGCCATCTGGTCCTCGGTGTAATCGCCAGACTAAAAGGGACCCACCCTAAGGCGGGAGTGATGGAGTAAAGGGGGACCACCTTGACCAACCCGGAGCCCGATACCGTGCGCGGTGTAGCAGCCGACACGAATCGTGAGACAGGCATGATCAAAGTGGCTAACGTCGAGCGTATCCGATGGGCGCATTCTCGAGACGGGCTGAGCATCCGGGCCGTGGCCCGGGCCTTCCACATGAGCCGCAAGACGGTTCGGCGGGCCCTGGCAGACCCGGGTCCCTGGGAGTATCAGCGGCGCAAGGCAGCCCCAGCGCCGGTGATGGACTCGGTGGCCGCTGTGGCTGAACGCTGGTTGCTGGATGACGAGAGTGTGCCTCGGAAGCAGCGTCATACCGCCCGGCGCATCTGGCAACGGCTAGAAGCCGAATATGGCTTCGAGGGCGGGGAGTCGACGGTCCGGCAATGGGTGCGACGGAACCGGCGGGCCGATACCAGGAGCGTGACCTTGCCGCTGGCGCACGACATCGGGGCCGAAGCTCAATTCGATTTCGGCGAGGCTCTGGTGAGAATCGCGGGGGTGGAGACCAAGGCGCACCTGTTCTGCGCCCGGCTGGCGTACTCGACCAGGGACGTGCTCTGTGCCTATGCACGGGAGGACCGGGCGGCTTGGCTGGACGGGCATGTCCAGGCATTTCAGACCTGGGGTGGAGTTCCCGCCACTGGCTGGTATGACAACCCCAGCCAGTTGGGGAAGCTGAAGGTGCGGGCGGAAGAGGTCGAGGGACAGGGGAAAGTCAAGGAGTTCGTTCGCTGCCAGGAGTTCACGGCGCTGCAGAGCGCGTATGGCTTCAGGGGGCACCACTGTAACCCGGCGCAGGGGCATGAGAAAGGCCGCGTGGAAGGACTTGTGGGGTATTTCCGGCGGACGTACCTGGTGCCGGTGCCGGACGTGGCGGACTGGGCGGAGCTGAATCGGATCCTGGCGGAGCGCTGCCTGGCGGAGGAGCGGCTGCGGCGCCGTGGACACAGCACCACCGTGGGCGAGCGGTTCGCCCTTGAACAGCCGCTGCTGGGCCCCCTGCCGCCGACCCCATTCCTGGCCTGCACCCGCCACCGGGTGCGGGTCACCCAGCAGCAGCTGGTGACCTTCAAAGAGCGGCAGTATTCAGTGCCGCTGCGGTGGGTGGGCCAGTGGCTGACCCTACGGGCATTCGCCTGGGAGATCCAAGTGTGGAGTTCGGTCGGTTGTGTAGCTCGTCACCAGCGCGCCTTCGGGCCTGGTGATCCGGTCACCAACTTCTGGCACTACCTGCCCGTGCTGCAGCGCAAGCCGGGTGCCTTTGACCAGGCGATCCCGGTGCGCCAGGCGAGCTTTCCCACGGAGGTGCAGGCCCTGCTGGAGGCTTTGGAGACCAAGCACGGCGATGACCGGCGCCGCGCTCACCGCAGACGTCTGGACATGAAGGGTCAAGCGGCAAGCTCAGAGTGGTGCACTGCAACCTCGTAGGTGACGGGGATGTCGGTGCCTGGGAAGGTGGCGCCTAACTGGCTCAGGTCGGCGCAGAGCCCGTG
>JAJYPP010000064.1 GCA_021795235.1 bacterium
GGTACCGGGTGTGAGGACCAGTCCAAGCCCCGAAGGCGCAAGGGCAGCCACACCAGTGGCGCAAGACCCGAAACGGCGACGGCAACCTTGGCAGCGTCCAGGTCGGGAAAGACCGCTCGTCCCGACCGGGTGTTACTTATGGGCACTCAGGAGGAACGGTCTCACCTGCCGCGGGAGTCGGCGCTACGAAGACTCGCAGGTCATAGGACCCGAGCGGGTCGCCACCTTCCAGGATGACCGCCTGGGAAAGGTTGAGCATCAACCCGGTTTCGAAGAAGTCGACGAAGACGTCACGTTCGGGTGGGAAGGAGTAGCGGGCGACCGCAGCGGCCCCCGCCCGGCGAAGGCGCTGCAGTTCACGGTCGGACCTCGGTGCTGACTCTTTGGTTCGAGACCCCGAAATGGGAATGCAGCGGGCGACCAGCACCGGCTCATCGGATCTGGCAAGGACGGCCTCGATCAGGGCGGTCTTGCCAGCTTCGGGAGGACCGGCCACATGGATGAGGGAGGGTTCGGTCATGGGCGCAGCCCGTGCACGAGCCATACCCAACACAGCCAGCGCGCCTCTAAAGGCGACACCTTCCATCCCAAGCGGCGCACCCGTCTGAGCTCCCAACTGTCGTGTGTCCATTTGGCGCGGGCCGCCACCTGATCCCTCCCTTGGATTGTTCGACTGACTGCCACCCACAACCAGGTCGCTCGCCCAAGATAATCTGAGCGGCCGCGCTGTGCACAGCCAGTCCCGCACCAAAGTGGCAACTGAGGTCCGAGCGCCGTCCCCGCTCCGGACACGCCACCGTCGTCAGGTGCTGGACGGGCGGATTGCTGGCGGCTACCCAGCCCTCGACCAGTTGCCCACAAACTCCGCCAGGGCTTGGCTCTGGGACAGCCGGCTCGGTTCGTGGACGTACATCATGTGGCCGGCCGGGTAGTAGTGGGTGGTGACCTGCCCGCGCTGCGCTGCGGGAATGTCCAGGTGGGCGAACGCGTACTCGGCCGCGAAGTACGGAGTTGCGCCATCGTAGTAGCCGCAGGCGAGGTAGACGCCAAGGTGCGGATTGTGGCGCATGGCCTCGCCGAGCCAGGAGGTGACCGACACGTGCCGGCCCTCGAACTGGGCGTAGCTCCACGGCTGCACCCGATCGGTGAGCACCTCGTAGGGCAGGTCGGAGCGGTAGTTGAGCTCGCTGTGAAGGTAGTGATTGAGTCCGGCCGCATACGGCCCCGCGATCGCCACCTGGCTGGGGTCGAAGGTGGGGCGCTCACCGCCATCGTCAGGGTCTGAGCCGAGGAAGCGGCCGTCCAGCCGCCCGACCACCTGGTGGCGACCGCGCAGCAGCTCTCGGAAGAAGCGCTGGTGCTCGATCCGCAGGTTGACCCGGTCGATGTAGTCCTCGCCCAGGCCGGTGAGGAGCGCCAGACGGTGAACCATCTCCGCTCGCTCCTCGTCCGGGAGCCGCGAGCCCTGGGCCAGGGCGTAAGGGTACTCGCGCGCTGCCAAGGCCTCCGCCTCGGCGAGCACGTCCTCAAGGGCCCGCTCTTGGTGCAGTCCGTGGTAGTGGGCTATCGCCGCATAGGTGGGCAGGTAGAGCGTGGCGGGAAGGTCGTTGCCCTCAGTGAAGCGGATCGTCCCCATGTCGATGACGGACGAGATCAGGATGATCCCGTTCAGAAAAAACCCGAAGCGTTCCTGCAGGTGATTGGCCAGCGCGCTGGCGCGAAGCGTCCCGTAGGACTCACCGGCCAGGAATTTGGGGGATACCCAGCGCCCGTTTCTGGTGGTCCAGAGCCGGATCAGCTCACCCACCGACTCCAGGTCGCGCTGGAAGCCGTGGTATTCGCCCGGGGTGCCACCTGCAACAACCCTCGAGTATCCGGTTGAGACAGGATCGATGAAGACCAGGTCTGAGACATCCAGCAGCGTCTCCTGGTTGTCGGTCAGGCCGTAGGGCGGCGGCAGCAACGCCCCGGCGTCGCCCATGACCACTCTGCGGGGGCCGAGCAGGCCCATGTGGAGCCAGACGCTGGAGGATCCGGGCCCACCGTTGAATGCGAAGGTTACCGGTCGCGTGCTGGGGTCGGCGCCATCCTTGGTGTAGGCGCAGATGGACATCTCGGCCTTGGGCCGAAGTCCCTTGAACTGGCCCTTCTTGAGCACCTCCTCCTGCAGCACGACCCGGCCTGCGACTGCGGTGTACCTGATCTCCTTCCCACCGATCGTGATGGCGTGCTTCGATTCGACTAGGTCGTCGACCGGAACCGGCGGCTGTGAGCCCGTGCTCGAGGAGGTGGCGTGGGATCCCCTGCTGTCAGTGCTCATTCTTTACTCCAAGTGATCGGCCCAAGCTGCTTCGGCTTGATGCGCGTCGGCGCGGCCGACCGAAGCTTCCCACTTCTTCATCCCAGGATAGGGGCAGCCGCCGAGATGACCTTCGGTCTGGGCGCGGGCTCTGGTTCAGTTCGGGTCGGCAATGGACTCGTCCAGGAGCGAAAGCAACTCATCGACCCCTGGAGAGTCGATGATCAACGGCGGAGCGACCAGGACGTGGTCGCCCTCGACTCCTTCTGGCCCGCCTGAGCCAGGGTAGACGATGAGTCCCCGATCGAAGGCTTGGTCGGCCAGCCGGGATGCTCTCGCACCCGGTTCGGGGCCCGGCTCCAGGACCAGCCCCTGCATCAAGCCCAGTCCGCGAACAGCCTGGATGAAGCCATGCCGCAGGCGCAGCGCCTCCAGTCCGTCGCGCAGCAAAGAGCCCATCCGTGCCGCATTCGCGACCAGGTCCTCCTCCTCAAGGAGGGCCAACGCCTTGGCTCCAGCGGCGCAGGAAACTGGATGGCCGCCGTAGGTGAATCCGTGGGCGAATCGGCCACTCCCGCCGGCGACCGCGCCGTACACCCGGTCGTTGGCGACCACCGCTCCCAGGGGCGCGTATCCGCCCGAGATCCCCTTTGCACAGGTGATCATGTCGGGAGCCGTGCTGAAGTGGGACATGCCGAGAATCTCTCCGGTCCTGCCAAATCCGGTCATGACTTCGTCGGCTATCAGAAGGACGCCAAATTCATCAGCTATCGTCCTCACCCCCGCGATGTAGCCGCGGTGCGGCACCAGGCCCGAGCTGGCGGACCCTCCGACCGGCTCCAGCAGGATGGCGGCAACCGAAAACGGGTCGACCTGCTCCATGGTCGCACGCAGTGAGGCCAGGCAGGGGCACTCTCTTGCCGACGTTGGTCCAGGGCACTCTTCCCTTGGCGGGTCGAAGTGGGCGAAGGCAGGGCTCAGCAGGGGCAGGTATGGACACCTCCTGGCGATGTGACCCGAGGCCGCCAGGGCCCCCAGGGAGTTGCCGTGATAGGAAGCCCAGCGGGCGAGGATCCGGAAGCGCCCGGGGTCTCCGTGCTCGAGGTGGTACTGGCGCGCCAGCTTGATCGCCGTCTCGGTCGCCTCGGACCCGCCCGAGACCGGGTAGGTGTGGGCAAGGCCGTAGGGGAGCATGGCAGCGATCCTGGCCGCGAGCTCCTCCTGGGCGGCCGAGGTGAACCGGGCGGTGTGGGCGAAGGCCACTCTTTCCGCCTGCTCCGCCATCGCCTGAGCGATCTCGCGCCGCCCATGCCCCAGGTTGGCGACCAAGGCCCCTGAGGAACCGTCCAGGTAGCGCTTGCCGTTTTGGTCGAACAGGTAGATGCCCTGGCCGTGGGAGATCTGGGGGTAGGAGTGGGCGGGCGATCGGTAGAAGACCTGGGTCACAGCTGCACTCCTATGAGCGCCTGGTAGGTGGAGACCTCGGAGGTGGTGGGAGCAGGAATCTCGGTCAGGTGACTGGCGATATTGAGCGGGAATCCGGTGTTCTCCTCAACCTCGGCAACCGAGACCCCACTGTGGACTGCCACCAGGCGCATCCTTCCATCCTGGTCGAAGTCGAGCAGGCCCAGGTCGGTGACCACGTGGCTGGGACCACCCGGACGTCTTTTCCCGGGCTCATGTCCGGGCGAGGTGATGAAGTCCACCCGGGCCGGGAAGCGCTGCCGCTCATGGGGCATCAAGACCACCGTGCGCCGGTTGAAGCTGGCGATGTCGGCAGCTCCGCCTGAGCCGGCCAGGCGCGTCCGAGGCGATGCATAGTCGCCGATCACTGTGGAGTTCAGGTTTCCCCACTCATCGACCTGGGCACCACCCAAGAAGCCGACGTCTATCCACCCAGTCTGGAGGTACTGGGAGAAGAGCTCGGACATCGGCAAAACGCACAGCGAGGTGCGCACGAGGTCCGGGTCTCCGATGGAGAGGGGCAGCTGGGGAGGACTCGCGTCGATGATGCCTGACTCGTACACCAGCACCAGGTTGGGTGCGTGGAGCCGCTTGGCCAGGTTGGCTGCCAGGTTGGGCAGGCCGACTCCGACAAGAACCCTCTCGTGGTCCTTGAGCAGCCGGGCTCCCACGACCGCCATCTCCAGCCGGCGGCGCTCACTCATTGGAGGCGGCCCGGCGCAGCCCGGACAGCCGCTCGGGGGACCAGAGCCCCAGGTAGCCCCCGCGATCCGGCACATCCCTCACCCAGCGTTGCAGCCACGCCTGGGTGGCCGCTTCGTCTCGCGACAGCTGATCCCACTCGTTGTAGAAAGCCTGGTCGCGGTCGTACACCCCCTGCACGTAGGCGGGGTGCGCTCCCCACGGTTCCAGGGAGATGCTGGTTACCCGAAAGCCCGGAAGCAGGAGGTGGTCCCGGTGCTCCCGCAACTGCTGGGCGGGTCGGATCTCCTCCACCGAGACCAGGACCTTGTCCGCCGCCAGAGCGGCCTCGCGCACCTCACCCAGGAGCCCCCAGGCGTACACGTTGCCCTCGGGGTCCGCGCAGTGAGCGTGCAGGAGGGTGACATCCGGCCTCAGGGGAGGCACCACCGCCACCTGCTCGGGGCCATATGGGCTGGCGACCATGGGCCGGGATCGCTGTCGGGTGAGGTCGTTCTCGAGGGTGCGCAGTGGCCAGAACGGCAGCCCGGCCGCTCCCGCCTGGAGCCTGGCGATTAGCTCGAAGTGGCTGTACTCATCCAACTCGATCCGGTGAGTCTCGACGGCCCGGCGAAACGCGTGCAGCAACCCCACCCCGGGGTTGCCGGCGTAGCTGAAGACAACCCGGTCGGCCACCTCGGCAGCGATCATCTGGTCATAGATGATGTCTGGCGTGGCGCGGCAGAGGGTGAGGTGCTGGCGCCCCTGACGGATGATCTCGTGGCCGAACGCAAATGGAATGAGATGGGTGAAGCCGGCCAGGTACAGGGTCTGGCCGTCATGCACATGCCGGCGGACCGCATCTTGGATCGGCAGGATCTCCACCGCTCAGATGCTCCTCGGAAACCGCACCTTCTGGGTGATCGCCTGAGCTTGCAGAAAGAAGCCCAGGTAGTCGGGCGATCCCACCTTGGGCCCGGTTCCAGAGAGTTTGTAGCCCCCGAAGGGGTGGACCCCAGCCATCGCCCCGGTGGAGCTGCGGTTGAGGTAGAGGTTGCCAACCAGGAAGTGCTGGCGGATGTAGTCCAGCTCCATGGGATCCTGGGTGAAGGCGGCCCCGGTGAGGGCGTACTCGACTGAGTTGCCCATCTCAACCGCATGCTCTAGCGAACGAGCCCGCAGGATTGCCAGAAACGGTCCGAAGATCTCCTCCTGGGCGATTGGGGCACTGGCTGGGACCTCGTCGACCACTGTTGGTCCGACGAAGTGGCCGGGAGAGCGCGGCTCTCCTATCCGCACCACTCGGCCCCAATCGGCCGCCTGCTTGATGTAGCCATTTACCTTGTTCAGCGCCGCCTGGTTGATCAAGGGACCGTAGGCGTGGTTCTCGGCGGCATGGCCCAGATCCGCGCTGACGCGCTCGATCTCCGCGAGCAGGTCCTCCAAGAAGCGGTCGTGCACCTCGTCCAGGAGCACCAGCCTCGAGGTGGCGGAGCACTTCTGACCCTGATACCCGATCACCGAGGAGACAACCTCGCGCACCGCCCAGGGGATGTCGGCGGCCGCGGTCACGATGGTGGCGTTCTTGCCTCCCATCTCGGTCATGAGGCGCTTGAGTTGACGTTGCTTTGGCACCAGCCCGGCAGCTCGCTGGTGGATCTCGGTGCCGACCTTGCGCGAGCCCACGAAGGCCACGAACTGGACATCAGGGTCGCGCACCAGGGCGTCGCCAACCTCGGGGCCCAGGCCGGGCAGAAGGTTGAGCACACCATGAGGTAGCCCCGCCTCTTCGAACACAGAGAACAGTTGCTGGGCGATCACGGAAGCCTCCTCGGCTGGCTTGAGCACCACGGTGTTGCCGGCGGCGACTGCCGCCACAGCCATGCCCAGGGGCAGAGTCGTCGGGAAGTTCCATGGCGAGATCACGACTCCCACCCCGAGGGGGAGGTAGCGGTATTGGTTGATCTCGCTCTGGAGTGGCGGGATCTCGCGACCAGAATCCCACAGCAGCAGCTGCCGGGCGTTCCACTCAAAGTGATCGATGGCCTCGGCGATCTCCCCGTCCGCCTGCGTCCAGTTCTTGCCCACCTCGTAGGCGACCCAGCCCAACATCTCGCGGCGGCGCTGGCGGAGGATATCTCCGGCCCGCAGCAGCAGAGCCGCCCGCTCCCATGGGCTGACGTGAGCCCATGGGGCAAAGGCTCGGGTGGCCGCCTCAACCGCCAGGCGGGCCTGGTCGCGACTGGCCATGTGGACTCGCCCGACAACGGTCGCCGGGTCGGCTGGATCCCGAGACTCGAAGACCTCATGACAGGTCACGGCTTGGCCGCCGATTCGAAGCGGATATTCCGCCCCCAGGCGCCCTCGCACCTCGGCTATCGCCGCTGCGGTGCGGGCCCGCTCCTCGGGCAGGTTGAAGTCGAGGAAGGCTTCGTTCCGAAATGGCTCAAGCCCCACGGCCGGGCTCCCGCGCCGGGTTTGCCCCAGCCGTCAATTCGCGCGCTGGTCGACAGTCGGGCGTCGCGCCCCGGGGGCTCATCCGCGCGCCACCGCCGCCGGCGAGCATACCTCGCGGACCACCTCCATCAATCGGTCCAGGGCGGAGCTCCACAGTTCGGTCCCGATG
The DNA here is from genome assembly GCA_021795235.1 of bacterium. Taxonomy (GTDB): domain Bacteria; phylum Chloroflexota; class Dormibacteria; order Aeolococcales; family Bog-877; genus AG-12. The sequence goes on from JAJYPP010000064.1 coordinate 7,071, forward strand.
TTGAGCGGTGGCATGAGCCGGATCACCTCATGGCGCAGCCCGGCTGTGTGCAGCACCATCCCCGCCCGCAGCGATTCGACCACCACCTCATGGGCGAGCTGGCCGGCCCGCTCGCCTTGAAATTCCACCGCCACCATGAGTCCACGCCCCCTCACCTCCAGCACCTCGGGCAGGTCCAGCAGGGGGGCGAGGTGTTGGATGGCGGCTGATCCCAACCGGCCGGCGGCATCGGTCAGGTGCTCCTCCCTGATCACCTCCAGAGTTGCCAGCCCGGCCGCGCATGAGAGCGCGTTGCCCCCGAAGGTGGTGCCGTGCGCCCCCTCCGGCCAGAGATCGGAGAGTGAGGCGGGGGCGGCCAGAGCCGACAGCGGCAGGCCGCCGCCAAGCGCCTTGCCCATGATCACCAGGTCAGGCGCGGCCATCGAATGCTGGTAGGCGAACATGCGTCCGGTCCGTCCCATCCCAGACTGCACCTCATCGGCTGCGAGCAGTATCCCGTGGCGCCGGCACAACCGATGCAGCCAACCAAGGAAGTCGTCGGGCGGAATCACGTAGCCGCCCTCACCCTGGATCGGCTCGACCACCATCAGGGCAACTCGGTCCGGGCTCACCTCTGTTTCCAGCAGTCTTTCCATCTGCGTCTGGACATGGGCCAGAGCCAGCTCCGCGGAGAGCCCAAGCCTGGTTGGCGCCGGGTAGTCGATGTGGTACACCGACGGCAGCAGCGGCTCGTACCCGGAGCGGTACCGGGCGGCCGAGGCGGTGAGGCTGAGAGCCCCCAGCGTCCGCCCGTGGAAGGAGCCACGAAACGCGATCACTCCGGGACGCCCGGTCACGAAGCGAGCCAGCTTGATCGCGGCCTCCACCGCCTCGGTCCCGGAGTTCCCGAAGAAGATGCGGTAGTCGGCGGGCAGCTCCTGGCAGAGTGCCTCCGCATAGTCGACCAGCGCCGCTTGGTACCCGGTGCCGCTGTAGAGGTGCAGATGTCGCTTCAGCTGGCCCTCGATGGCAGCCAGCACGCGGGGATGGGAGTAGCCCACCGCGTTGACGGCAATCCCGGTGGCGAGGTCCAGCAGCTGGCGGCCGTCTGCGGTGTAGAGGTATGGCCCGTCACCACGGACCATCTCCAGCTCCGTCTCCATTGGTTGGACAGCCATGACCGTCGCCCGATGCCGCTCACTGATGCTCATAGTATCTTGCTCCCTCGACCTAGAACCGACGACCGATTGCCGTCAAGCTGGACTTTCGCTTGGAATTTGCTTTGTATGGCCAACCGTACGGAGGCGACAACGTTCTTCCCATCTCGGCTGGGAAGCGTGTCCCGGCAATGTGCCCCATTGACGCCTTCGCTGCTACGGCCAGTGTTGCTTCCCAACTGAGGGTTCTCACAGCGAAGCGGCTACGCCGCCAGCGCCGGAGAAGAAGCGGGCAGGGTTCCCCACGAGCATTTGATCGATGCTCGCCTCGCTGAACCCCCGCTGCCGTAGCTTCGGCAGCACATCAGTCAGGACGTGGTCGTATCCTGGGCCTCCGCGGCTCCGCCGTTGCATTTTGGTGCACACGTCTTGGGACAGAAGCAGCTGGCCGATGTGGCCGCTGTCAGCCAGCCGCTGAATGGCCTCGAGGCGCTCCTCGTCCAGCGGTTCTCGCGCTTGCGAGTCTTTGAACTGGCACTCGGAGCCCCAGGTGTCGAACTCAATGAAAGCACCCCTGGCCGCGAGACTCTTGTGGTAAGTGAAGTCCAAGGTCTCGTCTAGATGGCTCAGGGCAACTCTCGAGAGATCTGCGCCAGCCGCCTCCAAAATGTCAAGGACCCGGCCGCCCTCCGTAGCGAAGAGGGTGAGGTGGACGTTGATCCCTACCCCGGTCTCCGCCTGAACCGTGGCTGCGGCACGGAGAACCTTGACCTCATCGGGGTGGATTGGGGAGCTGGTGCCTAGTTCCCCAATCACGCCGGCGCGCACAGCTGTGTGACCGAACCCAACGAGTAGGTCTCGCCGCATAGCGTCTGCGATTGCTTCTTCTTCAGCGCCAGCCAACCAGGCTGGGTGAGCTGACTTCACGTAGAACCCGGTGCCAGCGATGATATTGACACCTGACGCCAGTGAGAGGCTGCGCAGTTCATTTGGGTATGGTCCTATGTCGCGTGAGGAAAGGTCGGCCATACTTTGACCCCCAACGGCCCGGAATGTGAGCAGGTCCTGGAGGGCCTCGTCCGGATCGTCGAGCCGCACGTTGTCGCGCGAGTGATAGGGATCAAGGGCCAAGGTCTGGTACAGGTCTCTGGTCACTGGAGCGTCAACCAACCATGACCGCGCGGCGTCCTTCGGTGGGCGCCACAGGCACCCACCGTCCATAAGCAGGTGCTCGTGGGCAAGCGTCACTCCCAGGTTACCCACGTCCAGCGGACCCGCGACGCACATTACCTCTGGCACGGACTCTGGGCTCGCCGAGAGGGTACCGATATGGGCCGCAGGTGGCGGGCCTGTTCCGTACTCAATTCAGCGAGCAACGACGTAATCCTGCGGATAAATTTCGGTGAACACTCCCTGGGGGAGAAGGCCTGACAGGCTCTTCTTATAAACAGTCAGTTGGTAGGGTAGATTGGGGAGCATACCGAAGATGGCCTGTCGCACAGAGTAGTCCTCGTAGCGGTACATCGCCTGCTCCTCCGCCAATTGGCTGGTGGCTGTATGGGTTGCGGCGATGTCGGCCGACAGTGTCGCTGAGGTGAAGTCCCCCGCGTTGGCACCGCCGTTGGAGAACATCACGCCTCCGGTTGGGAGTCCGCCAAGCCATGTCCACCCATCGGTCGGATACCAGTCGACCATCTGCCAGTTGCCACAAGGGTTGGTCGGAGAGCAATTCCCGAAAGCAACTCCGATTGCCTGGGCTACGGGAGCTCCTTTCAGCTGTAGAGTGATGCCTGCCTTGGAGGAAAGCGACGACTGCAGAGCTTCCATCTCGTTGGTCAGCGCGGACGACCCGCTGGCGTACAGCATATTGAAAGTAGCCGCTTGACCCAAATGCACCCCGGCGCCGCAGTCGCCGGCGCCATTCCCGGGCCGCAGGCATACCGAGGTGCCACCCGGACGCACGGCCCATCCGTGGGCCTTCAGAAGGCTAACGGCTCGAGCGGGGTCGTACGGGTACACCTGCTGTCCAGCCTCAAGCGGGCTCACGAAGGGATCGTGGGGAGGGTACGTCGGCACCAACCCGTTCTCAATTTTTCCCTCTCCGTGCTGAAATGCCGAAATGTACTGGGGTTGGTCAATTAGCTCTTGCAGCGCTGCCCGAAAGTACTGCTGCTGGAAAATGGAACCCACTGACGGGTTAGTGAAGTTGTAGGCGATAAGGTTCAACCCGAAAACGTACCAGGGCGCATATCTATACCCCTGCCGCCTCGCTAGCGACCCAAGCTGGCCGAGATCCTGGGGAGGAACGTAACCGATGGTGAGCGCTCCTTGGTTCAGAGCGTTGTACTCAGCCGTGTCACTGGTGAACGGAAGCTCCTCAAAGGCGGACACTTGAGGCTTGGGAGTGCCCGAGTACGACTTGTTAGGCAGCATTTTCACAAAGCCGCTGGTCGTGAACTGGCTGAGATGGAATGGGCCGTCTACGACCTGCCAAAGAGGATTGGTGTCGTAGGTTGACGTATCCTCAGATTGGCTATTGAGAAATTGGGCTACTCCCAGAGCACCGCTGGAAGCCGTGCCCGGGTTCTGTGGCACGTAGCAGTCGCCGCAAGGTTGTGTCTTTCCGGTCGGCAGCAGAATCCTAGGCTGTGCCGTCTGATCGTATGCTCCCACTGGTCCACCAGCGGAGAGCCGATCCCACGATTGCACGGGCAGCGGGTAGATCTGAGTCAACTCGTTGTCTAAGAACCAGGTCGGGTTGTAGGAGGCGTTCAGATGCAACACCAGACTGTAGGTACTGGTCTGACGATAGCTGACAACATTCTCGGGAAATTCTGTCGGAACGGCGTCTCCCCATCCGGGTCCGGGTGCGGAACTGCTACCGATGGCTGGGGCTTGAGGGTCGGTTACGGCGCTAAGCAAGTTCAGCCAGAAGACGACGTCCCGTGCCGTGACCGGCTGCCCGTCTGACCAAATCCAGTGCTTGAGAGTAATGGTGACCACGGTGTTGTCCAACGAGAAACGGGGCTGAGCTGCCAGGCTGAGTTGCGGGTTGACTGCCGGTTGCCCGTGATTCCCTAACCAATAGAGGGGGAGGAACATCAAGCTGGAGAACTGGCCCCGGTTGGCATCTGTGAGCTCCGACCCGTTTTGCATTGGGAAAATGTAATTGGGGGTGGCTCCCACCGCCTCGGCGAAAGTCACCGTCCTTCCACCTGGCCTGGCGGGCCGGACGGCTCCACCAGAGCACGCGGTCACGATAAGAGCTGCACCTATACCGATGCAGGCGATCCCCAGGACCGCTCTATCCCTGAATCCTGTCATCGGGCCACCCTCCCATGGTTCCCCCATCTAGCCTGACGAGGGAGTCCGCATAGATCGCATGCCTTGTGTACGCGACGTAGGTATCTCCTGAGATTCTGGATCCTGGATCCAAAAATGTCAATAGGCATCCTCCTAAGCCATTCGCAAAGGGCTCCGACGACCAGCGTCTCCACTGGAGCCGGACCCGGAGCAATCACCGACTCCTAAGACCGTGGGCAATCTCTTGAGGCCGGCACGCATGTACCTTCACCGCCAAGTCGGTGCTCTTAGCGGGTATGCGCTTGCTCGCGGCTCGGTCAGCCAGGCGCCTGGTAGTCTGCCGAGTTGTGAGCGTTGGAGCTGATAAACCTGGACCCAGGTCGTGGGGGCTGGCGCCGTGGCTCCTCGAACCAGGACCCCAGAACACGATCTGCGATGTCCCTGGGATTCGGGTTGGACACCGGACGGTTCGCCACGACAGCCCCTTCATCGCGCGCACCGGCGTCACCGTGGTGGTGCCGAAGGCTGACCTTCCGGAGGAGTGTCTGCCCGCCGCCGGAGTCGTCTTCAACGGCACCGGCGAGATGACGGGCTTCCACCAGGTGAACGAATGGGGGGCGATCGAGACTCCGGTTGCGCTCACCGGGACTGCCGCCGTGCCAACCGTCCTGCAGGGACTCTCCGACTACATGTTCAGCATCTGTCCTGCTCTGGGCGTGAGTCGAGAGCCCTGTCTTGGGGTGGTGGCCGAATGCGACGACATGTGGCTCTCCGACACCCGCCATCCCCCCCTGCAGCCCCAGCACGTGGCCGAGGCGATATCGGACGCTCGCGACGATCAGACAGAGTGGGGTGCGGTGGGGGCGGGCACCGGGATGGTCTCCTTCGGTTTCAAGGGCGGAGTTGGCAGCTCCTCTCGCCGGGTCGAATTCCACGCTGAGTCGTATCACCTGGGTGCCCTGTGCCTGGTCAACTTCGGTCGGCCGGGAGACCTCATCGTCGGTGGCCGTGCCGTCGGACATCTGCCGGGTGAGGTGGTCCGGGACGCGGGGCAAGTGGCTCCGCCCGCTGGCTCTCTGGTGGTGGTCCTTGCCACCGATGCTCCGCTTGGGCACCAGCAGTTGCGGCGAGTAGCCCAGAGGGCCGCCCTGGGAATGGCTCGGGTGGGCAGCCGGGGCAGCCACGGCAGTGGAGACCTGTTCCTGGCCCTGTCAACCGTGGGCTTTCGAGATGACAGAGAGGAGCCCTGGTACCTCCAGCCTGTCCTTCGCAATGACCTCATGGACCATTTCTTCAGCGCCGCCCTGGAGGCGACCGAGGAGGGAATTCTCGACGCTCTCTTTCAGGCGCAGACCGAGCGCGGCTCGCGGGCGCGGACCGTGCTGCGGCTCCCAGAGGAGGAGGTTCGCCGCCGCGTCTCCGCCGACTGACTTTCAAAGGCAGGATTGAGCGTGCAGCGAGGAACCAGCAATGGCCCCTCGCTACGGTGGGGCAGGAGGCCGGCGCTGAGGCCGGTCCCTGCCGCCACCGGTTGGATCCGCTGGGCTGCCGAGCCCAGCGGTGGTCAGCTGAAGGAGTAGTACTGGGGGTAGAGCTCCTCGTACACGCCCTGCGGCAGCAGCCCCTTCAGGTTGCTCTTGTAGACGGTGAGCTGGTAGGGAGTGTTCGGCAGCCAAATCAGGGGCAGCTGGCGCGCCACGAAGTCCTCGTACTTGAACAGCGCCGCAATCTCCGCTGCTGCTGTCGGAGCCACGTGGCTGGCCGCGATGTTGGCCTGATTGGTGGGATTCGAGTAGTCGCCGCCGTTGCTGGACGCTCCCGCCGCCAGGATCTCACCGCCGGTGGGCAGGTAGTCCAGGGAGTAGACCCAGGCCGCACCCCAGTCAGCGATCTGCCAGTTGTTGCAGGGGGTCTTGTAGGTGCAGTTGTTGAGGGTGGTGCCGAAGACATTCGATCCAGTCTCGGTGGAGAGCTGGAGGTTTATCCCAGCCGCCGCCTTCATCTCCGACTGCATCGCCTCCATCTCGTTGGTGAGTGCTGTCGAACCGTTGGCGTAGAGCAGCTTGAGGGTGAGGGGCTCCCCGGCGCTGATGCCGCTGCCGCAGTCGCCGGCAGCCGTGCCCGCATGGGCACAGGTGGTGACTCCCTGGGGCACCACATTCCAGCCGTTGTCACGCAGCAGCTTCACTGCCTTGGCCGGATCGAAGGGATACACCTGTCCCCTCGCCTCGAGTGGACTCTCGTCGGGGTTCTTGGGCGGGTAGCCCGGCACCGGTCCATTGTTGATCGTGCCGAAGCCGCCGTAGAAGTCCTTGATGTACTGGGGCTGGTTGACCAGTGACTGAAAGGCCTGCCGGAAGTACAGCTGTTTGAAGATGCTGCCCACCGAGGTGTTGGTGAAGTTGTAGAGCATGTAGGCATCGGAGAACGAGTACCAGGGGGCGAAGGAATACCCCAGCTTCTTGAGGGCTGCCCGCTGGCCCAGATCCGCCCGCGGGATGTAGCCGATTGTGATGTTGCCGTTGTGGAGGGCGTTGAACTCCGAGGTGTCACTGGTGAAGGGCTCCTCCACCAGCGCCGAGATGGTGGGCTTGGGAGACCCCGAGTAGTTCTTGTTGGGGACCATTTTCAGATAGCCGCTGGTGTTGAACTGGCTGATCTTGAAGGGACCGCAGACCACCTGCCACATCGGATTGGTGGCGTAGGTGGAGAGGTCCTGGGCCTGGGTGTTGATGAACTGGGCGACCCCGAGGGCTCCCGAGGTGGCGGTGCCGGGGTGGACCGGGACATAAGAACCGGCGGGCAGACCGTCAGAAGCCGGCGCTGGCATCCGCTGCTGGGCGGATGAGTCGTAGTTGCCGACCGGTCCCGACAGCGAGAGCCGATCCCACGAGTTCTGGGGGATGGGGTTGATCTGGCTCAGCTCGTTGTAGGTGAACCAGGTCGGGTTGTAGGCGCGGTTGAGCTTGAACTGCACCGAGTAGGTTCCGGTCTGGGTGTAGCTGACCACGTTCTGGGGGAACGCGCCCAGGACCAATGCCCCCCAGCCGGGCCCGGGAGCGCTGCTGCTCCCCAGGCTAGGTGAGGCCGGATCGGTTGCCGCGCTCAGCAGGTTCATCCAGAAGACGATGTCCCGGGCGGTGATCGGCTTGCCGTTGGACCACATCCAGTGCTTCAGGTGCACGGTCACCACGGTGTTGTTGTCCGAGTAAACGGGCAGGGTGGCAAAGCTCAACGACTCGTCCAGGATCGGCTCTCCGTGATCTCCGAACCAGTACAGCGGTGGGTAGAAGGCGTACGAGAAGTCCGACGAGTTGGCGACCGAGTAGTAAGGTCCCGCGGTCATCGGAGAGATGTAGTTGGGAGAGTTCCCGGCCCCCTCGGCGAAGGTGACCACCCCACCCGAAGAGTGCGCGGAGGAGGCGGTTCCCGACGAGCAGGCGGCCAGGAGCAAGGCGGCGGCTGCCACCAGGGCGGTGATCAGCCATCGGCTTCTACTTCGCATATCGGTCATTCCACACCTCTCCAAATCAATTGCCGGGTCCTGGTCGCCGCGCTTGCATGATGGTTGCGGGCTGGCCCTGAGAGCCCGTGGTCGGGTCGCGCCGCTGGGGCCCGGGTGTTGTGCCGTCTCATAGAGACTGGGAGTCGGCAACCACCCAGTGGCTGGTCGCGTTGCGCACGTGGTCGCGAGCCAATTCCTCGGCCAGGTCCGCACGATGCTCGAGGATGGCGGCAAGGATTGCTCGGTGCTCGAGGGCGGACCGGCGCAAGCGCTCGCCGCCAGGCTGGTTGCCCAAGTAGGTGGCCTGGGATGACAACCTGACCACCACCGTGAGCTGGTCGAGCCAGCGATGCTCCAGGCTTTCCATGAGCTCGAGATGGAAGCGGGCGTTGGTGGCGAGGTAGGCCTGCTTGTCGTCCGCGCGGCTGGCGCGGTCCATCTCCGTCAGCATCGCCTCGAACCGACCCTGGTGCTCCGAGCTCAAGCCCCTCTGTGCGCTGAGGCGGGCGACCAGGCCGTCCACCACCTCACGGAGCTCGAGAGCTTCGACGGCAGCCTGTCCTCTCAGGTCCACCACCCGGCTCGCGCCACTGGGAGTCGTCTCCACCAGCCCCTGCGCTTCCAGAAGTCGCAGCGACTCCCGCAGGGGAGTCCGACTTATCCCCAGCCGTCCCGCCAACTCCTCCTGGCGCAGAACCGTGCCGGGCGGCAGCTGACCGTTGAAGATCAGGGTGCGAAGCTGCTCGACGGCCGACTCCGCCAGCCTGGAGGGGCGCTCGATCAGGGTCGGGACGCCGATGGCGGCGAGCTCAGGCGCCCCTGCCGGCAGCGTCATCGGAGGCCGGGAATCGGACGAAGGTTCATTTGGTGGATTCTGGATACAAAAACACTCGGTGTCAAGAGCTT
>JAJYPP010000162.1 GCA_021795235.1 bacterium
GTGGACACGATCCACGCCTCCGCGCCGGGTGCGCTGCGCCCCGGCCTGCGCCAGGAATTGGGCGAACTCCGGGGTCAAACCGGTGCTGACGGCTCAGTGGTCGACCTCGGCGACAACCCCGAGGGCTTCATCCTCAAGCCCCACGGGTGGAGGGGCTACCCGATCTGGCTGCGGTCGGCGCGGATCGAGCTGATGCTGCGCGCCGTCGATCCCTTCCCGCCGGTCTTCGTGCAGTGGCACTCGCCCTTCATTCACGCCTGCGGGGTTGAGACCGCCGTCGCCATGGTGGAGGGTTGGCTGGACGAGGCAGTGATGGACGTGAGGGGCCCGCTCCGGGTGTTGAGACTCGACCTGTACTGCGACTTCCAGGTCTGGATCCCGACAGCACGGGACCTCTCTGACTTCAGATGGCAGGCCACTCGCCGCCGCGTCTTCAAAGTTCCCCGTCAGGCGCAGCTCAGCGGCCGAAGCTTCTCCGGCTTCACCTTCGGGAAGGGCGACGTGGTCTGCCGGATCTACGACAAGTCGCTGGAGATGGCGGGCAGGGACCAGCACTGGCAGGAGGAGATCTGGCGGGGCCGCGATCCCGAGCAGCCCGTCTGGCGGGTTGAGTGTCAGTTCCGCCGCCGAGCGCTGCGAGCGTTCGGGCTGGAGACCCTCGAGCAGGCGCTCTGGTCACGCCAACGGCTGTGGGAGTACGGGATGGGGTGGATCTCGCTCCGCCGCCCGGGGAAGGACAGCAACCGTTCCCGGTGGCACCAGGACCCGGTCTGGGCCGAGCTCCGCCAGGTCGAGCTCGGGTCGCCGTCCTCGCCACTGGTGCGGCAGCGGGTCCGGGCAGCCGCGCAGGACCGGTTGGTGCGGGGCTTCATCGGCTATGCGAGTGCCCTCGGCGCGCTCTCCACCGAGGCGCCCTCCTTCAGGGCCAGAGCGGGTCGCGCTATTCTCACCAAACGTACGGGTCGTGACTCTCAGGAGTCAGACTCAAGGCCAACGGCTCGCGCTCCAAGAGATCAGACGTGCCTGCGTCTAGCCTGCTCGGCACTCCCGCCAGCTGATACTTGGAGGGTGCATAGCGGTCATGGCGCAAACGACCAGGGGCGCGTGGCGCTCCGGGGGGAGTCGCATACTCATGCCTGATCGGCCGAATGCCCAGATCGATGCGCTCGGAGAGCGACTACGTCGTGGAAGTCGCGAGCCGGACTGCATCCGGGAACTGGACAGATACCGCCGGTCGTTCGTGCCGGCCTACGAAGCGGTCATGGCAAGGATTCGAAGCGAGTTGGGCTTGGCTCCGACGGGTCGTCCCGGCAAGTCAACTGCCTCGATAGTCTCGAAGCTGGCTCGGGGATCCATGCGCCTATCGCAGATGCAGGACATCGCGGGCTGCAGGATTATTGCCGTTGACCGCACGGACCAAGACAGGTTGGTGGCAGCCTTGTCTCAGCTGCTTCCAGATGCGCGGGTTCTTGATCTCCGAGTCAGGCCGAGCCACGGGTACCGTGCCGTACATGTCGTTCCGATGATCGATGGGTACCGGGTGGAGGTGCAGGTAAGGACGAACCTCCAACACTGGTGGGCAGAGCTGTCGGAAACGCTCGCGCTTGGCCACGGAGCGCCGGAACTCAAGTACGGGGGCAACGTTCCTGGGCACCCGGGAACGCGAGATCGGTTACTTTTGCTCAGCGACGTGATAGCTGCATTTGAAGAGTCCCCGGATGACCTCCATCCCATGTCACGGTTGGTCACCGCGCTAGGGATCGGCCTCGCCGGGTATACCATGGTGAGCGAATTGAAGGGGCAGCAGCCATGAGCCTGTTCGTGGTCGTCTACGATCGGGAGGCGGGACGGTTGGTCGACCTGCGCCAGTTCAGCCCGTCTCGAGGTGAGGCCGCCATGAAGGCCAGGCTTGAACTGGAGCTAGGAGCTTCTCCGAGCACTGAGGTCGTGATCTTGGAGGCCGCGTCTGAAGGTCAGCTGCGCAGCACCCACGCTCGCTACTTCGGGGACGAGGCTGTAGATGCCTTGGCCAGCGAGGCGAAGTCTCGGCTGCTTCCTCAGCGTGTCTAATCGAGGGTTCTGGTTGCGTCGCCGGAGTTGAACAGCCGGCGGAGGTTCGGGTCCCAAACGCAGAGGCAGGCGCCCATGGTCAGCTCCAGGCTCAGCCACCAGTCGGCGAACTCGGACATCTCCCTGCCTTCGGCATCGACCATGACCTTCCAGACTTCCCGGGACAGCGCCTCGGCGACGGCAACCGCGACGGCAACGTGAGCGGATCTAGCTGAACAGAGGCAGCCAGTAGCGGACGCACGACGTCATATTTGTGATCCGGGTGAACGTCGGCGGACGTAGACGAACATCAGTGCGAGAGCTTGAAAACCGCTGAGGCGGCAACGCTTCCGGGGGTTCGAATCCCTCTCCCTCCGCCATCATGGACCTTGTTCGAACCGCTTCATCTGAACTCACTGAGGCGGGATAACCCCTTGCCCGGGGCGTGTACCCGAGATGGCCCACGGCCCAGAGCGCAGACCTCCCCTCGGCGGCGGTCAATGATCGGACGACAGGCCACACGGACTCGCCGAAGGGCGTTGTGGGGTCCCCGCTGACTGGCCCAGGTGATATGTGGTCCAAACTGGCCGTAAGGGGCAAGGAGGTCCGAGATGAAAGGCAGGAAGCACACTCCGGAGCAGATCGTGCGGCGGAAAATGTCAACCTCTTTGAGACAGACGTGGTCGGGAAAGTCTGTAGTCAGGCAACCTCCTGTGTGGGGCGGTTGATCCAGGCCACCCCGAGCCCCACGGACGCCCAGGAGCCGCTGAGGCAGCATCTCGCCGGATGGCGGCGGTGATCCGGGGCGAGCCGTGGTTCACCCAGGGCAAGGGCGGAGTCAGGAGCGAGGTGATAGTCCGCGGCTGGGCTTGCAAGGTACCGGCCAGTTCGCGGCGGTTCCTTCGGGGCAGCCACCTGTGATCTTGAGTGGGCGGTCCAGTGCCCAGTCCGGGACTCTATGGGGATGGCCCCGCGACGGCTATGCGATGCCGCAGGGGAGAGGGAGGCCGAGCGCCAAATGGGTTGCACGGTGGACTTCGGTCATCCGCGATGTGCTCAGCCTAGTTAGGCGAGAACGGAGGATACTGCGTGGGATCGTCGCGATGTGGTCCAGGTTGACCACGCATGGCCGGGGCATTCCGTCGGCCTCGGTTAGGGGAACCTCGGCGTCGAGACCCCGGATGTTGGTGGTGATGTCGGCCACGGTCACACGATCCCGCCAGTCGCCGTGCGTGTCCCACGAGAGCAGGAGTACGGGATGGCGTTGGCCGGGTGGCCGTTCGGCCCACCAGACCTCAGCCCGACGCATCGTTGCCGGCGTCGTCGGTTCCCCAGACAGAGTCCTCCTCACCGAGCATATCGGCTGCCGCCTGGTCGGCCCATGCCTGCTCTTCCCTGGTGTCGGGCTCCGCCTGGTAGGAGGCGCGGCACCGTTGCTCGCGGTCCTCGGTCTCGGCTTGGCGCCAGCCGCGCCAAAGCAGCTCTGAGACCACTTCGGAACGGCTGGTGTCGCGGCCGTGACGGCGGTCCTCGATCCGAGCCAGCAGTTCGGCTGGCAGACTGACCGTGACCTTCTCCACTGTGCTCATACCGTCTAGAGGACCATCCGTCCTACTAAT
>JAJYPP010000163.1 GCA_021795235.1 bacterium
CTAGCCGAACTGGAGCAGCTCTCAGTCCAGGTCACCGACCGCCTCCTCGCAGCGGCCTCCGCTCCCTCCCCTTGACTCCCCTGCCCTGTGTCACGATTTCACCTGCCCCACCTGCGGAAAGTCAGCTCCATGGCATTGCCGGCACCTTTCACCTCACGGTTGAGGGAGATGGCACTCATCGATATGAGCTGGAGTACGAGCTTCTGCTCTGACTCCGACGATCTCCGTGCCGACTCAAGTGGCCGGTCCCCGATCGCAACCATAATGTGGCAACGGACGCGGGCCAGAACGCCCCACGCGAAGCGTCTCCTGTAAGAGCCGACCCGGGAAAGGTGGCATCCTGAGAGCCCGCAGCACCGCCTCGCATCCACCGCCAGGTGAGCGTTCAGGCCAGCAACGGCCGCTTCCCGAGTCGACCCGCACGGCCGGCAGGGTGGCGCGCTCGCGACTCCCAGCTCAAATGCTGCTCACCGACGGTATCGGTCGCAATGACGCGCAGATGGCCTGGCCTCAGAGAGTCCCGCCCTGTGGCCCCGGGACCATGGACGGGGACTCAACCAAAGAGCGCATCCACCGATAGATAGCGCTCCCCACTGTCGTAGCTGAAGGTCAGCACGCGCGCGCCATCGGCCATCTCGGGAATGAGAGAAGCCACTGCGGCCAGGGACGCTCCCGATGAGATCCCGACCAGCATCCCCTCCTCTCGCGCGCTACGCCTGGCGTAGTCGAAGGCGTCTTTGGGATCCACCTGAACGATGCCGTCGAGCAGGTCGGTCCGCATGACTCCGGGGATGAACCCGGCGCCGATCCCCTGGATTGAATGCGGCGAGTGCTTACCTCCGGATAGGACTGGCGACAGGGTCGGCTCCACCGCGTAGACCTTGAGCTGGGGCCAGGTCTGCTTTAAGACCTCGGCGCAGCCGGTGATGTGCCCACCGGTCCCGACCCCGGTCACCAGGTAGTCAAGCCCTTCCGGGAAGTCGCCGGCAATCTCCTCGGCGGTCGTGCGGCGGTGGACTTCGACGTTGGCGGGATTGTCGAACTGCATCGGCATCCAGGCCCCATCGGTCGCGGCCACTATCTCCTCGGCTCGGGCGATGGCGCCGCGCATCCCCAATTCGCGCGGAGTCAGGTCAAGCTCCGCTCCGTAGGCCGTCATCAGCTTGCGGCGTTCCATTGAAAAAGACTCCGGCATGACCAGGATCAGGCGGTAGCCCTTGACGGCCGCGGCCAGGGCCAGGCCGATCCCGGTGTTCCCCGAGGTGGGCTCGACGATCACCGAGGCTGCCGTCAAGATTCCCCGGCGCTCCGCGTCCTCGATCATCGCCAGGGCGATCCGGTCCTTGATGCTGCCCCCGGGATTGACTCGCTCCTGCTTCGCCCAGACCTGGACCCGGGGATCGAAGAGATGGTTGATGCGGACCTCAGGGGTATGCCCAACCGTCTCCAGAATGCTGTCGACTCTCATGGCTCCTCCGCTTCTTGCTGTGGTTGCCGTAAGACCGTCAGATGACGAAGTCCAATTGGTCCTGAGCCTCCGGGACCTTGCGGACCCGAACCTGGCTGCTGTGATACACAAGAGAATACGGGGGCACGCTCTGGGTCAGCCAGACGTTGCCTCCCACCACGCTATCGTGGCCAACCACGGTGTCGCCCCCCAGCACGGTCGCGTTGGCGTAGACGACGACACGGTCCTGGAGCGTCGGATGGCGCTTGGTGCCAGCCGCGGCCTTGGCCACGCTGAGCGCACCCAGGGTCACACCCTGGTAGATCTTGACCTCATCGCCGATGACCGCGGTCTCGCCGATGACGATCCCGGTGCCATGATCGATACAGAAGGAGCGGCCGATCGAGGCGCCCGGGTGGATATCTATCCCGGTCTTGGTGTGGGCGACCTCCGATAACAACCGGGGCAGCACCGGTATGCCCAGGTGGTGAAGGCGATTCGCCACCCGGTGGGTGGCGATGGCCATGAAACCGGGGTAGGCCGCGACCACCTCATCCAGGCTCTCGGCGGCGGGATCGCCCGCGACGATCGCGGCTGCGTCCAGGCCGAGGGCTACGTGCATCTGGGGCAGGACGTCGACGAATTCGTGAGATATCTCCTCACCGCGCACTTGACCGAAGGTCGGCCTCAGCAGCCTCGCCAGATCACAGCGCACCAGCTGCAGCCGGACCTCGATTTCCTCCACCGTCCCGACACTCTCCTCCGATAGCTGCGGGAAAAGCAGCCCCAGAAGTCGATCCAGAAAGTCCGAGACCTCGCGCTTCAGTGGCAGCGAGCCCCCTCGAGAGCGGGAGCTGGCCGCGAGCTCCCTGGCGAACTCTGACCCAGTGGTGCTTCCTGTCGACATCCGGACCAGTGTCCCACGATCCAGCGAGACTCGGCTAGCGCCACCGGGGAGACGCTCTCCTCAGCTCAGCTCAGCAGGCGCTTGACCTCGCCGGCCACCGCGATCAGCTCGGGCGTGTGCAGGTTGGCGTTGGCAAAGGTGAACCCTCCGATCCCGGCGTCCATGTACTCCGCCAGTCGCTCCGCGGCCTGCTCAGGGGTGGCCGGCTCGCCCAGCAGGGGCAGTCGCGCAGCGGGAATGCCACGGATCACGGCCTCGGCGTCGCCTTCCGAGGGGACCAGCAGGACCTGGGCCATAGCGGTGCGCAGGATCAGCGCGGGATCACGACCCTCCTGGGCACAGTAGCGCTCCAGGATGTCCCCCTTGCGGCGCATGTCCTCGACGGTACCAAACCAGTTCGAGATATCGGCATGGCTAGCCACCAACCGCAAGGTGCGCTGCTCGCCTCCACCGCCCACCAGAATCCGAGGCCCGCCGGGCTGGAGCGGCCTGGGCACATTGAGGGCCTGTTCGATCTTGTAGTACTTGCCGGAGAAGCTGGGCCGGCTCTCGGTGAACATGGCCTTGGCAATCTGCAGCGCCTCCTCCAGACGGTCCATGCGCCTACCCACCGGAGGAAACTCGAAGCCGTAGCCCCGGTGCTCAGACTCGTTCCAGGCAGCTCCGATGCCGAGGATCGCCCGGCCTTGGGAGAGTGAGTCCAAAGTGGTCACCTGTTTGGCCAGCAGGGCGGGATTGCGGTAGGTGACCCCCGTCACCAGAGCGCCGAGGAGGACCCTGGTGGTGCGCTGGGAGAGCGCTCCCAGGGTCGTGTAGGCCTCCAGCATCGGCTCGGTCTCCGGCCCGACCATGGGAATCTGGTAGAAGTGGTCCATGACGGTGACCATGTCGAAGCCCGCCGCCTCAGCGGCTACCGCCAGCCCCGCCACATGCTCGAACAGACCATCTGCGGCTACGCCCGGGAAGCTGAAGTTGGGGATGTGGTATCCAAAGAAGGGAGTCTTGATGACGTGACCTCCAGGCGACCGGCTGACCCGACTGCGAGCACCGCCCCGGGCCTGCCGTCGACCGAGCAGCCCGAGAGTCTCAGGTTAAGGGCTTGGGCGACCGTGTGCACCGGCGGCGGCCCGCCCCCTGTTGGGGCTCGATGGTGAGCCCGCCGACAGTCGGTGGGACTGACGCCCGGGTCGCGAGCAGTTGAGCGCGCTGTTGGCCAGTATCGGCCAACGCGGGGGTGGGCACAGCATGAGGTCACCGGTGAGGACGAGGACAGCTCTCGCTCCGGGGAGTCCGATCAGGTCCGGGACATG